>JADCJN010000203.1 GCA_020247005.1 Silvanigrellales bacterium
ATTTGCTCGAACTCAACAAGGCTTGCTGACTCGACGGTCGCCCACCGGCGACCCTCTCGCGATCTCAGGGGCGATGCTCTTCGATCGCACCTCATCCGACCCGCACGACAGTCCCACCTGCCAAAGTTGAAAGCTTCGCAGGCGACAGCACAGACTGTGCGCGCCGACGCCACATCTTTTTGCCTGCACTCAGCTCGAAGGCAAATTCCTAAGGAAAATCCCCGCTCAGGCAAGCAGAACGATACTTCGCGAGAAAAAATTCAACGTGCCAGCGTCGTTTCATGCGCCTCAACAATCGTCCATCTTGGGTTTTGTTGATGCGCCGTTCGTTGTGGGGCGCGATGAGTTTGGTCCCCTTTTGAGCCAGCCGGGCGTCAAGGCCGTCGGAGTCAAACGCTGCGTCACCAACGACGACCTCGAGTTCAACTCCAAGGGAGGTCGAATCGATCGTCTGCATTGGCCATGATTTTTGTGCCCTTGCCAATCTTTGTCTTTCCGACGCCGCCCCCCCTTTTTTTGCAGGAACGAAGCTCCCGTCAATAACACACCTCAGGCTTCTCAGCGTGGAAAGCTATCGAAAACTGTCTTCTGGTTTCCATATTTTTCGGGGAGGAAATGCCATGCCGCTTCCGTCGCGACAATCCATCTCATCCCGTCAAGCGCGGCGCGCGAACTCTTCCATGGTGGCCCGAAGCGTCTGTGAGGTCCATGGTAACCTCCCAATTGCTTGGACTCCGTTCCGTCTACGCCCAACGAAGTCTGGGATCAAGACGCCGCCGCAGGCGGCGGTGCTCTCCGAACGCGAGAGGGTCGCCGGGGGGCGACAGTCGAGACCTCATGCTGCGTGAATTCGAGTAAATTCGAAGAATTTACGAGACGTACCCTAAGTCTTTAGGCTCCGGCGGCAGCAACACCGCACGCACAGGAGAAGCATCCAGGCCCTCCAGAGCCAATGGGAGCGCCACGAGCGTGTAGAGTCCAGGTTTTACGTGCGAAAGCACGAGGCCTTCAAGAATGGAAAGCCCTGCACGAGCCACGGCCGCATGCGACTCCAGCGCCTTGGAGTTTTGCGGGTCGATGCTCGGCGTGTCGATGCCCACCAGAACCACACCCTTCTCGGCGAGCGAGGCAATGAGCGACGGAGAGAGCGAACAGAAGTCAGTATTCCAATTTTCCGGCTGTGGAAACGAACCCGTGTGAAAAAGGACTCGAGGGGTTTGGGGCCACCACCCCTCCGGAAGATGCTCAGGCCTCACGCGCTCCCCACGTGGCGGGTTCACAGAAACGACTTCGCACAAGCCAAGGTAACGCTGAAGGCTCACAGAAGCGATGTCGGCACCGCCCTCCACATAGTGACAAGGCGCATCGGCATGCGCTCCAATGTGCACGGTTGAACGAATGGACGAGAGCATGAGATTTGAACCGAGCACGAAATTGAGTGCGACCTCTTGTTGAAAAGAAACGTCTCCCGGAAACACGCCAAGACGGGGGCTCACACGCGGCGAGATGTCAATGATTTTTGGGTCGTTCATGGGTGAGCTCTCATTTTAAAGTATCAGGGAGTATCAGAGAACCATTGCGAACGATGCCTCCGGAGGGAAGCCTCGTCAACACGCGCAGGCAGCGTGAAGCGCCGAAGGAACGACAGCAGACTTCCTCTCGGGTGTAAAAGTAACGTACACTTACTCAAAGTTCGCAGTTCTTCGAGCTTGTTCCTTCACTCAGCCAGGAGACGCACCCATGACTCTGAAACGACGTATTTCGATCCCTCTTTCTTCGACACTTGTGACAACCGCGGCCTGCGTTCTTTTTGCAGCCGGATGCGGAAAGAGCGACTCGAAAGACAATGGCGATGGAGGTTCACCTGGTCCCAATGGCCCCGCGCGCGCCTTTTCGAGGAATGCCTTGAATCAGGTGAGTCTGACGAGAACCTTTGACGCCGTCACACCCAAAGGCATGAAGCCGTCGGCAGCCTCCGCACTGCTGCTCGACTCCCAAGACGACGTGGAAGCCCAGTGCGTCGCGATTTCCGGCGACGCGTCAAAGCAGGTGCCAGAATATAAACTCTGTTTGGTGGCCTTCGCCATCCGTTCCTCCTTTTTTCAAAGCGGACCGGCTGTCATCCGCGATCGCCTGATGAGCTTCGACGGCACGTTGAATGGCAACCTCCAACGCATTTCTGACTTCTACGTGCCTTGCCTCAATCCACAACACACTTCGGCAAAAGACTATGACGTGGCTGTGGGTCCAGGAACTCCTCAAAAAACCACGGTGCCCGCCTACTCACTTGTCAATATGCCGGTCAAGACGACGTTTGGCGACGGCAGCGTCCTGGACACGGGCATGAGTTTGAATTTGAGCTGCATGAACGTTTCCGAAACGGACACGCCGAGCGGAAAAATGGTCTTTAAAACCGGTTTTGGGTTCAAAGACGGAACGTGGTCGCTCGTCGAAGACATCGCCCGGGGCATGAACCTTTCGGGCACTGTGGACGCCGATGAGAACATGAACATCTGGTTCTCGCTTGGCGACCGAAAAGCAACAAAAAATGGACCTTCGGCAGAACCCGCGGGAGCGACAAAGAACCCTTACCCACAGTCTTCCAGTGTCATGAATATTATCGCGCGACCAAAGCAGAACTTGTTGGGCATTTCGGTGGGCGGTGGCGACAACGGTTGCGGCGTCCGCGTTCTCATGAACGACACAGCCCTCTACTTCAAAGGGAACGTCAACAACTACGGAAAGTGTTTTCCGGGCGACTTCGGAGAAGCCCTCGCAGGCCCTGAACACACTCCCGAGTGGAACGATGTTTCATTGTGCATGAAGGTGAGCGGAAATGTGCCCGAGCCCGCAGCGCTGGGAGAAGGCCATTGCATTCAGGCCGGCCTCTTGGAAACCGATGACGATGGAAACGTGGTCGACCCTTTTGAAAACGCAGGTCTCAAAAATTTGGTGGCCGACGCAGATCTTGCCACCGATGGGGCTCTGTACGCACGTGCGTGGGCCGGTCCCCATTTCATGGCAACAGCAGACTACGCGAAAGTGCCCAAACTTCTCTTGGTGCCTTTGTCACCCAACGACACGGTGCAAGTGAAAGGTTTCACTGCCATCAGTTGGGCCCTGACGAAACCCAGCAACAAGGTGGCATCGAACTTCAGCAAAACTGCCGCGTGCAGCGCGGGAACGGCTTCGAAGACAGGGACGCTCGTAGAAACCTACGAACTGAAGGTGGCCGACCTCTTGGCCGACATGCTTAAGAATGCCAAGAAGAATTCAAATTCCTCACCAAATCAGGCCGCACCCACTGCAGATTCCCTTCTCGCTGGGCTCAACTCTTCGCTTGCCCTCACGGGAGAAACGGCCCCGAAAATCGAGATTCCCGTGACACGCACCTTAGGTACGAACTATCGCGGCACGTTCAAACTGAGCGCAAAGGTAAAATTGGACGGCAAAGAGAAAGCCACCGTTGCGCTCGCGTCGCCGAGCAAAGCGACCGAAACGAAAACAGTGGGCGTTGCGAAGCCTGGCGCACTGACCCTCACAAAAACGAGCACGCTTGTGGTTGACGTCACCGGTTCTTTCGCACTCCAATGCGATGGAACCGCTTCAAGCTTCGACCGCACTGCAGCCGTGAAGGTCGCTGTTCCTCGCTTGGTGTGGTTTGTGGATGAAAGCAAGAAAAACAAGGATCCAGAAGCCACGAATTGAACTTGCCTGAACAGGTTGGCACAGAAGGCGAGCTTGCGTAGGATGGGGCACCTTTTCAAAGAGGGCCCTGCGCCATGCACTTCGACGTCTTTTTTTCCATCTGTCAGACAGAAGTCGACGGGGTGATGCCCGACGAACCCACCATGTTCCGAAACTTCTTTTCTCAGGTGGAGGCTGCCGACGACCTTGGTTACGGCACAGCCTGGGTGGCGGAAAGTCACCTGTCGTGCGAAGTGCAAAAGCAGGGGCTCGACCCCGTTATCCCGAGGTTTACGGGCGAAATTGGGCTCAACACCGACGTCTTGATGCTCGCGCAAAAAATCTTCGCTCACACGAAACGACTGCACGTTGGCTCCGCCATCCGCAGCATTCTTGTGAACGGCGGACCAATGGCCCATGCCGAAGCCGTGAAGTCTTTCCTCACCCTCCATGGTCTCGACCCCGAAGAGCGGCGTCTTCTTCACCTCGGGTTCGCTGCCGGTCGCTTCAAGTTCTCGTCGGAACCCTACGGCATCACCCCTCGCTGCGCTTGGGAAAAAGCCGCCTGGCCCGTTGTCAAAGGCAAGCTTTTCCTGGAAGCCGCCACGGTGTTTCTGCGCTTCCTCCGTGGCGACATCTTTGCTTCCACCGACGTTCCCCTGCAAACCGTTGGCCGTGCGGACTTCCGCGACGAGGCGACTTGGAACACAGTGGAGGCCCTGGCCCGCGAAGAAGGCGCTCTGTTCGAAGGGAACGACATCGTGCTTCCGTCACGCTGGGTCTTTCCGCGCACGGGTGTCATTCCCGCACACCCTCCCCTGTCTCTGTTGCGCTTGCTCGTGGGAAGTCACGATCCCAAGGCGCAAATTCTCTGCAACATGTTTTTCCCTTGTGGGGTGTTCAATCTTTCCATTACGCCCGGCGACGAAATTGAACGTACGCACAGCCGCATGCGCACCCATTACGCGCTCACAAACGAAGCCTCCTTGGCTTCTTCTGAGGCCTGGAGCCGAAGCCTCATGCCGCGCACAGTGCTCGTTTTCCTCGACGAAACCCCAGGCCTTTCGCCCGAAGCCCGAAGCCAACGCGCGCATGAAAAAGCCCGCAAGGCTCTGCACGCCTACTGGAACGCTCTGGAAGGCACGCTCGACGAAGCGCGTATCCGAAACGCCGTCGACAACGCTCTTGTCGGCAATGCCCTGGAAGTGGCCGCACAGGCGCGCACGCGCTTCCACCCCGACGACAGACTCATGCTCTGGTTCGACTTCTTCAACCACGACAGCGCCGACGTCGTGCGCTCCATGGAAACTTTTGCCAAAGAGGTCGTCCCTCGTGTGAACATGGCGACGGGCGTGAGTCTGAGCGCGAGCCCCGCAGGCAGCCACACCCTTGAGTGGAGATCAGACAGCCGATGAAAATTGCAGACGAACCCGCATTCACACCTTCGCTCGCCGGCCGCACGGCGCTCGTCTGTGGCGCGTCGCGCGGCATCGGCCGTGCGACAGCTCTGCAACTTGCCCAACAGGGCGCGCGTGTTGTTCTTTTGGCCCGCGACGAGGGTGCTCTTCTTCAGGTCGCTGCCTCACTTCCAAGGCCCCACACGGGGGAACATGGGGTTGTTTCGTGCGATGTCGGCCAGCTGGAGGTTCTTGAAAAAACGGTGAGCGCGTGTGTTGCCAAGGGGGGCCCTGTGCACATTTTGGTGAACAACTCGGGTGGCCCGAAGGCTGGCCCGTTGGTGGAGGCCACCGATGACGCCTTTACCGCAGCCCTCACTCAACATGTCTTGGCAGCGCAGAGGCTTGTGCAGGTTCTTGCTCCACACATGAAAGCGGCTGCCTACGGGAGGGTGGTGAACGTTCTTTCCACGTCGGTGCGCGTGCCTATTGCCGGACTGGGTGTGAGCAACACCATTCGTGCGGCCATGGCAGCGTGGGCAAAAACCCTTGCGGGCGAACTCGCACCCCAAGGCATCACCGTGAACAACGTTCTTCCTGGCTACACCACCACCGAACGGTTCCGTGAACTTGTTGCCGCGGCGGCGACACGGACCGGAAAATCGGAAGCGGACATCGAAACGTTGTGGCGCGCCCAGGTTCCCATGGCGCGTTTCGCGGCCCCCGAAGAAGTGGCCTCAGCTGTCTGTTTCTTCGCAAGCCCCGCAGCGTCCTACATCACAGGACAAAGCCTTGCGGTGGATGGCGGTCGCATCGGGTCAATTTGAGAGCAGTCAGGGGTTTGAAGCAGAAGGCATCGGAAAAAAAAGCGCGTCTTCATTGAGCCCGTTGTTAAAGACTTGGATACCCGCAAGCGCGGTTTTTTCCAGAAACGCTGCGCTTTCTTCGTCGACCAAAGCACCCTTGCCCTTGCGAGCCCCTGGGCCTGACACCGAAACTCCCCACCCCTCCCTCTCCAAGAAAGGGAACACGGACTGACGCCCATCGGGCGTCCGCCGCGTCCAATACCGGGGGGTCACCAGATTATAAGTTCCACCAGCGTGCAGAAGAACCCGTCCGCGGCCGCCTTCTTCC
>JADCJN010000204.1 GCA_020247005.1 Silvanigrellales bacterium
ACTCGGCTTCAGCGCTTCGCCTCATGTCGTTCGTCCTCATGGAGCGCGGCGACGACTGGGGCAGCTCGAAGCGTTACGTAACCTTTAACTGAACGACAGCGGAGGGATGGCGAAAGTACAGACGCGAGGTTGCACTATCTTTTCGGGTTCGGCTCGACCGCATGACGTCCGCAGAAAAACGATATCTGAGAGGCCTTGCCGAGCTCGGCCCTGGGGCACGCGCAACTGGGGAAGTGGCAAATGTTTTTGGCAAAAAGGCTTCGGCATTCGGTGTCGTTCGAGAAAAGCTCATTGAAAAAGGAATGATTTATCAGCCTTCGTACGGAATGATTGAATTCACCGTTCCCCTTTTCGATGACTTTCTTCGGCGCGAAATGGCTCTCGTTTCTTCGGCCAGCGAAAAAGACGAATAATCCCTCCTCAAGAATGCTGCCCCGAAATAAATATATTGGAGGTTTTCCATGCTCAGTTTAAGTTTGTCGACAGAAGCACTCGGAGCTTTGCTGAAGGCAAATTCGACTCCCGCCGGGCGGGTTATTCAGTCGCTTTGCGGGCCCGAAGAACGAGGGCCCAATCCACTCTTCTTCGTGGGTAAAAAAGCGGTCGCACATCTTCCTGCACTCTTGGCCGTTCCGAACGCCGTCCTCATTGTAGAAGAAAGTCTCATGGGTGATGCCGAGAAAGCCCAAACGCCCACTTCCACCGCCGCTCTCTTTGAGGTCCCGAATGCTCGCCGTGCTCTGTCGCAAGTTCTTGAGCATGTGGAGAACAAGGACCTTGTCACGCCTAAAATTGCCGAACCCGGAATCCACCCCTCTGCGCGGGTCCACCCCTCTTCTGTGGTGGAGCCCTCGGCGAGATTAGATGCCGGCGTCGTGGTCGGCCCCCTTTGCTACGTGGGTCATGACGTGTGGCTCGGTGAAGGCACGACTCTCTTGGCGGGTGCAAAAATCTCACGCAACACCCGAGTTGGGAAAAACAGCCTCCTGCGGGAAAACTGCGTGGTGGGTGGAAACGGCTTCGGCATCGAAACCGACGACGAGGGAAACAACGTCCGAATTCCCCACCTTGCCGGAGTTTCTATCGGCAACGAAGTCGAAATTGGGGCACTGACCACCGTTTGCTCGGGCACTTTGAAGGAAACGGTGATCGAGGATTTCGCCAAAATAGACGACCACGTGCACGTGGCTCACAACGACCACGTGGAGCGCAACGCCATTGTCACGGCAGGCACCACCATTTGCGGCTCGGTGCGCATAAAAGAAAAGGCGTGGCTTGGGGTCAATTCGTGCATTAAACAGGGCCTCACAGTTGGCGAAGGCTCTGTTGTGGGCATGGCCGCCTGCGTCACCAAAGACGTGCCGCCGCAAACAACCATCGCTGGAAACCCGGGCCGAGAACTCGGGGAATTCGCGCGCATTCAAAAGTGGCTCGTCGCTCAGGTCATGCCAAAAAACTGAGCGCTCACACCACCCAGCGAAGCACTTCGAAGGCCTCGGCTGAGTTCACGCCAATTTGAACCCCTCGCATGCGCAAAATGCTTCGAATGACATCTTCATTCGCATAATCGCGGCCCTTCTGCGAAACGTAGCATTGCAGGGCCGCAATTTTGAGCTTCACTTCGTTTTCCGAAAGTGTGACGTAACAACCGGCACGAAAATCCAAGTTGTTCCACGGCACTTCGTACCCCAACATGGTCACCCGTTTGAACGCGCGAAAGCCCTCTTCCCTCACAACGTTGTGGTCTTGGTGGGTGTCGTGAGAACTCGGAAGAAAAACCATGCGCGGATCGAACTGGGCACGCAAGCGAATCATGTCGTCTAAAATCTCTTGGCGGAATTGCGAGAAGCGCCTCACGGGAAAGTCGCGCACCAGGCAGTCTTCGGCATCGATGCCGAGCACCTGCGTGGCGGCAACTACTTCGTTTCTTAAAGTGTCAGGTGCCCACCCTTTTGGAAGAGACTCCCGCGCGTCGGAAAAAGCGATGTAAATTACGCGCGCGCCGCGCGATCTCAATTTCGCAATGGCGCCTCCGCAACCGAATTCTCCATCGTCGGTGTGGGGAGCCAAAACCAGAATGGGACGCGGGTCATTGGAATCGATCATGGCGAAAGAACCTTTGTCACGTTGTTCGAGCCGGGCTGGAGCGCGGGAGTCATGGGAAGAATCTTTCGAGAACGAAACGGAGAGAATGGAACTGCAGGCACAGCGCGAGCACCACAAGCGCCTTCGTGGGCAGCCATTGAAGGGCCCGATTGGCGCGGCCCATGGCCAAAGGCAACACCGCCCCTGCCGTCAGAACGAGGAAGGGCAGAGAAAGGTAGCGGCCGTGCAAGTTCACTCTTTCAAACGAAATGGCGAAGGCCTCGAGCGAAACGATGCCAAGACCCAGAGCCCAACAGGCAACCAGAAACACCGCCGGACGCTTTCCATCGCTGCGCCACCACCACCCCGCAAGGGCTGCGAAGGCCAGCGCAATAGGCAGGCACTTCAAAACCCTCACCAGCCTGCGAGGAAACAGCGTGTCGAGCCAACCAAACCCAGACCAAAACGAAGACGACAAGAAATACTCCGGGTCGGAGATGCCGAGGCTCCGCACAAACCGGGGCAAAACCTCCCAAACGTAGGCAAGCCCACGCACGGCATCCACATCCTCATTTTCACGCAAGCCAGACAGGGGCACAAAATAAGAAACAACAAGAATGAAACTGAGCGCGGCTGCCAAAGAAAGGAACAAGGCCTTGTCGGAACGGGTGGGCTTCACAACGTCTGAAACAGGAGGCCCCGCTGGAAGCGGCCGAAGCTCTGCTTTCTGCGCAAGAAGGGTGTCGACTCCTGCCAGCACCACGCAGCCCAAAAACACAGGCGCGAGAAGAAACACATTCGGAGGGAGGTTCGGGGCGAAAGAAGCGAAGACGGCGAAACCTTGCCCCAAGAATGCAAAGCTTTGCGTTTTTGCGAACAACAAAGGGGCTGCAAACGCCACAAACGCCACCGCCCAAACCTTCCAGGCCGACACCGAAGGAACCGACGGCTTCCACAGCGAGGCCAAGGGCAACAAGACGAGGGCTGTGAGGCCAATGCGCCCCGAAAGGCAACAAAAGGCCAAAGCCAGACCAAAGGCCGCAAACTTCAAGACTCCCTGACGCTCGGTACGGGGTCGGATAGAGGCCGCTCCCAACACAAGAACAAGGGAGCCAATGAGAAACCCGTAATTCGAGACGTGGGTCACAAACTGAGGCACCGCAGGCAACAATGCGAACAGCAGGAGTGCGGCATGGAAGCCGGCAGGCGTGTCTTCCAAGCTCACGCGTGTCAACACCCAACCGCACCCAAAGGCACACGCCAACGCCCACGCGGCAATGAGCAAACGCAGGTCGCGCAGGTAGCCAAACAAACTGCCTCCCGAGGCATCGAAAGCTGGAGGCTTCCATGCCCGGAAAAGTGCAGCCTCGAGCGCGGAACGCCCTGCGAGGTCGAAAGGTGCCACATGGGCCGACCATGCCACGGGGTACGGCTGCAGGGCATCCGCCGCATTGAAGGTTTCTGCGCGCTGGAATTTGAGACGCTCGAAGTGCACCCGTTTCGCCTCTTCCGAAAGAGCTGCGTCGAGTTTGGCAACGGCGGCCGGACTCTCCGCCACACGAAAACCTGACATCAGGTGGTCAGGCTCGTCGGGCGCTTGCAAGGGTGGCGTTGCCACAATCCACAACCCGAAAAGGGGCGCCACAACCAGCAGAAATCCAACGGTGGCGCTGCGCGCTGCGCGCATGGGCAAAGGAAAAAGCAAAACACCAGCGCCCGAGCACAACAACACAACAAGAGCCACCACCAGCGACCCGAGTCCGTTCGTGCCTTCTTTCACACTAGCGTCCCAGTGAAAGGCGAGGAGCGACAGTCGGCTCCGGGGAGACGCTTCCGAAGGCCCCCGCGTGTAGCTCGCCAAAAGCCGCTCTGTTCCTTCCAGCAGAACAACGCCAGCCTCGCTTCGCGCCGTGTCAGTGTTCGGCAAAGCAACAAGAGAAAGAGACGCCAATTCTGGCTCGAAAACTTCGAGTCGAAACGCCACACGCCCTGTCGCACCCTCCACCACCGGCGCACACCCTTCTTGCCGACGGAACGTCACGCGATCGCCTGTGCGCACGTTGCCCGCAGCTTCGGGCCTCCACACGCAGCTAGGAGCCACTTCCTCCACCAGCTTCGCGTGAAGGTTTTGGCGCGCACGAGGAAAAGAAAAGAAAAGATCGAGCCCCATCGTGTGCACGGGCAAGCTCCTTGCTTCCAGGCGCGCCACAAAGGTGGGTTGCAACTCTCCTTGCGACACTCGCGCCAAAGGCACCGCAACATCGCCCCGCGTGTCGACTCGGCTTCCAAACACGGCAATACGTTCCGCGCCCGTCGTCTTGAGTGCAGAAAAAAGGAATGCGCCTGCGAATGCAAGAACGAGAAGAAAAAGGGCGAGCCGGAGGAGTTTCATGCGTCGTCCCGCAAGGTGTGCGCTTTCTTTGCAAGGGGAGTATAAGACAAGCTTTCTGGAGCGTCCACCGCAAGCGGAGCCACTCACCTATGCGCATCCTGTACGTGAACCACTACGCCGGATCTCCCACCCTTGGAATGGAATTTCGACCACACACCCTCGCTCGCGAGTGGAACGCGGCAGGGCACGAAACACTTCTTGTGGGGTCGAGTTTCTCGCACCTCCGCCAGCGTCAGCCTCCTTCCGGTCGTTTTTTGGCGCGCCGTTCCCAGGAAGACGGCGTGCAGGCGCTCTGGCTTCCTTGCAATGCGTACCGTGGAAATGGCTTCGGGCGCATTTTGAATATGCTCCTTTTTTTGTTCGGGTTGTTATTGCGCACCTTCGCTTTCGTCCGCTGGAAGCCCCACGCAGTTGTCGCGTCGTCAACCTACCCACTCGACATCTTCCCTTGCTGGCTCATTGCTCGTTTGGCCGGAGCAAAATTGGTGCACGAAGTGCACGACCTCTGGCCGCTCTCGCCCATGGAGCTCGGCGGCCTTTCACCCCGAAATCCCTACATCATGGTCATGCAATGCGCCGAAAACTTCGCATGCCGTTCTGCAGATGCCGTCGTGTCCATTCTGCCTGCCGCCAAAGCCCATCTTGTGCAGCATGGCATGGCGCCCGAAAAGTTCACCCACGTTCCCAATGGCATTCTTCTCTCCGAATGGCCGGAAAACCCTCCTCCCAGCGTTCACGACGCTTTGTTGCGGTCGTGGAAAGAAGAAGGGCTGTTTTTGGCTGGCTATGTGGGTGGCCATGGCGTGTCCAACGCCCTTGAAACCATGGTTGACGCAGCGGCCTTTTTCGCCAACCAACCCGTGGCCTTTGTTTTTGTGGGCAAAGGCCCAGAAAAAGAACGCCTCCGCGCACGGGCAGAGTCACTTGCCGCCCGCACGTCGGGAGCCTTGCGCATCCATTTTCTCGATGCCGTTCCAAAAGCTCAAATTCCCTCGCTTTTGTCGCACTTCGACATTCTGTGCCATACCTGCGACCGCAAAAGCATTTATCGCTTTGGCATCTCGCCCAACAAAACCTTCGACTACATGATGAGCGGACGGCCCATTCTGCAAGCTCTGGAAGCGGGCAACGATTTGGTGAAAGAAGCCTCGTGCGGGTGGAGCGTACCACCCGAAGACCCTGCCGCTTTCGCTCAGGGGCTCAGCGAAGCACGAGACGCTGGCGCCGCCGAGCAAGCACGCCGGGGTGCAAACGGAAAGAGGTTCGTGCTTGCGAATCACACATTCGGCGAGCTTTCCCGAAGGTTTTTGGCCGCGTTTTCTATCGATTCGAAACGTTGAATAAGGGCGAACAGCTTTTTCGCCAGAAGAGTGCCGCCCATTTCAAACGCACGGTGCGACAAGTCTTCAACCTCCGCCAAAAGTGACGGCGGCACGGCCACAAGGTTCGTGATGCGGGCGTAGTCGTCGTTCACGCTTTCCATGGTCTCGCCTTCCAGACTGAGCTCTTCATACATTTTTTCGCCCGGCCGCATGCCCGTGAAGGCAATGGGAATTTCTTCGTCGGGGGCATAGCCCATGAGCGAAATGAGGTCGCGTGCCAGGTCGACAATGCGCACCGGCTCACCCATGTTCAACACGTAGATGTCGCCCGGC
This sequence comes from Silvanigrellales bacterium, assembly GCA_020247005.1. Classification (GTDB taxonomy): domain Bacteria; phylum Bdellovibrionota_B; class Oligoflexia; order Silvanigrellales; family Silvanigrellaceae; genus JADCJN01. The sequence goes on from JADCJN010000204.1 coordinate 6,133, forward strand.
GCCTTCGCGTTCGCAACCGCCTGCAACACGAGCGAAGCGGCTTCTGGAATAAGCAGAAAGTAGCGAGTCATGTCGGGGTGCGTCACCGTCACTGGGCCACCGGCACGAATCTGTTCCAAAAATCGGGGAATCACCGAGCCGGAACTGCCCAATACATTTCCAAACCGCACACTGTAAAAACGCGTGCGTGAATCAGAAGCATGCTGGGCATACCAAAGCGTCAGAAGCTCACAGAGCCTTTTTGTGGCCCCCATGACGTTCGTCGGACGCACGGCCTTGTCAGACGAAATGAGCACCACTCGTTCCACGCCACACCGCACGGCGGCTTCAAACACGCGCAACGCCGAGCCCACGTTGTTTCTAAACGCGGCAACAATGTTTTCTTCGCACAAAGGCACATGCTTATAGGCGCACGCGTGAAACACAATTTGAGGCGTCTGCAGGTTAAAAAGCGCATGAGTGAACGCGGTGTCGGCCACATCGCCCAGGCTTGTGACAATGCGCACATTGGGAAACCGCTCCAAAAGTTCTTGGTGGATGCGGTAAAGGGCAAATTCTGAAGCATCATTCACCACAAGCACAGAAGGCTGTGCGAGGGCAACCTGGCGGCAGAGCTCAGAGCCGATGGAGCCGCCTCCCCCGGTGACAAGCACAACCTTGCCTTGAAGCGTGGCTCGAATGGCGTCGCGGTCCAAATTGCGCGGAGGACGGCGCAGGAGGTCGGCGATGTCGAGGTCGCGCACGTCCAAGGCACGGGTCGTGTTGCCTTGCAAAAAGGCATCAGGATCGGGCAATATTTTCGCCGATGCCCCGCAGGCCCTGATGTCGCGCACGATGCCGCGCAACTCTTTGCCCGGAAGGCTTGGCATCGCCAAAATCACCTGCTCCACCTCGTGCCGCTTCACGAGCGAGGCCAGCTGCCCTCGGCCGCCCAACACGCGCACCCCTTGAACTTCCGCTCCACGTTTGCCAGGGTTGTCGTCCAAAAGGCCGACAATCACGTATTTGTCAGGCGACCGCAGCATCATGGGCAAAATACGGTCGGTGGTGAGGCCTGCGCCGTAAATAAGTGTGCGTTTGCCTTCCTGGTCGCGGGTAAAGGCAAAGCGTTCCAATATACGGAACGAAAATCGGAGCCCCACAGCCACCGGAATGGCCAGAAGAGCTTGAATGAGAATGGTGGAACGCGGCAGCGTAGGCTCGAAGGCAAACACGAACACCGCAAACACGTGAAAAAGACCGAAGCACAGGAGCAAGGCGCCTGCCACGCGCAGTGCCGTGAAGAGATTCGCCAAGCGCAAAATAGCGAGGTGCGATTTCACCGTGTACGAGCACGCGAGCGAGAGCAAAAGCAGCAGAGCGTAATAGTCGGCGCCCACTTGCCGCAAAAACGCGACTGCTTCGGCCGGATCGAGCCGAAGGAACAAGGCCAGAGGCAACGTTGCCAACACCACCATGGCATCTGCTGCGAGCAAAGCAGCGCGTCGTAAATAGCGTTGTTTCAAATCCGTTATCGTCATGCGTCCTCACCCCGGGAGTTGGGGCGTGTGGCGTCGTCGGAACGGGTGGCTCTGATCAACAGAAAAAGGCACACCAGGAGGTTTGGAAACAAGGATTGCAAGGCACCCGACACTTGTAACACGACAGAGAAAAAAACGACCATCATGACTGCAAAACAGGTTTCCGGGCGTGCCACCCCAAGCCGAAACGACTGATGCCTTGCCGCCTGCAGCCCTTTGAACACAAGGAAAATGACAACCCCCAAAAGTGCCAACCCCAGCAAGCCAAACGTCACCAAGAAGTCGAGTTCTATGTTGTGTGGGTAGCCATGAGGGTAATTTGCTTTCACACTTTGAAAGTGGGTGAACCCAATGCCTGTCCAAGGGTGATTCAGAATTTCTCGCCAAGCAGTGACGTAGCCGTCCACCCGCGTTGAAATGGTGCCCAGAGGCATTTCACCTGTCTGCATGCCCACCGTCTCCAGCGAGGCCTCACCTGCAACTAACAGCGAGAAGAAGGTTTTCAGGGTTTGCAGCTTTGACAAAGTACTTGCAAACGAGCCTGTGGCTCCAAGCCACAGCAGCGCTACCACAACGGCTGCAATGCCGCCCACGAAAGAGCCCCGCGCCAAGGCGCTTTGGCGCCAGCCCCCCTGAGGCCGAAAAAAAAGCGGAAGGCAAACGACTGAAGCCACGAGACCAAACAATGCACCCCTTTGGGTGAGCCAAAGAATAAGCACGACGTCCGCCAACAAAAAGAAACCAAGCAAAACACGGTCGGCACTGCTCGCAGCGAAGCCTTTGTTCAGCGCTTTTGCAGAACCCGCAAAAGTGCCCAAAAGAAATGAGACACACAAAGCGAAATGAGTGAACGTCACCACCGAAAGCCCAATGACGTTGTCGACCTCGCCTGGCGAAAAAGGGAGCGACAAAGCCTCGAAAAAACTGAGGCCAAGGCGAACGAGGAAGTACAGCAAGAACGCAGTCAACATTGAAAAGGAGGTCTTCATGAGAAATGCAAACTGCTCCGGCGTGCGGAGCGCCGCCACAATCACAAGGCCGGGGCCAATGATCATGGCCATTCGCGCCAAAGCCCGGGTAAAAAAAGTGGTGTCGGGCGCGGAGTAGCCCGTCAAAGCGCAAAGCGCTGTTAGCACACCAGCAAACACCACAAGCACCCACTCAAGGCGACCTTCGGGCCACGCCCTTGGCCTCGAAAACAAGGCGCTCGCCGCCCCCATCACAAAAATGAGATACGCCACGAGCCCAACTGCAAACGGCTTCGAAATCCAACGCCCCAGTGTCAAACTGAGGGGGTAAAACCCCACGAAATGGAGCGCAAGAGACACCGCACCTTGGTGGAAAAACGCCAGCGCAGCAAAAAGCGTTGCCACGCCCAAAGCAATGGCGGGTATGGCTGCACTTGGCAAAAAGCTCGCCAAAAGCAAGAGCGCGGTGAGCAGCCCTGTTTCATAAGAGAGTGCAATCCTCCAAAGGGAAGTTGCTGATGCGACAGTTTCGCGCATGTTCTCTTAGGATCCTTTCAATACCGCAGCGAACGTTTTGAAAAGGATGCCCATGTCGCCCGCAAACGAGTACGTTCGGGCGTAAGCGCAGCCCATACGCAGCTTTTCAGGCAAGAGCACTTCCACGTAGGTGCGCTCCGGGTCTTCGCTTTGAGCCAAAATTTCGCTCTCGTTTCTGAACTTAATGGAGGCTGGGTCCGAAATGCCGGGCCTTACGCTTAAAATGCAATCCCGCTCCGCAGCCGGGTACAGGGCCACATACTTGGGCACTTCAGGTCGAGGGCCAATGAGGCTCATGTCACCTCGCACCACATTTAAAAGCTGAGGCAGTTCGTCGAGCTTCCACTTTCGCAGGGGTTCACCCAGGCGGGTGACACGGGGATCTCGTCCAATGGTAATTTGAGGGCCCTTCGCAGGGGCATCCATTCGCATGGAGCGGAATTTCAAGAGTTCGAATTCACGCCCGTAACGGCCAACCCTCTTCTGACGAAAAAACACGGGGCCCGGCGAATCAATGCGCACCAGAGCAGCCAAACACACAAATAAAGGCAAGAGCACTAAGAGACCCGCTCCTGCAGAAAGCACATCAAACGCCCTTTTGAGCATGTGTTAGTGCCCAAGCCTATGAAGAACCTTGGTCAAGGCTTCCACCACCCTCTGTTGGTCTGTGGTCGTCATTTTCGTATACAGCGGCAAAGAAACGGCCCTTTCGAAATTGGCCATGGCATTAGGGAAATCCGAAGGTTTGTGGCCGTAGCGCTCACGCCAGTAAGGCTGGGTGTGGCAAGGAATGAAATGCACACTGCAACCCACGCCTTCTTCCGCCATGGCTTCAATCACCTTGCCGCGGTCGTGCCGACTGTCGGTGAGTCGCACCACATACAGATGGTGGGCATGCAAATCGCCTGCCGGCGCGCGCGGTGGCAACTCCAAGGGAAGGTGTGCAAGAGCTTCATCATAGGCTTCCACCATGCGCTGTCGTTTGTCCCGCAGGGCATGCGCTTTCCGAAGCTGATGGATGCCAATGCTCGAGGCCACGTCGGTCATGTTGTATTTAAATCCTGGCGCCACCACTTCGTAGTACCAGGCAGGAGCCTTCGAGGTGTACCGGTCGAAGGCATCGCGGTTGATGCCATGCAGGCGCATTACTTTACAGCGCTTTGCGAGTTCCGGATTCCGCGTCACAATCATGCCACCTTCGCCTGTGGGCACTGTTTTTGTGGCGTAAAAACTAAAGATAGTGAAGTCGGAGTCGAGCGAGCCGATGGGCTTGGACTTGTAGGTTGTCGGCAGCGTATGCGCCGCGTCTTCCACCACCTTCAGACCGTGTTTGCGTGCCAGTGCGAGTATGGGGTCCATATCACACGCCAAACCCGCAAAATGCACAGGCATCAACACCTTCGTGCGAGGCGAAAGTGCCTTTTCAAAATCAGCCGCTGTCACGTTGAACGTGCGCCTGTCGACATCTACGAACTTTACATCGGCCCCCAAATACCGCACCACCTCCCCAGAGGCTGTGAACGTGTACGTGGGCACCAACACTTCGTCTCCTGGGCCAACCCCAAGCGCTTCGAGGGCCAAGTGAAGTCCCGCCGTGGCGGAGTTTACAGCCAATGCTTCTGCAGAGGGGTCCACAAAGGCTTTAAAATCTGCCTCAAATTGACGCGTTTTAGGCCCTGTGGTGAGCCAACCTGAGCGCAAGGCGCTCACAACTTCATCAATTTCTTCATCACCAATGTCGGGAAGTGCAAACGGCAGGAACGTGGACATGGGGCTTCCTTCGCGGTCTCGCAACACCAGCTCCGAGGTTATCGCAGAGGAATGGCGGAGTAAAACGATGACGATATTTCTAGTGCTTCAAGCCATTTCGGCTGGGCGGGGCAACTGGGTGGCACTCCAGTGGCTATACTGAAAGTCTTGCTCAACCTAGCGTCGAGCCGCAGAATAGCAGACTGGAAAGTCTAGAAGCCGTCACTGGGCCTCAGCTTTTGCAACCATAAGGACATGCGATAATTGAGTTATGAAGCTGTGACCGTCCTTGGCCCGGGGAGGCGACGTGCCCTTTCCCCAGAAGCATTAAAATTAAAAGCGACTTAAACTCCACAGTCCAAAATTGGAGCACAATTCAGAAGTTTCGCGAGGCTTTACCTATGACCAAGATTCTTTGCGGTATCGTGGTGCACAACACACCGCTTCGCACGCTCGAAGTAACACTCCGTTCTCTCGGTAACTCCCTCCAACTCGTCAAAATTGTCATCCACTGCAATTCAGATGACGTCGCTTACAATGACTCACTGAGAACACTGGCGTCGAAATACGGTGCAACCATTGACGCCATGAGGCCAAACCTTGGTTTCGGCGCGGGCCATAATGCCATCTGCAGTGGGCATGGGGCGGAGGCGGATTGGTACGTTTGCTGCAACCCAGATATTGAGGTTTACTCGGAGACCATCGAACGGCTCGTGACGTTCTGCGGCTCTAAGGATGATGCTATTTTGGTCGCGCCGCGCGTGCTGGACACGCAAGCCAGGACAGTTCCCCTTTGCCGTCGCCACGTCACATTGGCGCGCTTGGTAGGCCGTCAAATCTGGAGAGTCGCCCCTTGGCTTTACCTTCCACAGGAAGTCAAATACGATTACTCAAAGCCCGGCATCGTTGAGTTCGTCTCTGGATGTTTTTTCCTTGTTTCTATGGCAAATTTCCGCCGCCTGGGAGGCTTCTCGGAGGACTATTTTCTCTATTTTGAAGATGCTGACCTATCGCGCCGCGCATCGGCACTTGGGAATAACTATTATGTCGCTGACGCAACGGTTGTGCATCTTTGGGCCAAGGCCTGGACGCACTCGAAGCGGATGGCCCAAATCCACATCACCTCCATGCTCACCTACTTCCGCAAGTTTGGTTACTGATGCGAAAGCATGTGTTTGCAATGAGACTCCTAGCGTATGGTCGAAAGAGGGGGCTCCTTATGGGAGTTGGCTTTCTCACGCCGGCCATCGGACTCGTCAACCACCTCGTCTTCGTCAGGATTTTCGGTGCTGGGAACGAGCTTGACTCCTATCTCATCGCTACTGGAATCATAATCTCGTTCGAGGCCATTTCGATATTACCCCTCCAACAGATGCTCCAAGAGTACCTAAGGCACGACGACGTGGATCAGATTGGAAGGCTGGAAACCTTCCAATCTGCCTTCTTTATGGCTGTCATTTCAGGGATGCTCACCTACATCCTAATCCGGATGGCCCCCGCAGTTGTGGAAAGCATCTATATAAACGATTCAATTCCACAGAGTCGCCACGAGAGCATCATTGAACTTGGGCTAACGATGGCGCTCTCGATCATCACAACTCCCGCTCTGTTCGTGCTTGATAAACTCCTCGCAGCGCAAGGTAAGTACTTTTTTTGTTACGTTACAAGCGCGGTGGCAGCCGCCTTAACTGGGGGATGGGTCCTGTATGGCTATCTTTCTGGCAACCCTTCTGGCCTTGAAGCGTACGCCTACATCCGCCCCATAAGTAACTTCATCCAATTGCTTGCCTTGCTCTCGGTCACGGCGCGCGGGGGACAATTCACGAGTTGGCGCCCTTCATTGCGCTCTGCCCGAAAGCTCGCGATGATAAGCATCCCCTTCAAGGCCGCATCGACTCTCTCAGGACTGGCCGTGACGAGTATTGTGAGCCGCTCAGCCTCAACCTGGACTTCGGGAGCAGCAACCCATTATTATATGGCGGAGAAGATCGGGCTGGCAGCTTATAGCGTAATTATTGGCCCCCTCGGGAAGATCTTCCAAACTGAACTCGCACGCTCGCTTCATAATGGTGATACCCTCCGAATCGTGCATCTGCGGCGCCGCCAAATTCTCGAGAGCGGCGCATTTCTGCTCTTGTGCGTTGCTGGAATCGTAAGCGGTATGTTCTTGCTCGACACACTCGGTTTCAAGATCTTCTCTGGCCTCGATCTCTGGCTGCTAGCGACCATGCTCGCCCTAAACTTCATCTATTATTTATGCATAGTAGTGAACGCAACATACAATCTCGTATTAGTTTCTTTCCACGACCTGCAACGGTTCACCGCAGGATCGGTTTTCTCTGTGGTGGGTTTCGCCATGTTCGTCCTGGCATTTCGAGGCTGGGATGCTCGCGGACTCCTTTCTGCGCGCATCGCGGCAGAGGTCCTTTCTGCAGTTATATTCTACTTTTTCGCACAGAGTTTGCTAAAGGAAAAGAAGCTCGGCTGAGGAACAGATCAAGAAGGGGAAGTGCATCTCTCCAGAGGAACCGCGAGGCCGTTGAAACAGCTGCAGAGCGAAAGTGTGCACGCGCCATTTCATCAAGAGATTCGAACTCCGCAATGGCGACGGCGAGCGAGCCCGGCACTGATGGATCGAAAAAGTAAGCGTTAACTCCATGCAGCACATATTGCGCTGTGCCGAGGTTGAAAGTGCAGAAGCAAACGCAGCCCGACCTCATCGCCTCGAGCACCGGTAGGCAGAAGCTTTCGTTACGCGTGGTGCTCACGACATAGTCCGACCCGCGTAAGAAAGTCGCAAGGACTTCGCGAGCAACGCCGACTCCCTCCACAACGATATTCTGAGGGTGAGAACCAGACTGCGGAGCTCGTGCTGACAGAAAGCAATGGATCAACAACTTTGGCTCTAATGCCCTGAGACAGCTTGCCTGGCGAAGCAGGAGATCCCAACCTTTTGCATGCGTAACGTCACCAACGTAACAAAGCCGACGGACTCTCTGACTCGGCCCTGCCGAGGAAAAGATGTCATCGATACCATTCGGTATAACGGACGCGCCAGCGGCCAGTGCAACAGGATTGGCCAGGGCTGGGTTAACATATGCAACGCTCAATTCCCCAAGGAATCGGCGGAACATGGGAATTACGAACCTGAACGAGAGCGGCCCAGTCCACACTTGCCTCGGGTTGTCGTGGACGATAAGCATAGGCTTGGGAATCGCGCCCAAAAGGTGCAAAATGAACAGAACGAGGGCCAAGGGAGTGTATATTGTGACAGGGACGAAGTCGCCTCTTGGCGCATCAAAAGCCTGTCGGAAACCAACCCGCGCAAGCCTAATGAGTGGAAGAAGCAGCGGCAGGCAGAACGTAGCAACCACAAGCTTCTGCGGTACCGGCGTCTCAATTCGGACGATTGGTAGCGTCTTCGCCCAAAATGAAGGTCGTTCAGCCGTGGAAGAGTAAGCGACAACCACAGCCTTCCTTCCGGTTGATGCGAGGTGCCGGCAATAACGATCGACGACAAGCGTTCCTCCCGTGAGTTTCGTCGTTGGCAGGAAGAAAAAGACCGGCAGAGACACTGAGCGGGCTTCTCGGTTAGGCTCCCCCGTCTGACATTCCTCGGGCCGATTCATCGGCCGAGGCCCTCATAAGCTTGAAGCGTGAGCGAGGTCATTTTCTCCCAAGAATAAGCCGAGAGGCGCTCGCGGCCGATGGAGATGAGGTCACCGCGAAGAACGTCATCGGAAATGATTCGCTCCGCGAGGCGCGCGATTGAAGAAGGGCTCGACGGATCGCAGAGAAGGTCGGCCGGATACCCACTCACTTCTGGCAAAGATGCGCGGTTAGAAAGCACAAGCGGAGCGTCGACGCTCATGGCTTCAAGGACTGGATTCCCGAATCCCTCATAGTATGAGGCGAAAAGAACGAGCCGCGCGCGACGGTAAAGCGCCGCGAGCTTAGCATCGGAAATGAAGCCTGTGAAGACAACGTTCGCAGCGAAAGCAGCTATTTCGTCTGCGAATGCACTCCTCAACGCCTGGCCTCGAGAGCCCACGATCACGAGCCTCAAATGCGGACGAACGGTGAGCAACTTCCGGAAGGCGCGCAGTGAGTTACGGAGGTTTTTGCGAGCATTTAAGGTACCTACCGTCAGAAGAAACTCGGTCTCTGTCAGGGCGAATTCGGTAAGTACAGAGTCGTCCGGCTCAATGAGGGCAAACTTCCGATACCCCGGCGATACAACCTCAGACTTCATCGCAGCTGCGCCAAAGAACTCAGCAAGGTCTGCTTGGCAACTATGCGAAACGCAGAGGATGCGGTCGGCGCGTGCGAGGCTGCGCCCAACGCCCAGCTGGTAATAGGCGAGAGCGGCACTGGAATAAAATTCTGGATGGCGCAGGAAGGCGAAGTCATGGACGGTAACCACCCACGGCTGGTTCTTCTCGGCCCAGATAGGGAGCATGAACGAGGGAGAGTGGAACACTTCAATCTCTGGCTCAACGAGATCGATGACTTCCCTCCACTCAAACCAGGTCTTAGCAACAGGACCGGCTGACTTTCGGCCGAATCCTCGAGTTGCCGCGCCAAAGTACATATTTTCAAGCGATCCGTAGGTGTAAAGCCTCAATTCGACACCAGCCGCTAACAGACCTTCCGCGAGATGTCGGGTGACAACCTCAACGCCGCTCGCCGGGTTCTCTAAGACCATGGCGCAAAGTCCAACCTTCACGATCGGTCACCCTTTTTAACGAGTAACGAATGCGACGACGCTGCGCCCATATTTTTGTGAGCCAAATTCACGAAGCGGGAAAACGACTCAGCCATCTTCTCCGACGCCGTCCCGTCAACCACATGACACATGGACCGCGCCACCTCGGCGCGCTCGGACCTGCGCAGTGCCGGATCCGCGAGTGCTTCACGGATGGAAGAGAAAAGTTCGTCGAGCGACTCCACGAGCGGAGCTGCACGGCACTCCACAACCCTTTTAAAATGCGTATAATCATAGTACCGACGCACGCTACCATCATAGTCCTTGAGGCGCAAAGGAGCATCTATGGCCAAAGTCACAACAGGCGTGTCAAAAAAACAAGCGTCGATGGTGATGGTGCTCGCAATATTAAGAACGACCTGAGAGAAAACCATAGTCATCGCCAGGCGGTCCAGGTGTCCACGTCCGGGAACCCAATTGGCCAAGGGGGCGGTCAAGGAATCTTTTGAGCAATCCACGCGGAGCAGGGGATGATCCAGGCTCGCATAGTCCGTTGAGTCGAGAGGGTGGGGCCGCACGAGGAGCTGAAAACAGGGCAAGCGCCCATCATCCACTGCAGAAAGAACTTCCCTGGCGATCCAAGCGTGACAGCTGCCGAAGTACAAGGGCGGTATTGTGCAAAGGCTGACCAGAGGGAGATTCGGGTTGAACCCAAGCGATTCAAAGAACACACTTCGGAGATTAGCGTCGGCCGCACCACGAAGCCTTGCGAAGGCATCGTACGAAGGCGAACCAGTGACCTCGACGAAGGCTGGGTCGTAACCGTGGTAGTTGACCGCCTCTTCCTTCATCCACTCGTTCCACACGAGTAACCTATCGGGCTTCTCGATAAAGGCGCCCTTGGCTGTGAGATTATCCCAGCTGTAGACCGTAGCTAAACTAGGAATCCCTCGACGCGCGGCAGCCCCTAAAAAAGGGACATCAGCGAACTTCTGACCCGGCGTAGAACACAAAAGAGTCCGCACGCAAGTCGACTCGAAATAGGCTTCTACCTCGCGCGAACGCGTCAACCACGAAAGTGCGCTGCAAACGAGCCGGTGCAAATAGCTCGCCGAGCTCGCCCTGATCGCTTGGATAGCGAGGTACTTCCACCGGTTTTCCCGCCTCAGCTTCTCCATTTTGATGTTTAATGTACCTGCGAGCCGGCGGTCGCCATGAAGACGCAGAAAGATAAAGATACGACGCAAGAGAGTAAGGTCGTACTTCGGAAGCCGCAAGACCCGTATTTTCATGCCGGTAGCTTCGAACACACTGCGAACCCGCCCCTCCAAGACTTCAGAACAAAAGATATCTATCGAGGCCCCCGTGCGATCGTGAAAACGGGACAACACGCCACTATCGACGACGTAACGGAGATGAAACCCATCGACAACCGTTATCGCGACACGCCACTCGTAAAGATTTTCCTCCGCGAGGCCGCTCATGAGCTCATTCCCTCGGTATATTTGCTTCGATACAGGCCACAGCTTCAGCACCTGGCCGGAAGGGATCGTAGACCCATCCGGCCTTGTCAATCAGACGCGATGAATATTTTGCGTCAGCCACCGCTGCGTATCCAGGCGCTACATCCCATCCACGGCCAAAATGTCTGTAGTAAGTCACGGTGCTCGAAGCTGGACCGAGCGCTTCGACGAGGCGCTCGATGCGAGCGTCGTCGAAGAGAATGAGCCAGTCGAGATCGGCAGAGGTGCCGCAGGGAACGGTCAGCAGAATCCTCCCCCCCGGCCGGGTGATCCGACGGAGCTCACGTGCCGCACTTGCGAAATCCTCCACCAAAGTCTCGTTGAAGCACTCATCGTTGGTGTAAAGTCGGCGGTTATTCATTCCCACATGCTCAAGCGTGGACAAGCTCAAAACGACGTCGAACGAAGCGTCCTTGAAAAAGGTGCCGCGGAGATCCTGAAAAACATAGCCCACACCGCGCGAGTACAAGCAATTCGTCTCGGGGGCGAGAGTCGCGATATGAAGGCGGTTCTCCCGCGCAATGTGTGTATCAGCAAAGGCTGGAAAGTTGAGCACAGATCCGGCGTCGAGGATATCGAGATCCTTAACCTCCTTGAGGCGAGAAAAAAGCCACGGATATTCAACAATCCTTTCATCGAGTATGTCGCCGAATCCAGCGGGAAGTGGGCAACCAGAAGCGAACGCTTCGAGGAGAGAGCGATTGCCAAGCACGGACTTAATCTGCCTCCACTTATATTTCTCGAACGCAAGGCAGCGCCCGCTCGTTCTCAAAACCCTCTGAACCCCGACGGCGAACTTTTCACAGGCATGCTGCATTTGAGATTCCCTATCACCCACGCCGCCAGTGTCGACCTAGGCTCGTTGATGTGACCATGGTTGACCCCAAAGGTTAGCATACGGTTCCAATGGCGCAATGCCGTGAAGCTTGCACCGTTAAACCAATCATGAGAAACTCCCGACGAATTTCGGCACCAAAAAAGAGCATTGATAAAACATGAAAAAAATTTTCATCGTTGCAGAGATCGCACAAGCCCACGACGGGAGCATCGGGATTCTGCATTCGCTTGTTGAAGCCCTCGGACAGACGGGAGTAGACGCTATCAAGTTCCAGACCCATCTCGCGGATTTCGAATCAAGTCCGCTTGAGCCTTTCCGAGTTCCCTTTTCATACGTCGACAAGACCCGCTTCGACTATTGGAAGCGAATGGAACTCACGCCAGACCAATGGAGTGAGCTCCGCACCCATTGCGGCATGGTCGGAACCGAATTCATGAGCTCGCCCTTCTCCTGCGCGGCGGTGGGGCTTCTCGAAAGACTCGGCGTCCAGCGCTACAAGGTGGGTTCGGGTGAGATCACCAACACCCTACTGCTGGATCGCATCGCTTCCACGCGCAAACCCGTTATCCTGTCCAGCGGCATGAGCGATCTCGCCGAGCTCGAAGCAGCTTACCGTTTCCTGCAAATGCGCGAAATCGACGTGTCGGTGCTCGAGTGCACCTCAACCTACCCCACACCGGCGGATGAAATTCGACTGAGGAACATCCCGTGGCTCAGGGAACGGTTTCAATGCCCGGTAGGCCTCTCAGACCATTCCGGAACGCCGTGGCCTTCCCTCGGCGCAGTGGCCATGGGAGCAGAAGTGCTCGAATTCCATGTAACCTTTGACAAAAGAATGTTCGGCCCAGACGCTTCATCATCCTTGACCATCAACGAAACAAAGAAGCTCGTCGATGGAGTTCGCTTCCTCGAGAAAAGCCTTGCCGCTGAGCCAGGCAAGGAACTCAGTCCGACAGTCGCTCGCTTAAAGCCCATCTTTGAGAAAACCCTCTGCGTGACTGAACCGACGAAAGCTGGCACACCAATCCGGCTCGAGATACTGGACGCCAAGAAACCAGCGGACCAAGGCATCCCGGCATCTCGTTACAGAGAAGTTATCGGCCGCCGGGCTCGACTTAACCTGGAAGCCTTCCAATTCATAACCTGGGAGGATCTCGCATGAAGCGCAAGATTGCCGTCGTCATAACTGCACGGGCGAGCTACGCTCGAATTCGCACAGCACTCGAGTCCATCGATGCACATCCCGACCTCGAGCTTATTCTCATTGCCAGCGGGTCTCTGGTGCTCGAGCGTGCCGGAAACGCAGTCAAGGTCATCGAAAAAGACGGCTTTAGCTTTGCCGAAAGAATCTACATGGTTGTCGAGGGCGAGAACCCTGAGACCATGGCAAAGTCCGTCGGCCTGGGCATCGTTGAACTCACAACTGCTCTCAGCAGATTGAAACCCGATGCGGTGATTAGTATCGCCGACCGATTCGAGACCATTGCGACCAGCATCGCAGGCTCGTACTTGAACATTCCGGTGGTGCATATCCAGGGTGGAGAAATTACAGGATCCATAGACGAAAAAGTGCGGCATGCCTCCACAAAGTTCGCCACCCTCCACTTCGTCTGTACCGAGCTCGCGCGCCAGCGAGTAATCCGTATGGGCGAAGACGGACGCTTCGTGTACAATGTCGGCTGCCCCTCTATTGACCTTGCGATTCGAAGTCTCAGCCTACCCCCGCTTGGCAATGAAGAACTCTACGGCCGCTTTGGCGGCGTGGGGGAGACAGTCGACGTTGCGAGCGATTTCATCATTTTAATGCAGCACCCTGTCACAACAGAGTGGAGCTCCGCCTACGCGCAAATGGAATCGAGCCTCGAGGCGGCATACGCTACAGGCATGCCCGTGCTTGCCTTCTGGCCGAATATCGACGCTGGCGCCGATCAGGTTTCGAAGGCCATCCGAGTATTTCGGGAGCGTGTTAAGCCGCTGAACTGGCATTTCTTCAAGAACCTCCCGCCCGAGGACTTCCTGCGCCTTCTCCAAAGATGCAAGTGCATCGTGGGCAATTCCTCGGTGGGCATACGCGAGTGCTCGCTGCTTGGAGTGCCTACGGTGAACATCGGCGATCGCCAGGCTGGACGTGAACGTGGCAAGAACGTCGTCGACGTTGACCATACCGTTGACAAAATTCGAATTGGCATCGAATCTCAGGCACGTGTGGGCCGATACGCTCGGGACCAGCTTTACGGTACGGGTGACGCTGGCAAGAAGATCGCAAGCATTCTCGCCTCGCTGCCGAGCTATCCGAATGAGAAGAGGTTCATCGACTCATGACTGAAGGCGCCACTCCTCGCGTCCTTGCGCTTGTGCCCGCACGCGGCGGCTCAAAAGGGATTCCCCGTAAAAACCTTGTTGAAGTGCACGGGAAGCCGTTAATCGCTTGGACCATCGAACCCATGCTTAGTTGCCTGAATTCCGGATTACTCGTCGAAGGAGTCATTTCCACTGACGATGACGAGATCGCATGCACTGCATTCAAGTTCGGCGCCCGAGTCCCGTTTATTCGCCCGCCCGAACTAGCCTCCGATGCAGCAAAGAGCTTAGACGTTATCCTGCACGCACTTGACTTCTTTGAGGAGCGCGGCTGCGGGTTCGATTCTGTAATTCTGCTTCAGCCAACGAGTCCTCAGCGCACAGCCGAGGACATCCGCTCTGCTCTCCGCGTCTTCCACGAGGAAGGGAGAGATTCTCTCATCAGCGTGTACGAGGAGGACCACGTAAACGAGCTGATGATGTACCGCAAAGGAATCGGCAACGCAGGGAGTCCACTTTCGCCGTTTCATAACAAGGGCATCCGAAGGCAAGATAACGGGCCCCGCTACGTTCGCAATGGAGCCATATACATCTCTTCGAAAGAACTCCTCCGGAGAGGGACTATCATCGGTGACGAACCTACACTCTTCGTTATGCCTAGAAATAGATCCATCAACCTCGACTCTATGGCCGACCTAGAGCTGCTTAGGAGGTCGTGGTGAGAATTGAGATGCACGAGTCGAGCGATTGTGAAGGCAAAGTAGTCGCCACGCACGCCGGAACAAACAATGCTCACAAGAATTTCTCTCCGTTGAAGGGGCTCGCAAACATTGCCGGCGTTGGTTTGCGGTCTAGGAGCACAGCCAAAAATTGCATTGCTAAAACGCTCTTTGGATCCGTTGGGGCGGAGGCGAGAGCATGAAACTGGTGGCTTGCATCCCGGCAAAAAACGAATCATGGATCCTCAAATACACGCTCTCGGCGCTCGCCACCTTCGTCGACGAAATCATTGTGCTCGATGACGGATCCACCGATGACACTGTTGCGATTGCCCGGGCTTGCTCCAAGGTCTCGGTTGTCATCGAGAAGGGCCCACAAGCGCCGCTCGCCCGTAATGAGCCTTCAGATTGGAATCGGCTTACGGAAGCCGCACGACAGCGCGGGGCCGATTGGATTCTCTACACGGACGCCGACGAGATGCTTGAGCCTGGCTTCACACAATGCGTCAGATCTCTGATTGCATGCGACGACGTCGGCGTTTACCGCTTCCGAAAGATCTCACCTTGGAAAGGTCTCGATTACTATCGAACGGACGCGCCACGGTACGATCACAAAGCAGCAGAGACTCTCAATCCTATCCTAATAAGGGTCACCCCAACGCTAGCCTGGCCAAACCCTAAAGGCTCAATTTGGAAAAGGTGGGTGAAACGAGTTGTGCGCGGCGAGAAGTTCAAGCCCGTATTCGGCCGAATTTTTCCAGTTGGTGTTGAAGGTAAAATAGTCGACCGCGACGATCTTGTCAGCGTGCATTTCAACCACGTCGATTTCACCCGCCTCATCCGAAAGCAACTCTTTTATGCAGTGAACGAATGCAAGGAAAGGCCCCATAGGCCGGTCGACGACGTGGTAGAATGGGCCTACCGCGGCCTTGACGACAGCAAGGCCAAGTTTGTCGCGGTTGATCCTAAATGGCTCTGGCAGGAATACGTAGGAGCGATTGCATTTCCCATTACAAAGACTGCGCCGCGGTGACCCCAAACGGGAGAGGTGCTGATCTCATGTTCCGCAAGCTCACTGGAAAAATCGATAAGCTCAAGCGAGAAGCTTTTAATTTCCGAATCAGGCTCGGGGTCGGCAAAGCCGAATTCACCCTCGTCACCAACAACTGCCTCGGTGGCAGTATCATGCAGGTCCTTGCCCGCCCCTACAATTCCCCCTTCGTAGGCCTCTTCCTGCATGCCCCCTGTTACATCACTCTGCTTGAAGACTTTGAAACAAACATTCGGCTCCCGCTTACGTTCGTCGACTCCTCCAAGTATGAGTCGGCAAGTTTTGACCGGGGCTCGAAACTCCCGCGTTACCCCATCGCCCGCCTCGGTCCCGATATTGAAGTCCACTTCCTCCACTACGCTGACGAAGCAGAGGCTCGTGGCAAATGGACGAGGCGGCTCGAGCGCATGCGCACCGACAACCTAGCAGTCCTCTTCCTGGGCCGCGATCACTGCCAAGCGGAGCATGTCCAGCGTTTTGCCGCGCTCCGCTTCCCGGTGAAGGCAGCATTCACCACCTTCGCTATTGACGCGCGTGACCTGTTTCACCGCGAATTCCCGGGCAAGATAGATTATCCCTATAAGCACAAGGACCTGCGCCTGCTACCCAAAGAGTTCGATCTGATTTCCTTTCTGCGCCGTGCCGCTCGAGCTAGCAAGGAATGAAAAGAACCGATTTCTCCAAAGTCGAGCGCATCCAGATTGCCGAACAAGGAACCTCGGCGTCTTGGATACCAAAGACTGTTGCCTGGCGATTTGAGGGCTTCTTCTTTCTGCTCGTTCCTCTTGCCCTTTTCATCGCTGTCGACCTGCGCCTCGCTTCGTTTTCGCGCAAGGAATCCTTGGTCCTCTACATTGCCACAATCGTTTGCGCTTACCTACCGAAGTTGGGCCTCCGCGGGGCGTGCCTCATGGGCGTCCTAGCCTCAATCCCTTTTGACTATGCGGAATTCTACTACTTCGGAAGCTTGAACATGCGGGTGTGGTACTTTCTGCTTCCCCCGCTTTTACTCGTCCCGCTCCCACACAAAAAATTGTCGCTTCTTCTCATCGCACTCATATTGCTTGTCGGACTCACTCCGTTCTTGGTGACGCCCCTGCTCGCCGGTGGACAGGTTTCAAATCTTGCACTTCTCCAGTGCGCAAAGCTCTATTTCGGCAGTGTCCTAGCGCCGCTTGTCCTTTTCCTCTGGTTCCGAAAGCTCGGCTACCTCATCCCATGGGAACGAACACTTGCAGCACTCCTGCTGTTCATCTGCGTTTACGGGCTCCTCCAAGTGGCGATTCCCACCGACGCGAACCCGTTCATGCACGTTGCCGACAACCGACCCGTCGGTTTGTTCTCAGAGACGACCTGGTTTGCCGAGACAATAGTGATCGTCGGCCTCCCGCTCGCCCTGTCGTGGCTCGCTGTCGGACGAACCGTGGGAGCGGGTGCGTTGCTCTCGATCTGCTTCCCTCTGCTTATCCTTACTGAAACAAGGGCAGCCTTCCTGGGCATGGCCACGTGCATAGCCCTGTTTCTGGCGGTCATCGTCACACGCATCCATTTCGAGAGAGAGATTTCTCGCTCTTCAATCTTAGTCGTGGTCGCAACCGCAACATTTGCCATTTTCGCAGCATTTCTGTTGGAGGCATTTGGAATGGAATTCCTCCACTCGAAGCTCCTACAGAGCGTAGGCCGATTTAGCCTCGGCGATGGGTCGGCATCGCAGAGGGTTGAAGGCTTCACCATCGGCACACTCGACGTGCTCGACTTCCCTTTTGGACAGATGGTCACGGAAAAGAACAGGGTCACGGCGATTACCGGGGCAATAGTGGGAATCAAGCATTTCAGCCTCCCATTCGCGCTCCAGGCCGGATTCGGTCTCCAGGGGATTTTTATCTTCTTCGGCATTTTGGCTCTATTCTACCGCGCCGTCGCATGGCGAGTCCTCTCCGAACCTGCGCTGAACCCTGTCGCGATCTTTCGCCTCACGTCGATGAGCGCATGGCTCGTAATGGCTACCTTTTCGCCTCTCCATTTCTATCCGCCAACGTTGTTGATCGCCCTACTGATCGCCGGCGTCGAAAAGGGAAACGGGACGATTGGACAGGCATGGGAAATGCGGGCACGCCATGGGTGAATTCCAATCCCTTAGCGGCGTGCGGATTCTCATCACCGGAAGTTCAGGCTTCCTCGGTAGCAGACTATCCACTGCCCTCAAAGCTACAGGCGCTGAGGTCGTCCATTTCGATCGGAAATGGGGCCTAACGACACTGACTTCGCATTTTTCTTCCCGCCTGCATGCGATTTTCCACCTTGGCTGGGAGTTCCGAAAGCGGACGAGTCCCGACACAAGCGACATCCCAAACCTCGTGTTCGCGGAGGCCCTTGTCGAATGCGCACGCTCCGCCGCTCGTCCCCCGCTAGTGGTTTTTGCGAGCACGCTCTCGGTCCACTGCAAACCGCCCACGTGCTACGGCACCGAGAAAAGGGAGGCCGAACGCATTATCGCCTCGCTTCCGGAACACGTCATCCTCCGCCTCGGACTTGTGTTCGATCCCGCAGCTCCAGCAGGGCTTGCAGGACTGGTGTCGCGTCTCGTGGCGAGCATCCCCTTCGTGCCTGTCCTAGACACCGGTCGACAAGTCATCCAGCCCCTGCCGGTGGATGCATTCGTAGCTGCCTGCCTTGGCCTGCTAGAGCAGAAGCAACTCGTGGCGAGGATAATTCCCTTAGCGGGGCCGGCATTGTATTTCCGCGACTTTTGTTCTCAGTTCGCGGGCGCACCGCAATCGAACATCTTCTTGCCCATTCCCTCGGTTTTCCTTCGCCTCTTGCTGACACTAGCGACCTCCGCAGGGCTCGCTCTTCCACTCGATCATGACAACCTCGTGGGCCTGCTCAGGCAACGCGCCGTGCCGTCCATTCTATGGCGTCCCGAGGCAGGGGTTATGCACTTCCGTAATTCGCCATCCGAGATCCGCAACGGCGCACTTCTCGACATCTTCTTCCGGCACCTGCTCGGCGAGCGCGCGGCGGACAGGGAGCGAGGTTTGTTTTTCGCTGGCCTCACCGCCATGAACTTGGATCAAGCGAATCCCTCGATTCTTGAACGGATAGTCCTTGCGTGCCCTTGGATGCTTCTGGCGCTGGACTCCCCTCTGCGCCTGCTGTTTCCCAACGAGCCTCTCTATGGGAAGTTTTATGCAGCTTGCGCCATTGCCGAAACAAGTCCCCTCTGGGCGGGGTGGTTCCTGCGAGAATCAGACCCCGTCCTGCCCTGGCTATTTACGCTATCACGAGGATTACTGCGCGAAGTGGTTCTTTTTCCAATTGCGCTGGTCCTCGTCGTTGCGCTCGCGCGCCGGAGAAAAAGAGCGTTGCCACGATGATTCTATACGACCTCATTGTCGTCGGGGGCGGGCCAGCAGGAATTTCCGCAGCGCGTGGAGCCGCAGAGAAAGGAGCGAGATGCCTCCTCGTGGAACCGGCCTCTCACACCCGTTCCGTTCCTGCGCGCGCAGACGAACAAAGCTTTGTGTCGATGCGGTTCACCGATCCCTCCCAAGAGAAGGTCCTGCTTGGACCCGACTTCGAGGCCCTGCGCTTCACTGATGCCAAGCTCGCACAGCTGTCCCCGCAGAGAATAGGGCTTGCTGACGGGGTCGAATCTCTCCTGCCGATGGAGCCGTCGCGGTTCGCCCGCGTAGAGAGCCTGCAAGCTGGTGGGCTCGGGAGTGCTTGGGGCCTCGGCTGCTACGGTTTCACGAAAAAAGAACTCCTCGCCGCCGGGCTACACTTCCTCGTCGATGGCGAGGCGATCGGCGCCGTGGCAAAGAATATAGGAGTCACAAAACCCGAGGGTGCACTTGCTCCGTACCTCTCGGGGCTGGTGACGCATTTTTCGGCTGCCCTACCGGTCGATCGGAATGCCGAATTCCTTCTCTCAAGGTATCGATCCCGCGCTGCGCGTGGACACACTGAGTGTATCATGGGAACACCAATGCTCGCCCTTGGTGGCAGCACGGATGGCGATTTTTCTGGATATCGACCGCCTTCGCGCTTGAGGGAGATGGAGTTCTACGACGATGATGGGGGAGCGTCGTGGAGGCCTCAGATGGATCTCAGGATCCTAAATACGAAAGAGAGATTCGAGCGCCTCCAGGGGCACATGGTGTTGCGCCTGCGTGAATCCGACGGTCGCGTCGAGGCCGACTGCTTTGATATTTCTACGCGCGAGTCGCGCACAGTTGCCGCGCGAAAGGCCGTCCTCTGCGCAGGCGCCTTAGGCAGTGCTCGCGTGGCCGCGGCTAGCCATCCCTCACACCGGACCGAACGCTTCTTCCGGTGCCAACCCTATTCCTATCTTGTAGGCCTCGTCCCTTCCCTGCTCGGCGAGAGCGACATAAAGAGGCGTGTGCATGCGCTTTGCCAATTCCAATTTGCACGCCTGCGTGAAGGGGGCCAAGAGGCAGCCTTCATCGGGTCGGGCTACTCGTATAGGTCCCTCCTGAATTTCCGGCTGCTGTCCTCTTCTCCCTTGGGTTTTCGCAACGCTATGAATTGGTGGCGCTGCGTAGCTCCCGCGCTCGTGATCGTGGGCCTGCACGAGCCCGACGACGCCGAGCCTCAGTTGCGCATCTCCTTTCCCTGCGGTGGCGACCACCGCGTCAACGCCAGCCAATTCCCCGCCATGAAGATCACTTCGTCAGAGCCGCTAGGCTGCGCAGTGAACGCCTCGTCAGCCAGCCGTTTCCTCCGCGGTTTAGGTTGGTACCCACTGCTCAAGCGACGGCTTCCGCCCGGCTCAGGGACCCACTATAGTGGGACCCTTGCTTCCGGCATCTGCGCGTCAGACAATGGCATTCTGAACGGCTTTGAACATGTGCGGGTAGGGGATGCTGCATTCTTTTCGAGGATACCTGCCAAAGGCCTTACCTTAACCATTATGGCGTACGCTCGCTACGCGGCGCTCGCCAGCCTCGAAAACATAACGCGTTGAAGAGGCGGAACTCTCCTTGGAAACTTCTCATGGCCTCGGCGCCGTTCGCCCATTCCTGAAGAACGAAGCGGGCAACCTGCTGCTCCTCGCGTGCTCGGGCGTGTGGCTCGCAGTATCGCTCGCAGCGGCCCTTCGGCACCATCTCGCTCTTGCGCCGGATGTCGCCACTGCGACCGCATTCATGCTCACAGCACTGCTCGCCGCTCTCACCTGGCTCCGCGGACTTCAATTCGAGGCCCATTTCGGGTCCCGAGCGTTAGCCTTCGCGGCCCTCCTTTTCGCAATTGTTCTACTTTCGCAGTGGCACCGAGATTGGGGCCCGTTCGTGTCGACAGGCCGGTTCGCGGGAGGCGACGCAGGGAACCACATTGTCCTGCGTGACCATTTTCTCAACGGAAAACCTTCGGCCTACAACGGCTTCACGGCGCTTTACGTTTCCACCTGGCTCCTCGAATACACCACCGGCATGCCACCCGCGAGCTCCTTTGCCATTGCCTTATACGCGGGACTTTTCATCCACGTTGCAGTGTTTGCGTCCTTCCTAGCAAGCGGGCTGTCTTCCATCAGGAGTTTCTCGCTAAGGGCGGCGCTCATCGCTGCAAGCGTCAGCGCCCTGTGCGTGCTCACGCTCGTTCCCTTCGCGTATTACCAGGCGGAGGGATTCTATGCGCATCTCGCCACCCTTGCGCCCGCTTCGCTCTCACTCTGGTTCTTCTGCCATTGCCGCGTAGGGCTGTTGGGCCGATGCTTGGCTGCCGGCCTCGCTGCCGTCGCCTTGCGCTTCACCTACGGGCTCAACCTTGCCGACTTCCTCGCGGCCCTCGCTCTAACCTTCGCACATGTCGTCATCATGGAGCCAAAGGACGGGGCGCAGACATGGACCCGGCCCTTCCACACGGGCGTTACACTAATCGCTCTGCTTGGCGCACTAGCAGCCTATAAAGCCCTTTGGCCTGTGGCGTTCGACGCGGGTGGTGGTATCCGATGGACCAACATGGGCCCACTCGACCTCGCCTTTCTACCGCTGTCGCTCGCGTCCTTTGTATTGCTTGCAAAGGGGCGCATGGATTTCGGACTGACGCTCGCATGTTCACTCGGCATGGTCACTGGCGTCGTTCTGCTCCTCCACGCGGCAGCGGGACTTCCCCACCTCTTTTATTACTTTAAGTACCCATTCACCCCATTGGCTATTGTCGCTGGGGCGTCTCCGCTCTTTCTGGCGCGCTGCCTGAAGCTCGAGTCCCTAGCCTGGAGGACGACGTCGATCACGCTCTTTTTGCTCGTGATCGGGCTCGGAGCCTGGGGGTATGCACCGTACCTGGAATTTTGGACGCACAGGTTCACAGGCGACCGCAGTAAGCGCGCCATCGATCGGCTCGTGGAACCAGCCATCGTCGCGCATATCGTCGCAACGCTCGAAAAACAGGGTCGCCGATTCGGAGGCTACTACGATCCTATCTGGGCATATTCGCACTTCATGAACTCCTCCCTTGGAAACGTAGAGGCGAGGAGGTTCGCCCATTTAGGTCACTTCCGCTCTGGTTCCTACGTCACCCCAACGGAATCGACCTGCAGTTTCTGGCGCGATCTCGGCGAGGCCAACACACTTTATGCCGAAACGGACGCCGTACTGGCCGCATCCGTTAGCGCTCGGCTTTCGCGCCTTCAAACCGAAGCTGGGGTCACTTGCTCGAGCATCCGCGTGTCGGACAGTTCGTTCGAAACTCTTTGCACACTGTGTCCATGAGGCCTCACGCAAGCGTATCATCTTGAGTCGCTTTCCGGGACAATTTCCACCACGCTGGTGAGGGCATCCTTCCGAGCCAGATCGGTTATCTGGCGCTCGAGTGCCGCAGTGCGAGCCCTGCTCAAAAACAGTTCGCGAATGAGCACAACGGTTACAATGTAGAGCACCAAGTCGACAGGACGGCCAACCCCAAGAAGCTCGGCGAGCTCGAAGAAGGGTGCCGTGTACAGCGAGGCGGCGCCCGCTCCAGTGAACAAGAAAAACATCGTCCACCATGCCTTGCGCGCATGGGCACCTAGCATCATGGCGTCTAAGGATAGCAAGGCCGCAAGCAATACGACGAAAACAAATGTGAAGGGTTTAATTTCCACTGAAAAGGAAGACCTTAATGAGATCGTGGAGGATTCGAACTGCACCCAAATTCGACTGCCCCTTCCGAAGAGTTTCTTCAGTATATGCGATTGAAACTGGAACTTCAGCGTATCGCGCCCGATGTCGTTTCACGATGAGCTTGATCTCTGTCGCATGGGCCATCCTATTCTGCCTCAATCTGAGCACCTCTGCGAAGGAACGGTTGAATACCCGGTACCCGTTGTGAGCGTCGTTCAACGCGAGGCCGGTCACAAACCGCTCAAATATAAGAGCCGCATAGAGCAAGAGTTTACGCGTCATAGGCACTTCTAACGCGACTCCCTTACCAAATCGATTTCCAAAAACAATGTCGGCACCTGAAGATGCCATCTGACCTAAAAACTGGCGCAAGTCGGCCACGTCATGTTGGCCATCGCCATCCATGGTGATGAAATAGACCGTTTTAGGATCCGCCAGGCCGATGCGCACGCCCGTTTCAATGGCTGCACCCTGCCCGAGGTTAATTGGATGAGTCACAACGAACAGACGAATGCGCGGATCGGGTTCGGTGCGCAGCCTCACACGGCTCACCGACTCTGCGGAGCCATCGTCGACGATAATGAGCTTGAATCCTGAAACGTGGTCGAAACCTGTATCATTGAGGAGAGACACAAGCTCCAATTCGAGGCGCTCGATGAGCCGCGGAAGCCGTGCCATCTCGTTGTAGCAGGGAATTATGATCGCCGCGATCTGGTTCATTCTGTCCTTCATCCGTAGACGACACGCAGACCGAAGACCGAGACCAAGAGAACGTACAGAAGCGCCCCTGATGAAAGGATTTTCAATCGATACACGTTGCCCTTGTGGCGCTTCTGCATGGTCTGAATCGCGGCGAACAATACCAGGCTGCGGAGTCCGATGACGTTGAGTCGGTGCTCGGACCTGTAGGGCTCGGGCACGAGCAGAAGCAGCATCGGCAAGAGGATCATCAGGAAATCACTCGGCGTAACGATAAAGTACTGCCGGCGAAAAGTAATCACTATGAATAGCAACGTACTGATAGTGAGCCACAAGAAAACATAATTGTATATAAATTGTATATTCAACCGCTCGCCGCCCCAGATAATCCAAATGGAGTTGGCGTTATTAGCAACGAGAACTACAGTAACAGCTGAAGCTATAGCCACAGAGTCGAGGAAGTCTACCTTGCTGCGGGGAACGAAGATGCTCATAAGCAGAATGGTCATCACGATCGCTGCGATGAAGCCTACCATCCGAGGCGGCACGCCCGCGAAGACCGGCGTCGCCAGGAGGATCCCATAGATTATGTACCTGTTCGATTTTTCCCAGACGCGAATTAGGCGCGAGAGTGTAGGACCGCTGTTAGCGTCGAACGCGAACAGCGCCCGTTGGGTGCGAAGCCGCAAGAGGAAGCCCTCATCGAGCCGGACCACAAGTGGCATCACTAAGAAGAGAAACCCAGCGCTAAGGTAGGGTACCCACCAGAGCTGATAGGCGGGGAACGCCACGGGTAGCACGCCAGTCACAGCGAACACCACGGCCACAAAATATACTGCCGCCACGCTCTGTGAATGTGACAACCCCAACTTCAGGAGCCCGTGGTGAAAGTGACGCTTGTCAGGCGCCATAGGCGAAATACCCGCCTTCACGCGACCCGTGATGACCCAGGCCGTGTCGAAGATGGGGACCGCCAAACAGAGCACAACCGTTATGAGTGGAACGCTTTCCACGACAGCCGGACTCGGCTTTTCGGCGAACGTCAACCAGCCGGGGGCAAGCGCGAGCCCCTGCCCGTTAGCCACGAGCAAGAAGAGCACACCAGTCATGAAACCGAGCCAATTACTCCCTCCGTCGCCCATGAACATCGTTGCCGGGTAAGTATTGTATTTTAGGAAGCCAATCAGAGCACCGATCATGGGCAGGGAAAGCGCGAGCAGAAGATAAAGATCGCCCGTGTTGAGAAAATGAAGGTAACTCAGGAAGAGGACCGCGATGAGGACCACCCCTCCGGCGAGTCCATCGAGCCCATCGATCATATTGATGCTGTTGATGGCACCCACGACTACGAAGACGCTGAACGTGAAACCGAGGATTGGCGGCACGGCTATCCCGTAGCCTGGAGCGAGATAGAGGTACTCGAGTCCGAGCCCAGCGCTCCCGACCGCGAGCGCGGCGGCGCCCAACTGCACCAGCAGCCGCAGCTTCGCCGAAAGAGGCCGGAGATCATCGGTGAGACCAGTGAGGAACATAACTATTGAGGCGGTGAAAACACCCGTGAGATTGCCCGGCACGGCCGTGAAGAGCAGACTCAAAAAGAAGCCGCTAACGATGGCCACACCACCAAGCCGCGGGATTGGTCGAGTATGGATCCTGCGGGGTGGATCCGAAGGTCCGTTTGATGGGGATGGCACATCTCGCACCGCCAGGGTTGCGCATCCAGCCGCGTCCGGAAAGTCGTACAGTTTGCGCACTTGCGCGAACCGCATTATCGCTGGCATCAGAGCCAACGAACAGACCAAAGACGCAAAAAAAGCGAGGACGAGTTGAAGGCTAAGCACGGATGCACCTACCTGGGACCGGCACCTGCCGGCTCGTGAGGAAGCACTTGTAAAGGGTACGCCATTAGAACGTAGTCCGAAGCCTCCACCGTTTCAATCCACTCCCGCCGCGAAGTAGTACACGCGCATGACTCCTAAGGCTCCTAGAATCCGCGAAGCTAAACGCGGCGTGCGGGTTGGCAGCGGACTCCATCAGTGCCGCGTCCAGAAACGCTCATTCCACCGGAGCGCGTCAGCGACACCTGCCTCGAGCGAAAATTCGGACTTCCAACCGAGGAGATTGCTGGCGAGGCCGGCATCGGCGAAGGCTCCCGCGACGTCACCCTGGCGCCTTGGCCCAACCCGCCATGGCACGGCGCACCCCACGGTTGACTCGAAGGCCTTGATCAATTCGAGAACCGTGCATCCCCGACCCGTTCCGAGATTCAAGACACGGTAGTCCGTCATAAGTCCTGAAAATCCCATCGACGCGTTCACGGGTGCAGCGAAGACGTCATCAAAGCGCCGGACAGCCAACATGTGCGCACGGGCCAGATCCCAAACGTGTATGTAGTCGCGGACAGCGCTCCCATCCCGCGTAGGCCAATCGCCCCCTGCAACCACGAATTCCCGCTCACGCCCCGCATGGACTGAAATGAGACGGCCGAGCGCATGCGACGGAAACCGCAAATGCTGACCTGTTCTAAGCTCAGGGTCGGCACCGATGGGGTTAAAATACCTGAGCGCCAGGGTCCTCAAACCATGAGACCTGGCGAAGTCGGAAAGGATAAACTCAGTCATCAACTTAGAGCGAGCATATGGACTCGCGGGCTCCACGGCTGCGTTCTCGTCCACCGCACCCCCAGTGGCGTCACCGTATACAGAAGCCGAAGAACTGAAGATGAATTTGCGGACGTTGCTCGTGCGCAAGGTCTGGAGGAAGGCCAAGGTTCGCGAGACGTTGCACTCATAGTAGCGCCCCGGTTCGTTGATAGACTCGGGGACGTCGATGAGCGCCGCGCAATGGATCACAACATCGATATCGGGGTGGTCTCGGAGAATGCATCGGACGAGGGACGCGTCGGCAACGTCCCCCTCGTAGAAAAGGTGCCCGGCGGCAAACTCACGCCTTCCCGTCACAAGTGAATCCAAGATCACGGGCGTCATAGCCTCGTTCGCAAGAGCTGAACAAACAGTACTGCCGATGAACCCAGCTCCACCAGTTACCAAAACCTTCATAGAACCACACTTCTTCCTTGCGACTCAACCGAACGAAAACAGCTCCAAACTGCACACCCAAGAAGCACTAGCTGAACTGATTCAACCCAAAAACTGTCGACCATCTCGCTGTTCTAGGCGATCGAGCTCGACCAGCAAACTTTGCATATTTAGCGCAAAACATTCCGCGTCACCCAATCTAGGAAACAAGAAAACTGCGACATGAAATCAAAATGCACATTATCAACCCGCATTGAATGGAACAATGCTGCCGTCAGTATCCTATGCCCCTGACCGGTAGACTCCCAGGTTTGAAGATACGGTGTCCGGCTCAGACGGAGAGCACTACAAGCACACTCAGCCCGAGCCAGTTTACAATCCACTGCGTCCCATTTGGACACACAAAAGGGTCGACTTTGCGGTCCGAACGCGTAAGGCAAACTCCAACCAAATTGGCTCCCAAAGGCTATGTGACAGCACCAGGGGCCCGGCACACGCAAGGCGAATAATATCGTAATAATCTTCCCACGAAGATCAAATTCCACACTTGTCTGCGGCGAGGACGCTCCTCACAATGAAAACAATCCCAATAAGGAGTTACGCCCCAAAAACAGGAATCGGAGCACAAGCGGCATGAGTGCCAGTGAACACACCAACGATGTGGCGAAAGTCAGCATGAGTTGCAAACTCAGCACGATGCCTCCGTCCGCGAAAAAGGTTGTTGTGATCTATTTGAGTGGAAAGGAATCTTGAGCAAACAGAAGGTAAACTGTTCTGTAGCCGAGTTCAAAGGCCTCCCGCTTTCCCAAGCCTTCCCCGCATCCCGTCCCAGGTTCCTCGCAGGCAGGCTGCAGACTTTTGAAAGAACCCCCCTTGTTCATGAGAAAGCATTTTGCACTGCCAAAACAGGAACTTTATGCGCCACAAAAGGCAAAAGAACTTCCAGAAGCCTTGGGAGGCCTGAAGTTCAAGCCAGGTATGGTTGCGGCAAATGTAGTAGAGCCTGAGTGCAGAATAGTGTGGCAACCGCAGCCAAAGCTTCCGAAATCGCGACTGCACAATGCGGGTTTCACCCAAGGCATGTTTCATAGGAGCACGAGGCACAACGACAACGCGAAACTGCGCACGCCGCACCTCCAGGCACATGGCGTGGTCGACACCATCTATGAACAAAGCGGGCCAGGGGAGGGCTAACCAAGGCAGGGCGGCCAAATTCACCAATGTGCCCGAGGTGATGGTGGCGTCGCAGTCATAGGGTTCGAGCGCGTAAGGCGATTCATCAGGAGTGTCGACGGAGGGAAGGGGTGCGCGCTGAGGCCTCACAAAGCGGAACTTTCGAAACTCAAGCCCGTGTAACGGCGCGCCATCGGGCTGCACCAGAGGAAGGCAACAGGCGAGCGCAACTCGAGGGTCACCTGCAACTTTTTTGAGCTCTGCATGCGCCTGAAAACTGGGCACGCTGTCTTGATCGAAGAGCCACAGGTGCGTGAAGCGCTGCTGCGCAGCCAAACAGAAGGCAATTTGTAGCGCACCTGAAATGCCGAGGTTTTCGGGATGATGTTCGTAAAAAAGTAAAAAACGGCTTTGCGAGGCGAGAGCCTCCACATGCTCTTGATGGGGGGATGGGGAGTTGTCGACCACCACAATGCCAGCAATGCTTTCCGTTTGTTTTTGAAGTGACTCAAACAACGATGCGAGGCCGCCGAGGTCGCCGTAGAGCGTCACCATGGCCAACGTGCGTGAGGCGCCTTCGGGGCGCTGCAGCGTGCTGACGGTCGAGGATTGAATCATGTCTGGAATCTTTCCGAATTCACAAAGTCGTGTCAATGCGACCGAGCCCGGCAAGTCGTGCGCAGCGCAGCGGCTCCCGGTGAACCGATGCAATCCTTCGAGTGCAATTTGAAAGCCTGGGCATTGGGGAACGAAGACGTGCGAATCGAATTTTTTCTAACGCACCAAAGAAAAGCCCGACATTGCAGTGGTATCGGCGTTTGCGCAAGCGCACTGCTTGTGGGTGTGTTGGGCTCGTGCAACCCCGCTCCCAAGGTTCTGGTCCACAGGGAAAAAGAACCTCCCGCCAGGGAAACCGACGCCTTCAAAACACCCTCGCACCAATGCGACAGTGTTCTTCCAGAGTCGGAGTCGGTGTTTTTACTTTCCGGTAAAGCCTACGAAAACGAGATGCGGAAGCTGTGGAACTGGACACGCCCGGACGGGCTTTCACCCGAGGCAGCCGCATCCGAGCGTTTGGTGGCTTTAGACGCCGAAGGGCAGTGCTTGAGTGAAAACCTCAGAATGCACCTCGCGAACACATTTGCTTTGACCAAAGAACTCGCCAACGCGGCTTTGACACCCGAAGGGCCTGCCCTGGCCGACCTCTTGTCTGAAATTGAAAGGCGACCGGTGTCTGCCGAGGAGGTGGATGCCAAACGAACTGCCGCGCAACAAGAGGCTGTTTCTTTCAACGAGCACACGTTCATTTCCACTCTTCTTGGCCAGACCCTGACAGCACCCGCGTTCTTGCTCCCCCCAAAGCTCCCCCGCTCGCGTGGAGCTGAAATGCTGCAGTCCGCTTTGGGCCGAGCATCGCTTGTTCATGCGTTCAGCTTCGCCCTCCAAGACGCCTCTGCACCCCCTTCGGACGTCAAACGCCTGAGTGCGCTGAAATCGTCTGCATTCAAAAATGCATTGAGCGCATTGGCAGTGAAATGGATGGGCGAGGGGGCCTTCCATCGAAAAGCCATCGGCATTGCCGAGAGCTACCTGGGCATTGAAGCTTTGCGTTCCAATAAGGGCTCTTCGTTGAGCGAGGTGCAACGGCGCGAAATTCTCAGGGACTTCGACGACTACACCGTCCGCACGCTCCTTCAGCCCGGGTCCGGTTTTGCAAAATTCTTCACTCAGGCTGACTCTTTGTCGTCTCCAACCTTGGACAGCTTCCACCCCGATTCAAGCCTAGACGCCGACACGGGGCGTCATATTTGGCGCGCTGAAAAACGAAAGGGTGCGCTCGGCCACCCTGCTTTCCTCATTGTTCACGCGAATTATGCGCAGCCTGATCCCGTGAAACGGGGGGTTGCCGTGTTGCAAAATATACTTTGCATCTCGCTTCCTTCCCCGCCAGCCGACGCCCTTGAGCAAAAAATCCCGGACCCACCAGAGTCCACCAATCGCGAACGCTTCGAATTTTTGGCCACGTTCCCTGCCTGCGCAAGCTGCCACCGGATTATAAATCCGGTGGGGTACTTATTCGAAGAATACGACCAGATCGGGCGGTTTCGGGCAATGGACGCAGGCAAACCCGTGGATGCGTCGGGTCATCTTCCCGATATGGCCGCGCTGGAAGGGGAAGCCATGCCACCCCGCATGCAAAGCATCGCGGACCTCTCGACATGGATTTCACAATCGCGCAAAGCGAGAGGCTGTTTTGCCGAGAGGGTTCAAAAAACGCTTCTTCCCTCCTTTTCTGAAGGCCTCGCTGGCCCAACCCAAGCTTTTTTGGACACAGGAGATTTTCGCACGCTCGTTCTGAACAGCCTGTGGCACGCGGTCTTCACAGAAGACCACCCCGGAGACGCGAAATGATCATGAACAGACGCAAACTTTTGTCGCGCGCATTGAAAGCCTCGGTTTTCGGTCTGGCTGCGCATGGCATTCGCAATGTCTCTTTGGCCGACGGCGTCGGATCGCCTCGTCTTTTGTTTGTCTTCACGCCGTGCGGACACACTCCCGGCTGGCGGAAAGGACAGTCGGCAAAAAAAGTGGTGCTCGACCCCACGATGATGCCGCTTCAAAAGTACCAGGACAGAACAACGCTGATTGAAGGCCTCTCACTTGGCCATTTCGACTACGTGAAACTCAATGGTCATTGGGGCGCTTTGCACAGCCTTCTTACAGCGCGCAAGGCCGACACGGTGAAGGGCAATAGACCCGACCTCAGTGAGGCCAGCAGCGCCTCATTCGACCAAGTCATGGGGCGATTGATTGGGAAAGACTGCCCCTTGTCTGCAGTGGTGGCCGGTGGCCCGGAAACGTCGAACACCGTGGGACAGCTCTTATTAAGTTGGCACGACAAAGGCAGGGCGGCTTTGCCCATTCACGATCCGAAGCTTCTTTATTTTCTCCTTTTTGGCACAGGCAGCAGCGAAACCGAGGCACACACCGATGCCTCGCGAAACGCAGCAGCGTGGGAAGCGGCCGTGGTGGAAGAGAATTTGCGCAACGCAACTTCACTCCTCCGGGAGGCTGCTCCCGAAGAGCGCCCTGTGCTCGAAGCCTATTTTTCTGCCTTCGAAACCATGGCGGGCAGCATAAAGTCGACGCGAGAACGCGAAGCAAGCCAACGTTCGACTCGAACGGAAGACACGACCTTTTCGAATATGGCTGGGCTTACTCCCATTGCCGACATCGCTGGCCAAATGGACCTGCAGAGCAGGCTCCTGGCCGCGGGCCTCGCCTTTGAATCGACGCGTGTGGCCACTTACGTCATGGCACCTTCGCCCAGCTACATGGTAGTTCCCGGGGCCGACAAAGGACACCACTTCCACTCCGACTCCGAAGAACATTATTCCAAATTCGACACCTTTTACGCGGAGCGAATGAAGACGCTTCTCGATGCCCTGGACAGCTACCCCGAGGGCGACGGCACTGTGCTCGACAACACGCTCGTGGTGCAAATGTCAGAAATCTCTTGGCCACCCCAGAACCACGTTCACGACAATTTACCGGTGTTTCTTTTCGGCGGACTTCCTCGGAAGACCCTTGCCATGGGGCAACACATCCACTTCCCGACCTTCGGCAAAGGGCGGGGGGCGATAAATGAGAATCCTTCGAACCGCCGCATCGGCGAGCTGTATTTGACCCTGGCTGAAGCTGTTGGCCACCCATTTTCGGGATTTGGGGACGACCTGAACACGCGTGTTCTCAGGGAACTCTTGGCAGCGCGTTGAATTTCAATTCCGGCGCGCGCCGGGCAATTGAACCGGGTGCAGGAATCTTCTACGCTGACGGGGCTCAGAACACCAACGCGCGCAGGCCCCCGTGATTCACGTCGTTATTGGCACCAAAGCCCAGCTCATTAAAATGGCACCGCTCATGCTCGCCCTGCAAAAGGCAAGCGTCCATTACAATTTCATTTTTACTGGCCAACACCAAGAGACCATCAACGACCTCCGAGAGAATTTCTCGCTCAAGGCCCCCGACGTCACGCTTCATTCGGGCAAAGACGTCACGTCTCTTCCCATGATGCTCATGTGGATTCTCAAAATCCTATTCAACACGATTTTTCGACGCCACCGTATTTTTGATGGCGACACTTCGAAGGAAAGTGTTGTGCTTGTGCATGGCGACACCTTTTCAACACTCCTGGGCGCGTTGATGGGCAAAGTGGCTGGCATGCGCGTGGGCCATGTTGAGTCGGGGTTGAGGTCTTTCAACCTTTGGCACCCGTTTCCGGAAGAACTCACAAGGCTGGCTGTGTTCCGCTTAAGCGATGTTTTTTACTGCCCCGGGCCTTGGGCTCTTTCGAATGTTGCAAAGTACAATGGCGAGAAAGTGGACACAGGGTACAACACCCTTATGGACGCGCTTCGCCTTGCAACCGATAGCTTCCAAGGTGCGGCATCGACAGGCACAGGTGAGCCGCTCTGCCCAGGTCATCCTTATTGCGTCATCACCATCCACCGGTTCGAAAACATCTTTTCGCAATCCACGCTTGAAATGATTGTGGCCCTTGTCGAGCGCATTGCCTCCAAAGTGCAGGCCGTTTTCATATTGCACCCTGTCACGGAGCGCCGTTTGCGGGAATTTGGTTTGATGGAGCGAATGCGCTCGAACCGTCGCGTGGAATTGAGGCCCCGCTCCGATTACTTCACTTTCATGCGTTTGGTGCAGTCGTCGGAATTTCTCGTGTCTGACGGAGGCAGCAATCAAGAAGAAGCTTTTTATATGGGAAAGCCGTGTCTTCTGCTGCGACGTGCCACGGAACGTCAAGAGGGCATGGGTGTGAACACGGTTCTGAGCAACTATAACACGGACACCATCGACGACTTTCTCAACACTTACGAAACACTGTCTAGCCCTGCCCGTTACATGGAGCATTCTCCCACGGCACTCATCCTCGCTCATTTGCGGGAATCGCAGTGAGCGCTCCCCCACTGAAAACGGGCAGGATGGCGGGCTGGAAGGCGGTTCTCGGCCTCACATTGAGTTTCGTGCTCGTGGGCATCTGCGTCTGGTTCGTTCTGAAGGATGCCAACACCCTTTCGCGCCTTGCAAACACCAATCCGCTGGGCATTGGGATTGCCTCGCTCTGCATGATAGCCTTTCTTTGGTCGAACGGACTCGTTCTGAATGAAATGCTTCGAGCCTGGAATGTGAGCCTCAAACCTCTCACTTCGTTTTCTTTGAGTGTCGTAACGAACGCAGGAAACACGTTCCTCCCTCTCTCTGCAGGCATGGGCCTGCGCGCGTTGTACCTTCGAAAAACGCTGGGAGTCCCTTTGCCTGCGTTTCTGGGCGCCTTGGCAGGCATTTATATCGTCAATTTTCTTGTTGTCTTTGCAACGGGCTTCGTGATGCTAGCGCTTCTGCGCGCGAATGGCTCTGCTCTTTCCCACTGGCTTTTGGTGGCATTTGGCATAGCCACTTCAGGACTTGCTTTTGTGGCCTTTGCACCTCTTGTGGCGCCTCGCTTCGCAAACAAAGGCTTGAAAAGGCTTTCAGTCCTGATGCCGGGTTCCGTCGCAAAGCGTTTCTTCAACATCTTCACCAGTTGGCAAGCATTGCTTGCCGACAAGCGCGCGGTAGGAACCATCGCGCTCTATTCCATTCTGAACGTGGCACTTTCCAGTGGTCTACTTTGGGGTAGCTTTTCCGCTCTCGGAGAATCGCTGTCCATGGAATCCGCTCTCTTTCTGTCGGTGATGAACAGCCTCGCCATTTTCTTGAAAATAACACCTGGCAATTTGGGCGTGAATGAAGTTCTTCTGCTTGCAGCTGGCTCCACACTCTCTCTTGACCCTGGGCTTGTGGCCTTGGCTGCGGGAATATCTCGTGCCGTTCAATATGGAACAATGCTTTTCTTGCTGCCCTTTGGGCTTGTCTTTTTGTTCGGAGCGGGGTGGAAGGCCTCCTTGGCAGAAGCCTCCCACTCCATGCGAAAAAACGCATTCGCGACAAACACAGGGGAATCCGACATGACGCCTTCTTTGGGTTCACCTCCAAGTGAAAGTCATCGCAAGGCCTTGCACGGAAAAGAGTACGCGGAAGCTTTTGAGGCCAAGCAAGACCCCCAGCGCATTGGACGCATTCTGGAGCGCCTGTCCATTCCCGAGGGCGGACAAATATTGGATGTCGGGTGTGGCAATGCGCTCGCATTGGAATGGCTCGAGACCCTCACTCCGAACCGTATCGGCGGTTATACTGGCGTCGATTTTTCGGAAGAACTGCTTGCCTTCGCCCTCGCTCGCCAAAAAGCACTGGGCGCCCAGCATGCGCGCTTTTTCCAAGGCTCGTTGAAAGAACTTCTTTCAAAATTTGGAGCTTCTTGGGTCGACCTTGCCTTTGCCTTCGACGTTTCGGA
Organism: Silvanigrellales bacterium; assembly: GCA_020247005.1. GTDB lineage: Bacteria > Bdellovibrionota_B > Oligoflexia > Silvanigrellales > Silvanigrellaceae > JADCJN01. The sequence goes on from JADCJN010000204.1 coordinate 40,487, forward strand.
ACATGTGGCTGACGACGAATGGCTCGAGGCCTGTAGGGATGTGCGCAAGGCGCTCAAACCTGGGGGCGAGTTCGTGCTCCACACTCCCAATGCGGGATTTTTTCTTGAACAGATGAAGGCCCGCAATTTTATTGTGCGTCAGTTCCCAGAGCACATTGCTGTGAGAGATGCCAAACAGAACCTAGCGCTGCTCAAAGAGGCCGGATTCTCGCAAGTCACAATCCAAATTCTTCCCCACTACAACGTGCTGCGATATGTTCACCCTCTGACAAAACTTCCGGGGCTCGGACGTCTCTTCGAAGCCCGTTTGCTCTTGACGGCCACAGCATGAGCTTGCGCGCTCCCGTCAGCGTTGTTGTTGCAGCCTATAATGCGGAAGAAACTCTCGACTCGTGTTTGGAAGCACTCGCGAGTCAGCATGATTGGCGCGTGGGTGACGATTTCGAAGTCATTGTTGTGGATGATGGCAGCACCGACAAAACAGCCGAATTGGCTGAAAAACACCCTGTGCGGCTCATTCGCCTGAACGAAAATCAAGGCCGAGTGGTTGCACGAGAAACCGGCGTGGCAGCAGCAACCCACGAACGCGTGTTGATTGTCGATGCCCGTGTGATTGTCGACCATGGGCTTTTGAAAGCACAGGATGCCATAGAAGGGCGCTGCCTCATGGCGGGAGACTTCGGAGAACGAGAACTCATGACGAGCTCGACTTTCGCATCGCGCATGGAACGCGTCTTCCTTCTTCTTCGCAACACATACTATGCGGGCGGGTATCCTCAGCATGTTGACGTGCTGGAAATTGATGCCAAGAACTTTTCTCGTTCCCCCAAAGGACTTGGCTGTGCGCGTATCGAAAAATCACTCTTCTTGAAACTTCAGCCCGAAGAAAAAGGCAAACACGTTAACGACGACAGCAAACTTCTTTGGGCACTGGTTCAAGAACACTCCATTCCATTGAAGCGATGCCTTGCCTTGAAAGTGCGTTACTTACAAAGAACATCTGGGCATTCCCTCCGATCGTGGCTTGTGGGTCGGGGTGTCCTTTTTGCTGATTTTGTATTCCCTCGAAACGTCATGGTTCAAGCACTTTTCCTGGCATCTTGGTTGGCAATTCTAGCATTCCCATTCCTGATGATTTTGCAACCCCGGATTCTTCTCGTTTTTCTTGGAGCGATAGTCGCCGGACTCCTTGCCCTGGGCGTTTGGATTTCAAAGCGACCCTTCGACGTGCCACTGCTTCTGGTTTCTCTGCCCGAAATCGGGCTAACGTTTTGGTGGGGATTGTCGAAGGGGGTTTGGTTGCGCTTCTGTCGCCGCTGGCGCGCGGAAAACGCTCCCTCGCACCCCCAAGGTTGACACCCGCATGCACCCACCCGAGAGTGTTGTGTGCGCGCTCGCAGAGCCTCTTGGAATGGGAAGTGCTTATGTATCGTCACCGCAGGGTTGCAGCGGTGTGAGGTGCCAGTTTTCTGGTTGGAGAACGAGGCAGAATGTGAGCGACTTTCTGGTGAGGAGGCCTCGCCATGGAAAAAGAGTTCGAAAAGTTCTGCAGCCGATTGAAACGCGAGCGTGAATGTTTTTATTCAAGAACAAAAGTTGCTTCTTGGATAAAGGAAGAAGGCCTCGATTGGCTCGAACACTATAGTGGTCCCATTCGTCAAGACAGGAAAATGGGTTTTC
>JADCJN010000205.1 GCA_020247005.1 Silvanigrellales bacterium
AGTGCGGCCGCCCCGAGCAGCAAGGGGAGGCGAAGGCTTGGAAAGACGATTCGTTTCATACGGCGCGTGGCCTCCGAAGTAGGGGGTGGCAGCCCAGAACTCTAGCAGACCCTGCGCATTTCTGTCGACGCGGGTGAGTTTCCTTCAGAGCGCGTGCTCTTCCTCAAATCATGTGTTGTGTGGCACTCTCAGCACATGCTTGCCACACAACGTAAGACACCAGTTGAGGCACACCCTGCCGCGCAGGGTGCAGGAAGGGCGCGGGGACGACGCCGGCCTTTTCTCTCATGCGAAATATGGACAGCAGCCACGGGCGCCCTCGTCATTCACACCGCGGTCTACTTGGGCGCATTGCACCTTCTGCCTGCGGCGACGCCAGCTTTTGTGCCCCAAAGGGAACCTGCCACGCGTCCTTCTCGCTTGAGCGTGACTCTGGTGCCGCCACCCGCAGTCAAGCCACCCGAGCTCCTTCGTTCTCCCGTGCCACGGGCACCGGTTTTGCCACCGGCGGCATCAACCTCAAGGTCACAAAAAAAGCCGCCTCTCAGCGAGCCGCCTCCCGCCGCGTCGCGCCCAGAAAGTGCGAGCCCTGTGGCAGCACGTCCCCCGAACGAAGGCGATTCCCCGCCCCAAGGGGGCACGACCCTTGTTTCCCCTTTGGGAGGAGCGACGCGGGTCGGGCCTGCCCCTTCGCGCGGTTTGGCACGCCTTCTGCCGTCGGCGCAAAGTTCTCTCGTTCAAGCGGAACGGAATCGCGGAGCTGTCGTTTCGAATCTCGACACGGCCGTTCGACTCGAGGCCCGGTTTCATGCGCAAACGCGTGCATTCTTGTTTCGCTCGCGTTTTCTTGAAAGCGAAAACGTCACATGGGCGAATCTTCTCCTACAATCGCTCGAAAAACATTTTAACGTACCGGAATCAGCATTCAAGAGCCTGAGTTCTGCTCTTTTTGTCTACGACATCACCGCGTCGGGGCAAGGCTGTGAGGCGAAATTACGACGGCTCGTGTCGTCGCGCATCGAGAGTTTCGACACCGCCATCGATGCCCTGGTGTCGACTGCGGCCCGCGCGGCGGGACCCCTTCTCGATCCTGTCCGCTGCGCGGGTGCCGAAGGAAACGCCAAACCTCGCATCACGTTCGCCCTTTCCATCCTCCTCACCGAAGACCCTTCGAGCAGCTCATTCGCAAAGCTTTTAGGTGAGGTTATTGAGGTGGAACGGGGGGAAGGAGACCGTGGCCTGGAATTCCGATTGAACGTGTTGCCGCTCCTGTTGAAACTTTTCGAATAGGTCGAGCGCGGGATTCATGCTTTGTTGAACACCGCCTCTTGTTTCTTGGCATCCCAGGCGGCGTGAACAGTGCTGCCTTCGGGGAAACGGCCTTCCAGAAGTGCCAGCGAAAGCGGAACTTCCAGGTGTTCCTGAATGGCTCGCCTCAGGGGGCGTGCGCCAAAGGCAGGGTCCCAACCCACTTTTGCAAGGTGCTTCAAGAACTCTTCTTCCACCACAATTTTCAGGTTTTGCGCCGCCAAGCGTTTCGTCAGGCCTTTGAGTTGAATGCCAACGATGCTTTCTATGACGTCTTGGCCCAGCGGATTGAACACCACGGTGTCGTCGATGCGGTTAATGAGCTCAGGCCTCAACACTTTCAAAAGTTCACCCATCACGAGCGTTTTCATTTGCTCTCGTGAAAGTCCGTCTTGCGAGCCCTGAAGTATTTCCAGGGCGCCAATGTTGCTCGTCAGAATCACAATGGCATTCGAAAAGCTGACGGTACGGCCGTGGCTGTCGGTGACGCGGCCGTCGTCGAGCATTTGAAGGAGGACGTTCAATACCTTGGGGTGTGCTTTTTCAATTTCGTCGAAGAGAATGACGGAATAAGGTTGGCGGCGCACCGACTCCGTGAGCTGGCCACCTTCATCATACCCCACGTAACCCGGAGGCGAACCAATCATTTTCGCCAGCGAGTGCTCCTCCATGAATTCGCTCATGTCGAAGCGCAGCATGTTTTTTTCGCTGTCAAACAGAGCCCGAGCCAGGGTCTTCGCCGTCTCTGTTTTTCCCACTCCTGTCGGACCGAGGAACAAAAAGCTTCCCAGGGGGCGGTTGGGGTCTTTTAAACCGCTGCGCGACAGCCGTATGGCGTTGGCTACGGCACGCAGGGCAGGCTCTTGTCCCACCACGCTCAGCCGGAGTTCGTCTTCGAGTTTCAAAAGACGCTCTCGCTCCGCAGCGAAGAGCTTGTTCACAGGGATGCCCGTCCATGTGCTCACCACGGAAGCCACATCGTCGGCGTCGACCTCCTCTTTCAAAGTCACCGCATGGGTTTGGGAGCTCGCCGAGGGTTCACCCGCCTTCACTCCTCTTCCCGTTCCTGTGCTTGCTCCTGTGTGGGATCCATTTCCGGTGCTCCCCGTGTGAACGCCTTCAAGCTCGGCGAGGCGTTTTTCCAGGGCGGGGATTTCGCTGTACTTCAGCTCGCTCGCGCGTCCATAGTCGGCCTTCCGTTCAAACTCTTCCATGCGGACGCGGAGGGCTTCAATCTTCTTTTTGAGCTCGCTGACTTCATTCACGTTGCTTTTCGTGCTCATCCACTGTGCACGCATGACGCCCACATCGCGCTCCAGGCTCTTGGCCTGCGTCTCAATTGCTGTGGCGCGGTCGCGCGCTTCTTTGTCTGTTTCCTTCGAGAGCGCGGCGAGTTCAATGCGCAACTGGGTGATTTTCCGTTCGGCGGAGTCAATGGCCTCGGGTACGCTGTCGAGTTGAATTTTCAGGCGGCTTGCCGCTTCGTCAATAAGGTCAATGGCCTTGTCGGGCAAGAAGCGGTCTTGAATATAGCGGTCGGAAAGAGTGGCCGCGGCAATCAGCGCGGCGTCTTTAATGCGCACGCGGTGGTGAATTTCGTAACGTTCCTTCAGGCCGCGCAGAATCGTGATGGTGTCTTCCACCGAGGGTGGGTTGACTTGCACGGGCTGAAAGCGCCGTTCGAGCGCGGGGTCTTTTTCAATAATCCGGTATTCGTCGAGCGTTGTGGCGCCCACGCACCGCAGCTCTCCGCGCGCCAAAGCGGGCTTGAGCATATTTCCCGCGTCCATGGCCCCTTCGGCACCTCCCGCTTTTACAATGGTGTGAATTTCATCGACGAAGAGAATGATTTTTCCGGCGGAATCTTGCACTGCTTTGAGCACGGCCTTCAAGCGCTCTTCAAATTCGCCACGGTATTTTGCGCCTGCAACGAGGCTTGCAATGTCGAGCGCAAGAAGGGTGCGATCTTTGAGGCTTTCGGGCACGTCGCCGCGCACAATGCGCTGTGCAAGGCCTTCGGCAATGGCTGTTTTTCCAACGCCGGGTTCCCCAATAAGAACGGGGTTGTTTTTCGTTCGGCGCGAGAGAATTTGAATGACGCGACGGCACTCGGCATCGCGCCCAATCACCGGGTCGAGTTTGCCTTCACGCGCGGCCTGTGTCAGGTCGCGTCCGTATTTCTCCAGGACGCCAAGCTTTGCTTCGGGGTTCGCGTCAGTCACTTTGTTGTTTCCTCGCACTTGCTGAACGGTTTCTTTCAACGAATCGAAGCGCAATCCGTTCTTTTCGAAAGCTGTTGTCAGCGCTTGCTGGCGAGACCGGGCGCCAGCAAGAAAGAGGTGCTCCACGCTCAGAAAGTCGTCGCCGAAGTCTTTCTGAATTTTCAGCGCATCGTCGAAATAGCTCTGGAAGGCGTGACCGGGCGATGGCTCCGATTGAGCGCCGCTCACCTTTGGAAGGGCATCGAGGATAGCCTGAACGTCTGCGCGAAACCGTGTGGAAATCTGAGTGTGAGTCGGTTCTTTTTTGCGTTTCTCAAGCACAGAACGAACAATGTCCTCATCGGCCTCCAAGAGCGCAGACACAACATGAGCAGGCGTGAGTTCCGGATGGCTTCCCTTGCGTGCGAGGGCGGCCGCAAGCTGAATGGCGTTTTGCGCGTGTTCCGTGAATTGCGGATTTGCCATGGCGTCTTGTCTCCTTCAGAAGTCGTGTTCAAAAGGAACATGGCCGGGCTGCGCGTCCTGTCAAGGCAAGGGAAGGTTGTTAGTCCTTGACGAGTTTCATGAGCTTCAAAAGACGTTGAAATGCCGGAGACACGGCTTCCGCCGTCAGACGAGTGGCATCGAGCGGAAATGAGGATGGCTGAAAGTCGGGCTGGCAAGCCAAGCGAGGCCAGTTGGCGTGGGCAATGCCGGCTTTTCCAAGCGACAGGAGGTCGGCCCCGAGCGCAAGAGTCTCGCGTGCGTCCGCTGCTGTTGCAATGCCACCGCTCGTCATCAAAGCAACGCGCGAAGGCAAGGCTTTGCGGAATGTGGTGACGATGGGGGTGGCGTCCGTGACGCCCTCGCCCGGTGTGGGGGCTTTCCGAAAGTCGCCCAGCGACAGGTGAAAGAAGTCGAGCCCGTCTTCGGCGAGCCAGCGCGCCACCTGCATGCTTTCATCGAACCGGAGTCCTCTTTGGGCGCCGGCATTTTCCGGAGAAAGCCTCAATCCAACTAAAAAACCTTCCCCGTTGGGTCCTTTTGCCGAAGAGGTGGCTTGTTTCACTGCGCGCACGAGTTCACGCGCAAATCGCGCACGATTTTCCAAGGATCCGCCCCACCTGTCGGTGCGAAGGTTCGACTGTGTGCTCAAGAATTGGGTCACAAGGTAGCCGTTCGCGCCGTGTATTTCGACTCCTGGAAGCCCGGCACGCGCGCAGCGCACTGCGGCCTTGGCAAAGTCGTTCACAATCGTTTCGATTTCCGAGTCTTCAAGAGCACGCGGGCGTTCGAAGCCGGGGGCGTCAAGGTCGTATTCCGAAGCACTCACGGGCCTCACACCCGTGAGACGCGAAGGGCAGCGCGTGCCGCCATGGTAGAGCTGAACAAAGCATGCTGTGCCCGCGGCCTGCATTTCACCTGCGAGACGCGCGAGCCCCTCCACGTGCGAGTCGTCGAACACGCCCAGTGCGCCGTCGAACCCTTGGGCGTCGGCGCGCACATGAGCCGCGCATGTGACGACGCTCCCAAAGCCGCCGTGCGCGCGTGCCATGAGCCAACGGAGTTCGTCTTCTCCGAGGCGTCCATCGGCATGGCTTTGTCCGTTCGTCATGGGGGCGAGCGCCACGCGGTTTGCGAGACGCCGCCCCGAAGGAAACACGAAGGGTTCAAGAAATTCAGCGCGCGGGGGCGCGCCTGCATCGGAAGCTTGTGGGTTTGCGTGGCCCTTGGACGTTGCTTGCATCGTGACGACGCCTTTCTGCGAGGAGGTTGCCTCTCGTGGGTCGGCAGCATACGCTTCCTTTTCCAGAACCGGAAGTAGAGCGTGTGAGCCCTGGGCTTGGGGCGTGCGTGCTGTTGTCATCTGGCCCCAGCTTGTGGTTCCTACGGAGGTCGTTGCCCTTGAATCTCGCGTTTCAAATGGCCCTGTCGTTTATGCGCAGGCGCAACTCTCGGTTGCCAAGTTTCACCGCCATCGTTTCGGTGCTCGGTGTTTCCTTTGGGGTGGCAGCCTTCCTCGTGGTTGTCACGGTCTTTAATAGTTTCGAAAATCAACTGCGTCACATTCTCCTTGCGGCGAATCCGAACCTGGTGGTGTTCAAATTGCCCGCGGGCATTCCCTATGCCGACAAATACCGCGAAGAACTCGCAAAGCTCATTTCGAAACCCTACCAGAGCATTGCGTTGTTCGAGTACAACGAGGTCGTTCTTTCGAAAGGGGATCGCACGGCAGCTGTTGTGCTGCGGGGCATTCAGGGTGAAGAGTCTGCAAGTGGTCCCGACCTCGCACGCACCATTCAGCCGGCAGGCGCTCTAGCCACGTTGAACGACGACGTCTCTGTGTTCAGGAGCCTTTCCACGCGCGAAACCGATCTCCCGGCCGAAGATTCCCCTGCGGCTGCGGGTGCGAGTCCACTGCCCTCCATGAACTCAAGTGCATTGAAACTCCCCTCCCTGATTCTCGGCAAAGGCCTCG
>JADCJN010000206.1 GCA_020247005.1 Silvanigrellales bacterium
GACTCCAGGAAATCGCTCAAGTGGGCGTTCGGCTTGGGGCGAATCCGCTGACGTTCCTGGGCCTCGCGGGCCTTGGCGACCTCATTTTGACTTGCACAGGCGATCTTTCGCGCAATCGTCAATTCGGTTTGCGCTGTGCGAAGGGTGAGCGGCCTGCCGACATTGTGGCGAGCATGGGTGGGGTGGTAGAGGGGGTCGCGACCGCCGAAAGCGCGCATGCTCTGTCTCTTTCCCTTGGTCTCGACACACCCATCTTGAAAGTGGCACACGACGTTATTTACGAAGGCCTGCCCATCCGCGAGGCGGTAACCGCCCTCCTTTCCCGCGCCCATAAGGGCGAATTCGACTGGATGACCCCATGACCCAAGCCTTTTTGGAACGTTTCGTGGCGGCGGCAGTTGCCACGTCCGTCCGTTCGCCTCGAAGTCTGATTCACCTCATTGTTCCTGCCGAGGTTGACGCCGAGCGCGCCGTTGCCGAAGTGCGCTCTCTTTTAGGGCAGGGAGGCGAGAGCGCCTGCGTGCACATTCCGGGCTTCACGCAGGCCGGCGTGTTTCGTTATGAAAGCGCACGGCGCGTGGTGGCCAAACGATTGGGGGCATTCGACGCGTGCTTGCGTGGTCAGGCCCGCATTGTGGTTTCTAGCGCTCGGGGGCAGGCCCGTGTCGCTCCCACAGAGAGTTGGTTTCATCGGAATGCGCGCACTTTGGTTGTGGGACAGGAATTTGACCCTGATGCCTTTCTCGAGAGCCTCGAGCGTCTCTGTTACCTTTCTGCCCAGCGAGTGGAAGAGGTGGGCGAGTTTTGTGTGCGTGGCTCCATCATTGACTTCTGGACACCCGGGCAAACCCACCCCACGCGTCTTGAACTCTTCGGAGAAAGCCTCGAACGGTTGCGGAGCTTCCGAGCCTCTGATCAGCGTTCGTTCCAGGCGCTTGAAAGCGTGGTTGTTCTTCCGGCGCGCGAGTTTGTTTGGCCCCTCGCAAGCGAACTTCCCGCCGCGGTCGACCGTCTCAATGCCGTGACGCTTGCTCAGGGCGTGGGCGGCAGGGTCAGAGCCGACCTCTTCGAAAACCTCCAAACGTCTGTTCCGTTCATCGGCATAGACGATGCTTTTCCGGCCTTCACCCCGTGTGGCGAAGTGGGATCGCTGGAGGAGCTCCTAGACGCCGCGGCTCGCAAGACAGGGTTCACCCGCATCAACATCCTCGCAGGCACACGCGAGGCCTTTGAAGATGTCGTGAAAGAAACTTCTGCGCTTTACGAAAGCGCGCGCGCCTCAGCAGTGGGAAAGGGCATTCTTGTTCCGCGCCTTGCGGAGGTGTTTCCCGCGTGGGGCGAAGGCTCCTTACCGGAAGCTCTGGCAGCGATTGACGCAAACGTGCGGGCAAGTTCCGGTTTGGCCGCGTCCTTCGCACCGCCTGCTGGCGTTTTCGAACGACTCGAGGCTCTTGTGCGAAGCCGATTCGCCGATCGTGCGCAGGCACTGGGGTTGCTGGTTGACGAACAGGCTGTTGGACGGGTGTTGCTCACCTGCGAATCCGACGAAGGATTCGCGGAGCTCGCAGGGCTCCTTGCGCGTTACCTCCCCGAATTTGGAACGCTTGCCTCCGATGCGACACCGACGCCCTTTCCGTTGTCTGCTTTTTCAACGGCAAGCGGCCCTTCTGGCTCTTCTGAAAAGACAGCCTACCAGGTCTCCCCTCGATTCTGGGCTGCACGAGCGCGTTTAGATTCTGGGTTCTTCCTTCCCGCGAACAACGATTCGCCTTCTGCGGCAGAAGGCACGCTCGTGGTCACGGAGGCCTGGCTGCGAGGCGTCGTGCGCGATGCCGCCGGCGATATTTTTGACGATGGCACAACCCCTCAAAAAGAGGCTACCGACGGGACTTCCGATGCCCGCACGCGTGTGGGTGCCTCGTTGGCCGCTTCAAGGCATGCGGCCGAAATGCTCATGCAGGCGCAGTTTGGCGACTTCACAGAAGGCGACCTCGTGGTGCACGTGCAGTATGGCATCGCGCGTTTCCGCGGGCTCGTGACCGTGAAGCTCATGGACATCTCGGGCGACTTCCTTGCGCTCGAATATGCCGGCGCCGACAAGGTCTATGTTCCGGTGCACAAGTTTAATCTTGTGCAGAAGTACGTGGGTGCCTCGCGCAACGACGATTCTGTTCTCGACTCGCTTAAGAAGGGCGACTGGGAAAAGCGCAAGCAGCGAGCCAAGGCCGATGCTGAAAAGCTTGCAAAGGAACTGTTGGAACATCAGGCGCGCCGCGCCATGACCCCTGGCCATGCTTTTGGCAAAACCGGCGAAGACTGGATGTCGTTTTGCTCTGCGTTCCCCTACGATGAAACTCCTGATCAGCTCAAAGCTGTTTCTGAAATCATGGGCGACATGGCGCGTCCGAAGGCCATGGATCGCCTTTTGGTTGGCGATGTTGGTTTTGGCAAAACCGAGGTTGCCTTCCGTGCCGCATTTCGGTGTGTGCTGGATGGCAAACAGGTGGCTTGGCTGGTGCCGACAACGGTGCTTGCCCACCAGCACTTTCGTTCGGCCTTGGAGCGTTTCAAGGGGTTCGGCGCAGAAATCGAGGTCATCGACCGCGCCGTCACGGCGGGTGCGCAGTCAAAAGTCCTGGAGCGTGTGGCCCAAGGGAAAGTCGACATTCTTATTGGCACGCACCGCATCCTCTCGAAAGACGTCGCCTTTCGCGACCTGGGTTTGCTTGTTGTCGACGAGGAACAACGCTTTGGCGTGCTTCAAAAAGAGAAAATCAAGCAGATGAGCTACGGCGTCGACGTGCTCACCATGACGGCCACGCCCATTCCGCGCACTCTGCAAATGGCGATGATTGGCCTCCGCGAACTCTCGCTTCTCACGACGCCACCCAAGGCTCGACTTGCCGTGAAGACGTTCGTTTGCCCACACGACGAGGCCATCATTCAAACGGCCATTTCCCAGGAGCTCGCAAGGGGTGGGCAGGTTTTCTACGTTCACAACCGAGTGGAAGATCTCGAGGCCGTGGAAGGCTACCTAAAAGCCCTTGTTCCCCAGGCTCGCATCTGCGTTGGGCATGGGAAAATGTCTCAAAAGGAGCTGGATTCCACCATCATCAAGTTCTTGGAAGGGCAGTACGACCTTTTGTTGTGCACCACCATCATCGAGTCGGGCATCGACATGCCCGGCGTCAACACCATTCTGGTGCAGAATGCGGACTTCTTCGGGCTCGCGCAGCTCTATCAGCTGCGCGGGCGGGTGGGTCGACGCAGCACGCGAGGGTACGCTTACTTCCTGACATCGGGGGGATTGCGTGATGAAGACGAAGGCGCCCGCAGGCTCGACATTCTGAAAGAGCACCAGGACCTTGGGAGTGGCTTCGTGATTGCGAGCCACGACCTTGAAATGCGAGGAAGCGGCAGCGTGCTTGGCGACGACCAAAGCGGTCGCGTCGGGGAAGTGGGGCTCGAAACCTATTCCCAGATGCTCGACGATGCCATCCGCCAGCTTGGTGGCATGAAGGTGGCCATCAACCGCGAGGTTGAAATTCAGCTTCCCCTCAATACGCAGATTCCCGAGGATTATATTGAGAATGCGCGAGAGCGACTGCGAGTTTACAGGCGTTTCTTTGGCTCCCGCACGGAAGAGGCTCTTGGTGCGCTCATTGCGGAGTGTGAAGATAGATTTGGTCCATTGCCGGAAACCGTCAAGAACCTGTCGGAATTGGCTCGCCTGAGACGATGGCTTGTTACGATCAATGCACTGAGCCTCACCGTGGGCGATGAGTGCACGGAGCTCAGGCTCTCGAAAGACGTCTTACAGGCCGGTGACGACGACTCCGCAGAGCAGCTCTTCAAACGCATCCTCGACGTTTGCAACCGCCACATGAAGGGCGTGAGGCTGACGCCCGACGGCAAGCTGCTCCTCAATTTGCGCAAACGTCATTTCCAGCCTCAAAACGTCGAGAGTGCTTTGAAAGAACTCAAGCGACTGTTGAGTCTGCTGGCGGGAGAAGCGTATGAGGTATCGTCAGGGTGATTCGACCAGTCTGAGCTCCGTCCGAGTCCGCCCGAGGCCACGAGTCCCCTTGAGACCAAAGTCCTTGGCCTTGAGCCTCTCTGGGGCATTGGGAGGGCTGTTGTGCAGCTTGGTTCCCGTTTCCGCGTGGGCGCAATGGGGGACGTCTGCAGGAGCGGGCGGACGTTTGCCGGGCGTACCTGAGAGTGTGCCTCGCTCAGAAATGCCCTTTTTGAAAGAGCAGGAGCGCGCCCGGCGCAAGGCCCTCAAGGGCCAAACTCCGGCAGAAATAATTCCTGGGAGTGGTGTTTCGGCTGAAGAAACCGACGGTGCCATTGATCCAGGCGAAAGTGAAAAGGCCGCAGAGCAGGGCGGTATCGTGGAGGGTTTGCAGCTTCCTGGCGTCACTCCTGTCGACCCCAAAACAGGAGAAAGTATTAAGAACGTGGAAGGGGCGGCACAGACGAATGCGGCCCTTCTTCCCCGCGTGGAGCTCGCACCGCCGCTTGGCATCGCAGCGTACCTTGGCCAAAATCTCGTGCTGAAGGCGAAGCTCAAGGCAATTTCAGGAGCGAAAGTTCCTAGCCTTATTGCGTGGGTTTTGGGCGGCCGTGTCATTTGCACCAAGGAAACATGCGAGATTCCTCTCGATGGCCAAACCCTGGGGACAGGCACGGCATCGCTCATGGTCGTGGCTTACAACGCCTATGGGAGCACCTACACACGCCATATTGTCCAGGTGCTCAAATCGAATTGGAATCCAACAAAGAAGTTCGACCCCAGTGTTCGGCGAGAGGAAAAGTCCATTGCCGTAGACGTCGACTCCAGCCCCGCAGGACGCGACAAAGCCCGGCTCTACATGGTGAGCGGGAATGCCGTGCATGCCTATCCCGATTATCTTGCGGTGGTGGGAACGGTGCCTCGCGCTTTCGACTTCCGAGGCCGGTTGAAGACTCAAAACGTCGCTGTATCTCGCATCCAAGACCCCGCGACAGGAGACTGGTTCGCTCTTGGGTATACCGATGTCGGTTTTTCACAAGACGCCTCTGCGCGTAAGAAGGCGACCATGTCGAAGGGGGGCTTGCGCATGCATTCCCTTGCTTCGATAGTCAAGTCGGGTGCGAAACCAGCCACACGCGCCTATGCGGAATCGATTGAAATCGAAACACCTGAAGTGCGCGTGATGCCTTCCGAAGGCGGCGACATCTACGTCACTCGGTTGGCGCCGTCGAAACGATTTCTCGATAAGCGAAACGCCCGCAAGAAAGGCGAAACGCTGCCGAAAGAAGAAATGCACACATCCCGCGTGGTCGTGATCGCGGGCCAGGCTCGCATCACTGTGCTGAACTCGGACAAAGGGAAATCGCAGCAAGTGAATCTGCCTGCGGGAGTCGAATTCATCGTCTATGAAGATGGGAGTGTGGCTCCTCTTGCGAAACCGAATCCAAAGCGGATGGAAAAGCTCATGAGCATGACCATTACGCCAGAAGAGCTCGCGGACTTGGCGAAAGCGAAGGCCAAATCGGCTGGTGTCGACATCTCGAAAGTCATGCTTCAAGCCGCAAAGCTTGCCGAGAACGAAGACTGGTTCGAGATCATCACGCAGGTTGCCCCACTCGAAGACCGAGCCAAGGAAGATGCGCGCATCTCTTATTATTTGGGTCTTGCAAACAAAGGAACGTACCAAATTTCCGCGGCCGAGAAGTTCTTCAAGCAAGCCATAGAGCAAAAACCTGACTATGCCGACGCTCACTGGCAGCTTGCGCAAATGAATATGGAACTCAAGAAGTGGAGCGATGCCAAAGAAAATTTAGGCAGTGCCGAAGCGTCTCTTGCCAGCGACGATTCGCGTCGTGCGGAAATCCCCTATTACAGTGGTGTTGTGAACTTCAACACCGAGAGCACGTTCGCTGCGCGAAACGATTTTACGCGGGCGTTGTGGGAAACCAATCTTGATGCGGCCCTCAAGCAAAGCTCTGGCTCCTTCTTGTCGACGCTTGGAAAACGCAAGAATTGGTCGTTGGTGGTGCCCGTGGGTGTCCAATACGACCACAACGCGCTGGGGCTTGCATCCGACGAAGAGGTTCCCGCGCCATTTCCCAAGCGCAGCCTTCTGCGGGGCATCGCCGGTGCAATTTACAACTGGGACACCGGGACGTCGGCTACCGCAAGCGGCACTTATTTGGGCGCAGGCGCGAAGGCTTTGGCTATTCTGAACGTTCCTAGGTCGTTCAAGTCGCTCGACGCGCTGGTCGGCGAGGTCTCGGTGTCGCAAACATTTGTCAGTGTGAAGAAAGGAGAAGGCGAGGGCGCTGCCAACGAAACATCGGCTATGAAGCTCTCGCAAGCTATCACGGCCGTGTTCGTCGACAGCAAGCTTTCTACGCAAACCTTCACGCTCGGTTACCTTGCCGGGCGCCTCGATCTGTCGCTTGGTTTCGAGCTCGATGCCGTGGGCAAAGGGGATGCTTCGCGGAGTGCGATTCTTGCGCGACAAGGTTACGGACTCACGCTTTACGCTGCGGAAGGGGGAGGTCTTTCGTTCGATGCCGATGCTCTTCTCGAAGAGCGTTACACTCTGAAGGCGAACGATGCGAATGGCCACGAACTCCAGCTCTCGTTAACCCCGGCCGTTTCTTTGCCGTTTTCTGCTCGAGCCACGTCTCGTTTGGGGCTCCTTGTCGGGGGGCAGTACAAAGCAACGAAACCTGCGGGCACGGTGTTGAAGGCCGGCCCCTCGTTGGCATTCAATTACTTCCTCGCGCCCTGGCTCTTGTCGGTCACGTCGTTGGGGTACGAGTTCAACCAAGTGAATCCGGGTTCGAAGGGACTCCACAAGCCAAACGCCTCAGTCATGTTGACCGGTCTGTTCTGAGCGACTTCTTATCGTAACAACATGATGTCGTGATGACACTTAGAAGAAGCTGCCTCAGACGTGAATGTCTGGAATGTCAACAGTCTTGGTCATTCACGGGCCTTGGTGTTGTCTGGATGTCATCTAGCGATGTTGGAAAATGACACAAGCACGCCTGAGAACGCTTGCAGCCTAGGGGGCGGAGTGTTACCAAAACGCGCTCGGGGCTCTTTGTTGGCTCGCCAACCAAGAGTGTCGGCACCCATGCACGCGCACTTGGAGAACTTCCGCATGCAGAACTTGCCACGATGTTGTTGTCGTAGATCACTTCCGACTTTTGCATTCTTAGGCACCGTCTTGTTCTCCGCCCTGGGCTTGCCCACGGTCTCCTTTGCCGAGAGCTCCCAGGCTCGCCCCTCGCGCTCGGAGCGGCACACTGAGGGTTCGCGCATTGCGCTCACGGCTCCCACCCGTGCGTCGCAGACCCGCGGCATCCCGCACTTCTGGCCCGACTCTGCGAAAGAGCTCGTTGGGACCGCGTATGGTCGAGACTCCTCCCGGGTGTGGTTCACCACCGTCCAGGGCATTGTGAGCGAGGTCTACTACCCCCGTATCGATCGCACCCAGGTCTCCGACCTCCAGCTCCTTTTTTCGAACCTTGGCGATGGCCAGCCGAGCTTCCTGGAAGAAAAGCGCGACTTCGGCTCGAACTACACTTCCACCGGGGCGATGCCTCGCGGCCGCATGGAAGGTGTTTACGAAAAGAACGGCCTTTCGATTCGCTTCACGAAGGAAATCGTCGTCGACCCCGCGTCGCCTGTTTTGCGTGTGCGCTACGCGTTCAAGGGGCTCCCTTCGTCTGCGAAAATTCACGTTCTCCACAAACCCGCCGCCGATGGCGATGGAGCCGGAGATGTCGCCCGTTTGGCGACAACGGATGCCGGTCCAGTGCTCGTCGCTTGGGACACCCAAACGTCGAATCAAACCTACCAAGTTGCCGCCGTGGCCGGCTCTGAAATTGAGTCGACGAGCGTGGGAAGCGTCGGTGTCGACGATGGTTGGCAGCAACTGAATCGGTATGGGCGCATTGCGTTCGAAAGCGATGCCGTGGGTCCAGGCAACGTCGCTCTCACCACCACAGTGAAGGCGGCAGACTCTATTGACGTCCTTGTGGGGTTTGGTGCGAGTCTCGATGAGGCCTATACGGCTGTCGCCAACAGCCGTGCGCGCTCGTTTGATGCCGTTGTCCGCACATTTGATGCGGGTTGGCAGGGCTATTTCGACGCGCTCAGCAACTCAGCGCCTTGGCTTGCCCGGCTTCCCAATGACATCCGCACCGACACTCTTTGGAACGCAGCCCTCATCAAGTCGCATGAAGACAAGCTGAACCCAGGCGCCATCATTGCGTCTCTTGGGGTGCCCGACCTTCCTCGTGGCACCGGCGCTGGAGATGGCAAAGAGGTTGGTGGCTATCACCTTGTGTGGCCCCGCGATTTGTACAAGTCCGCCAAGGCTCTGATGCTGCTCGGTGACACGGAGTCGGCACTTGATGCCCTTCGCTTCATGATGCGCCAGGAACTCCCCGGTGGCACCATCGCTCAGAACACTTGGGTAGATGCCCGCCCCTTCTGGGTTGCCCAGCAAATGGACCAGGAAGCCTATCCGCTCATTCTTGCGGCCCAGCTCAAAGAGCGCGGCGTCACCTTCGACTCTGCACTTCAGGCCTTCCTCGACAGGCGCCTTGCACTTGTTGAGAACAGCAATGGCTATACGGCACAGGAGCGTTGGGAAGAAGAGGGCGGTTATTCTCCAAACACCCTTGCCGTTCTTTCGGCAGCCATGTCGTACTGGAACCGTCCCGCAAAGGCGGAGCAATTTCTGAGAGTCGCCCTCGAGAATTCGGTGTCGCGGCGCGGGCCACTGTCCAATCGCCCTTATTTCATTCGCATTGCGCAGCGTGGGCTCCCTGATGCGGGTGACTGGCTGCAAATCAACAATGGCGGACCCTGGGTTGCCGAAGCCAGGCTTATTGATGGCGGTTTTCTGGAGTGGCTGAAGTGGTTCCCACGCCCGCAGGAATCATTCGTGGGCCTGGGCGCGGAACTTTCGTCTCTCATTTCAGACACGAATGCCGTGTACCAAAATCCGGCCAATGGCGTGGCGTCTGTCGTTCGAGGCCTGCCTCTTTTCCTCCGCTACAACTCCGACGCGTATGGCCTGGGTGGCTTCGGTGGACCCTGGCCCATCTTGACCGCAGAGAGTTTCCTTCCCGAACTTGCGCGCGACGAAAGCAAGGCTCTGGATGCTTTCCGCACAGTGCGGGCTCTTTATACACCAAGCAAGATGTGTCCAGAACAGCTCACGGTGCGTGACCAAACCCTGTCTGCGATGCCTTTCGCCGCGTCTCCCTTGGTTTGGTGCCACGCACAAATGGTTGAGTTGGCCTACCGCGGCTCGAAATGGTGACGTTCGTTTGACAATGCGCCTGCGTCGCGTTTAACGCAGGCGACACCCTGGTCCCGTAGGAGGAACTTTTCATGCGTATCGCACTGTCCGGCGCCGCCCTCGTTGCACTCTTCGCTTCCAGCCTCGCAAAGGCCGAGACTGTGAAAATTGGCTTTGTCCTGTCGACGATGCAAGAAGAGCGCTACCAAAAAGATAAGAAGTATTTTGAAGACGCGGCCAAGAAGCTCGGCGCCGAAGTTGTCTTCGCCTCGGCCGACAACAGCGAACGCACCCAGGCCCAAAAAGTAGAAAATGTGCTGTCGAAGGGTGTGAAGGCCCTGGTCATTCAGCCCGTGAACTCCGATGCTGCTGCGAAGCTCGTGAACGACGCCCGCGCCGCGAAGGTGCCTGTCATCGCTTACGACCGCATCATCAACAAAGCCGACCTCGACTACTATGTGACGCAGGACAGCTGCGAAGTGGGTCGTCTGCAAGCGGAAGCTGCAGCCAAAGCCATGAATGGCAAAGGCAACGTCGTTATTCTTTCGGGTCAGGCTGGCCACTCTGTGGCGCAGGAAATTACGCGCTGCAATCTTGAAGTGCTGAAGAAGTTTCCCGGCCTGAAGGTTGTCGTTCAGAAATCGCACGAAGGTTGGAGCGGCTCGCTTGCGCAAGCCACTACTGAAAATGCGCTCTCGAAGTACAAGAACGACGTTCAGGCCATACTGGCGAACAATTCCGGCATGGCCAATGGCGCGGTTCAGGCAGTGGAAGGCCAAAAACTCGGCGGTAAGGTTTTCATCGCCGGTGCCGACGCCGACCTCACCTCTATCCGCAACATCATTGCTGGCAAGCAGAGTTTCGAAGTCTTTAAGGCCATCCAGCCCCTCGCTGAAAAGGCTGCCGAGATCGCCGTCAAGGCCGCCAAGGGCGAAGTCGTGACATCGGAATTTAAAGTCAACAATGGTCTGAAAGATGTCACGTCGTTCAACACGGCCGTGTTCGCGGTCGACAAGTCGAACTTCGAAGACATTGTTGTGAAGACAGGCTTCCACTCGAAGGAATCCGTGTTCGGCGGTTCCACGAAACGCTGAGGTTTTAAAGTCATGGCGAACTCGGGGCCCCCCTTGCTGGAGGCGCGCGGTATCGTCAAGACGTTCGGTGGCGTCAGAGCACTCGGAGGCGTGAGCTTCCGAGTCGACGCTGGTGAAGTCTTGGCGCTCTGTGGCGAAAACGGCGCTGGCAAATCGACACTCATGAAAGTGCTCTCTGGCGTCTACCCACAGGGTGACTTCGAGGGAGACATTCTTTGGAAAGGCTCGGCGGTTGCTTTTCGTGGCACCCGTGATGCGGAGGCCGTTGGCATCGGCATCATCCATCAAGAGCTCAACCTGTTCCGCGAACTCACCGTGGCGGAAAACCTGTTTGCGGGTCACCTCCCCTCGCTCGGCGGCGCGCTCGGCGCAAAGCTTGGCCTCGTGGATTGGGGAACCGTTGAAGCACAGGCCGCTTCTGTTCTCGCCGATCTCGGGGTGACGTTTTCGCCGCGCGACCGCGTGGCCGACCTCTCCGTGGGTGACTCCCAGATGGTCGAAATCGCGAAGGCTCTTTTGAAAAACTCAAAGGTCGTCATTTTTGACGAGCCCACAAGTGCACTTTCGAACCGAGAAGTCGAGCGCCTGTTTGGCATTATCGATGCCCTCCGTGCGAAGGGGACGGCCTGCGTCTACATTTCTCACAAAATGGATGAAGTGTTTCGTCTCTGCGACCGCGTTGTCGTTTTGCGTGACGGAAAATCGGTGGGTGGCGGTCCCCTGAAACGCCTCGAGCCTCAGAGACCTGCGCATGTCTCTGAGGCCAGCGAACCCGCGACGTTCGAGGCGCCGCGCTCGCTCGACGGGCATGACGTTGTAAAACTCATGGTGGGGCGAGAGCTGTCCAATTATTATCCGCCCCGGCGTGCGCCCGAAGCTTCCGCCACCTTCGACCTCAAGGTCGACAGTCTTTCCACGCGCCGACGCCTCGACGGGAAAGTTGTCGTCGACAATGTTTCCTTCCAGGCTCGTCGCGGCGAAATTCTTGGGCTTGCTGGTATGATGGGCTCTGGCCGCAGCGAGATCTTCTACTCGCTCTTCGGTCACCCCGACTATGACGCCACGGGCTCGGTGAGCCTCGAAGGCGTCGACGCTCACGTCACCGGTGTCGACGAAGCCTTAGAGCATCGCATTGGTCTTGTCCCCGAAGACCGCAAACATCTTGGTTTGCACCTTGGCATGAGCATCCAACAAAACGTTTCGATGGCGAGTTTGTTCCGTATTTCCCGGTTGGGCGTCATCGATGCTGCTGCCGAGTTGGAACGCGCCAACCGTTACGTCCGCAAACTTCGCATCAAAGCTCCTGACGCCGAGACCACTGTTTCGAACCTTTCGGGTGGCAACCAGCAAAAGGTCGCGTTGGCGAAATGGGTCGCCATTCACCCGCGCGTCCTTCTTCTCGACGAACCCACTCGTGGCGTCGACGTCGGCGCGAAATTTGAAATCTACCAACTGCTCAACGAACTCGTCGACGAAGGCGTTCGCGTCATTGTCGCATCGTCCGAGCTCCCCGAACTTGTGGGCATCTGCAACCGCGTCCTTGTGCTCAACGGCGGCAAAGTTGCCGGCGAACTCGAAGGCGCCGGCGTGAGCCCCGAGAACATCATGTCATTGGCAGCAGGTGCGCCCCAAAGCTCTATTGGCGCTTCCGCAGCAGTGAATGCCTCCGCGAGCCACTGAGAAAGAAAGAAACACGATGACGACCCAAGTTCTGAGAGACACCGTCACCATCAAGAAGCCAGCACTTTCTACGCGGGAACTTCTGAAACCTTATTCCACTTTGCTGGCCCTCGTCGTTCTCATGTTCCTCTTCGAACTCACCGGACGTGTGTGGACCTCCGAAGTGAAGTCGATGGTGCTCGGCGCCCTCAGCGGCGAAGCAGCCCTCGACATCGACGCTTTGGGGCGTTCCGTTTTGTCGAGTCTCACGAGCACCGACGCCGCGTTTTTTACCTCACGAAATCTCACCAACCTGACTCTTCAAGTGTCCATCAATGGGATTCTGGCCATCGGAATGACCATGGTGATTCTCACGGCCGGCATCGACCTCGGCATCGGTTCTGTGGTCGCATTGTGTGGTATTTGCCTCGGCCTTGCGCAAGCAAAATGGGCCTGGCCGCTGCCCGCCAGCCTCGCCTTTGCGGCTGCTGTGGGTGCCTCTGTCGGCAGCGTGAACGGTTTCCTCATTTCTCGCTTCCGCATCCCGCCTTTCGTGGTCACGCTCGGGTTCTTGGTCATTGCGCGCGGCCTTGCGCTCATTTTCTCGGGCAGTTCCGCCATTTCTCCGCTCTCTGACGAAGTTCAATTCCTCGGTGGCGGATTCGTGACCCCATGGTTCCTTGTTGGCGCCCTCGTCCTTGGCGTTGTTGCAAGTACTCTGTTTTCCCGAGCCTCCCTGAGGAGCTCCTCTGGTGCCGACACTGCTGCACGCCTTGCCGCCTCGAACACCGTGCAAGCTGAGGTGAAGACTTCTCCGAAAGGGGCGTCTTTGGTAGAGTGGGCCGTGGGTGGCACTCTCTTCCTCGCCCTCGCAAGCCTCGCCCTGTGGACGTTCTTCACCGACCGCGGGCTGCCCGTGCCTGTTCTCATCCTCATCATCTGCGCTGCCATCGGCATGTTCGTTTTGCAAAAAACGACATTTGGTCGCGGCCTCTATGCACTCGGCGGAAACGAAACGGCGGCGCTTCTTTCGGGCATTCCTGTCCAACGCATCAAATTCACCGTTTACCTCATCATGGGCCTCCTCGCGGGCATCGCAGGCATCATCCTCTCGGGGCGCCTGAACTCTGCGACGCCGACCGAAGGCCAACTCATGGAACTCGATGCCATCGCGGCCGTCGTGATTGGCGGCACCAGCCTCCAAGGCGGCGTCGGGCGCATCCAAGGCTCTATTATCGGCGCCTTTATCATCGGTGTTTTGAATAACGGCATGGACATGCTCGAACTCTCGACCGACTACCAAATGGTGATGAAGGGCCTCATCATCGTATTCGCGGTGTATTCGGACTCACGCTCGAAGCACAAATAAGAAGTCCGCTTTTTTAGGTTGGACACAAAGTCATGCCCCTCGTGGCAGGGTTGCCTGTTCCCTTTCAACGACAGAGGGCATCCCAAGTGTGTCATCGTTTTGACGATAAGGCGCTGTGATTGCCGACCCCTTGCTGGGCAATAGCCCGAAGACGACAATAAGCGTGATGTGCTTTTTGTCGTTTCTGGCGCTTTTGCTTGAAAGTCAGGGGAAAGTTGATGCGCAGTAAAGTATTTGCCGTTGTGCTGTTGTCTGTTCCGTTCGGAGTCGGAATCGTCAGCTGTAAAGCAAGACAGTTTAATTCTATCAGTTCGGTGAAGGCCTTCGATTTCAAAGACTCCTTGCCAAACGACTTTGATTCCTATGGCTATAAAGAAAAAACAAGACTTTTGATGGATCGTGTGCGCCAGTCGGAAGTGAAACCCATTCCTGACGTGGTTATTGGAGGCGACAAAGGTCGGCTCGCTAAATTCATTCAAGACACGATGGACTTCCGATTTCGACCCGCATCCAGCATCGCTGCGTTGGGCATCTTTTCGCGGCTGCGCGATGTGTACCCTAATCACGTCGACTTCCTCGGTATCCCGGTGAAGCACCGTCGACTCACACACCCCGTGGGAGCCGTGGGAGTCGTGCGTTTCAAGCCTCGAAAGGGAACGCCTTACACCGGCCTTTTTGCCGAAGAAGCTGGAGCTCTGGGCATCGCTCGAGTGTCGACAGCCACGAATCCACACATCACCAAAGTGATGAACCGTGCCATTGCGATCAAATTTCCAGTGACCGGTTCCTACTCCCGTTCTCTGATTGCTATGCACAGGGTGATTGGCCAGAATATTGGCCCTGAACAGAATCCCGACATCAAGAAGAACATCAACGGATTTCCCGAGAAAATCGATTACAATTTCTTCAAGGCACAGAAGAACCTCACGAATATTCTGCCCGTAGGGGTTGGTTTTGAGGCGCGCATTGCAGGCAAGTTCGCCGACATCACCCGTTACGTAAGAACATCCTTGAACCGACCCGTGAACGAATCGGGCGAGAGTGTGGAAGGTCACGACAATGTCGACATCGACCTCATGTCTCGCTGGATGTCGGTTGAAAATATGGCTTGGAATTCTCAAGGAGGAGCTCCTGTCTCCTCACCAAAAGCTCCTGCCAGAGTGACTCTCGTGCCGAACACAGACCTGTACAATCCAGTTTGGCAAGAGAAGCATGACTTCCGCGACAGCCTTGGGAGCATTGCTCCCGGTACTCTTCTCTTTACGGTTTACGGAAGCGACGATGCTCGGAGCGAACGCGATGGAATTGTGCGCTCCGAGAACGTTATTGGCGAAATCGTCCTGGAGGAGAAATTTGAGAAGGGGAGCTTTGCCAACGAAGGGCTGATGTTCAAGCATTTTGTCGCAGGCCTCCACACGCGAGAGGGGCTCGAGCAGAAATTCCGAGAAAACGGTGAAGTCCCGATCGAGAATCCAGGTCCAGACGCTACCGATGACCTTGGACCCTTGAATGCAGCCACAGTGCCGACGCAAGAAATCTCTTGCGAGAAAGTTGATGCGACGCTCATTGCGTCCGACAAGCGTGGCTTTTTGCGAAAGACTCGAGTCGGCGATAAATTCGACGTCGTGCGTTCGGAGACTGCTCCTTACTGCTTTTTGAATCGCAAGAACCGCGCTCCGGGTTGGCCCACACAACTCGACGGAGTTTGGTGGATGAAGGGCAATACGATGCCCGATGTTCTTTTGAATTTCGCGAATGCGGAGTTCAACAGGGCAAGCAACAAAATCACTGTTTCCGTGCCGGGGCCATTCACATTTTCCTTTCACGCGAGTCCTTCGAAAGGTGCGAAGAGAAGCTGGTCTCGAGAGGCTGGCATCGCACTTCACGAATTCACGAAGGCTCTGGACGTGAAATATGAATTTGAATTCAACCCCACCCCAGGATCGTCAACTCGCATCATTCCTATTTTGAGGGGAGTCGGAGTCCGGCGAGCTGACCTTGTCGATTTTACTTTTTTTGTGCCCGAACAGCTCGATGCACCTCGCAACTCCAACGAACTCTCCGATGTCGAACAGGTCGCTGAAATCGAAGAACCCAACATGGAGGCTCTCCCAGAGGGCGAGCTCAAGGAGCTCACCAGGAAATCTTCGTTTCTCCGCCGGAAAATGAACGACTACGAGTTTCTGAAGGTCGTTCAAGGCGACGGAACTCACGTGGCTGAAAATTACTCTGCCTATTTGGAAGACATGCGTCAAAAAGGGCTTGCCTTCCAAGCGTTCTACCGAGGTTCGAAAAAGTAACGCGACTCTAGATCATTGGCGAGCGAAAAACGTTTTCCCGCTCTCACGATAATTCGAGGAAAATTTTGATGAAAGAGCGCTTTCTTTTGTTTTCGGTTTTTTTGCTCGCGACAGCATCTCTTTCTTGCAAGAAACGATCTTTTAACTCGGGCACGAGTACTGCCTCGGATGATTATAGTGCTTGGGAGCGGGAAAGGGAGCTTCGACAGAAAGCTTTTGCCGCTTACATACTGGGTGAAGGTGAGCAATCGGGTGCCGAATGCCAGTACGTCGAAGCTCTGTGCGCGAACGAGGGCGGCAGTGCGCGACGCAAAGGACTATTCAATACGCTTTTCTCAAACAGGCGACGCGACAAAAAAATCGATATGCGAGAGGCGTTCATTTGGTTCCGTGACGTTCCAGTGGGCAAGAGTGGTCTTCCCCTTCTGACCTACCGATTGGTGACATCGAACTCGCCAAGAGAGGGAGATGA
>JADCJN010000207.1 GCA_020247005.1 Silvanigrellales bacterium
AGTCAATGACGTAGGCGTCCAGGTTTTCGGTGGTTTTCACAAGTTCAAGGCACTCGGCGGATGTGCGGGCGACGACAACCTGAACACCTGGAAAGTGGTCTTTGAACACTTCGCTTGTCATCACAAGGCTGGCCTTGCTGGCGTCTGCTATCAGGATTCTTTTCATGGCTGGGCCCCTTCACCTGACGGCATGTCGGTAGGCGTTTCGCGAGACGACTCGACTTCTTTTGGTTCGCCTTGCGGATCGACGCCCTCCGTCGACACGTTGTCCATGGGAAGCCCGACATCCCATTCAAAGGCAGAACCCAGACTTTCCACCTTCTGAATGGCCCATTGACCATGCTCGTAAACGAGGGTGGCGCGGTTGTTCGTTTCGACAATGGGCGCGCGGTCGGAAGGCTCGCCGGCGTTCCAGCTCTTGTAGACAAGCTTGAAGTCGACCTGAGTTTCCTTGCCGCCTGGGGCATCTTTGCGTTGCACGATGTCGAAGCTTCGGAAGTCGTATTTCTTCTCGATGTAAGCGCGTTTGAAGGTTTCCTCGCTCGCATTCACAAGGGCAGCCTTCAACGGGCCCGCTGTGAGGTTGATAAGCTCTTGGCGCTGCTCGGGCTTGGTCACGTTCACGGCTGTGGAAATGTAGGAGTGAAGCTGTTCCTCGGGAGGGATGTCTTTGCGGACGCCGGAGCAACTCCGCACAGTGCATCCAAGGAGGCTGGCGCTGGCAACGAAAAGGCAGACGGCTCGTATCGACTCACGCAGCATTCCCGAACTCCCTGGGGGAGCGGTCGCTCAATCCTCGGAGACGTCTGTTTCGTTGGGAGGCGGGACGGGCACTTTGAGGGAACCCGTACTTTCTTCCGTTGATCCGGGAGAAAGGGGTTCCGGTGCCTGCCGGCGCAGCCTCTGCAGGCGTGTCTCCCTGGGCAGACGTCGCGGGATACGGCTTCCGCTCTGTTTCTTCGCTTCATTCTCGCTCATCGTAACAGATGACGCCGATGCGGGTTCGGAAGGGCTCGTCGACTTCTTGGCGGCTGCGGGCGGCCTGGCGGGGGCGTCAGTCGCGAAACGAGCTCCTTTGACGTCTTTCCAGCCAAAAATTTCGTCGGGAGTGAGGGAGGAGGCTTCTATCTTTATGGCGTAGCCGGGTGAGCCTTGGATCGAGGCCGTCCCAGGGTCCTTCCACGAGCCGTTCGGAGAGTCGTCGAAACGCACCGACACTCGCCAGACGGCATCGTCGACGACCAGGAGCGAGACGGCGTCGGTACGGAATTTCGCAAGCGGCACAAGCCACGTGGGAACCTGTGTGCGGGCAAGGTAGCCGTGGCGGGAATGGAAGGCCCGAGATTCTCGAACGTCGAGCAAGGCGAGTGTTTCCAGTCCACGGACGCGCGCAGCGAAAAGAGCCGTTGCGATGTCACCGTCGGAAAGAAGAGGAGTCACAACTGCAAGACGCTTGCGAGCTAACCGCATGTTGGCCACAACTTCGTCGCGAAACGCTCCGTAGCCAGGAAAGACTTCGCCTTCGGGCTTCCAGGGCGGGCGGTGGGCGTCTGCGGCAGGCGCCGATGCCTGGCTCAAAGCAGTTGGCGTTGCCAGGCTCACAGTGGCTATGACGGAAAACGAAACGGCCATCGCTCGTGCCCAGGCCCCACGGATTTTCAAGGTGTTCCTCGTTTCCGGAAGATGACCGCATAAAAGCCGTCGAGATCGTCGCCGTTGCCGGGAAGGACCAAAACCTCGTTCCGACGAGTCAAATACTTTCGATAGTAGTCGTGAATGCGCCCGTCGAGCGAGGCGATTTCGAACTCAGGATGCGAGGCAAGAAAGTCGTCGGAGACGGCTGATGTTTCTTCCACCTCCTGCGTACACACAATGTATACGAGCTCGCCGTGAGGCTCAACGAGCGACGCGCATGACACAAGCAGGCGTCGTTGTTCCTTTGCGCAGTTCTCGACGTCGGCGAGCGAGCGAAGCCACTTGATTTCGGGGTGGCGGCGAATCACGCCCATCGCACTGCACGGCGCGTCGAGGACGACCTTCGAAAACGACTTTCCAGAGAGAGCGGAACCTGCGTCTCCGTGAACAAGGGTTGCGCCGTGGAGCTTCACGCGGTCGAGATTCTTTTGCATCAGAGCGATGCGCTTCTGAGAGAAGTCGCACAGAGTGATTTGGTTGGCTTCAACACCGGCGTCCCACATATGAATGGCTTTGCCGCCGGGTGCGGAGCAGGCGTCGAGGAGCGTGTCCGTCGGACGGGGCGCAACGATGCTCGCGCACAGCTGCGCGGCTTCGTCTTGCACAATGTAACACCCTGCCTTGAAGGCTTCACAGGTTTCGAAGGGGGGAAGCGACTCGACCTGCAACGCGCCCTTGAGCGGACGCCAGTGAGAGGCGATGCCGTGCTCACGCAGAAGGAAGGTGGCGAGGTCGTCGCCACCGGGCACAGGGTTGCGCGCAAGGACGCGCAGAGAGTTTTTGGGAGGCGTGTTGTTGCCCGAAAGCATGTGGTCGAGGCGCTCGGGCGGGATGTTTGAGAGCCATCGATCGATCATCCACTGCGGATGGGCATGGTGCATAG
>JADCJN010000208.1 GCA_020247005.1 Silvanigrellales bacterium
AGGAATTTCTTCCTCTTTGGCGAAACTGAGCATTTCCTCGGCATTCAGTCTTTCTCTTCCAGGTACATCGCCGCAACTTTTTTTTGGATCACGATGATCTTTTGAGCCTGAGAGAGACTCTTCGAGAGCTTTTCGTTTTCCTTTTGAAGCCTTTGAATTTCAATCATCTCGGGCGTCACTTTAGACTTTGGACCTCTTTTCTTTCCCTCAACGCCAAGAAGCCCCTGATTTCTCTGTTTACGCCAGAGAGAAATGGTCGAGGAATAGAGGCCTTTCTTGCGGATAAATGCTCCAACATCAGCTCCACTTTTTTTGAGCTCATCGATCTGGGCAATCACCTCGAGCTTTTGCTTTGCAGTCCAAACTCGCCTTCTCGCAGAGGGCTCAGGGGCATCCTCTGCTTCATTGAGAGAAGCTTTAGAAGACGAAATTGCAGTCACTTTTGCCTGAGACATAGAAAAATCCTCGAGTCACCCTCATTAGCTTAAACACTGGATGGCGGGTGTCTCAAGTCTCATTGGCACAGAGGGCTCATCGATCTGGGCAATCACCTCGAGCTTTTGCTTTGAGGTCCAAACTCGCCTTCTCGCAGAGGGCTTAGGGGCATCCTCCGCTTCAATGAGAGAAGCTTTAGAAGACGAAATTGCTGTCACTCTTGCCTGAGACATAGAAAAATCCTCGACTCACCCTCATTAGCTTAAACACAAGATGGCGGGTGTCTCAAGTCTCATTGGCACAGAGGGGTCTGCAATAATCAGAAGAAGCCATGGCTGGTTAAGTTAAGATTCGACCTGGCGATGTCTCGAATCATTGACACCTTCCGGGCCGCCATCTCCTGCTGGTGCAAGTCCGGCCAACAAAGGGGTCACGTCCATGTTGTCGCAAACAGTGCGCGGTCATTAGGTAACGATGACTGCGAAGCGTCTAGAGCGAACCTCGTAGGCCGGAACGCGCGAGCTTGAAGTGATCGAGCCCCGACAAAGCCACATCCCGTTGGGCGACGTTGTTGTGACTCGGGAAGCGAAAAGACGACCGAAGTCAGCGTGTGTCGGAGTTCCCAGCGGGGTCCAAGAGCCTGGCATGCGAGGAAAGAGATGACAGTCAACACGGGACGTCTGGGGTCTCGGGCAGGAAGCCTAACGCCGGTCACGAGGGATGAAACCCGGGGGTTGGCAGATGGGGCGCAGGATGGCCGAGGAGCCGTAACAGAGGCACGGCACCGAATGGGGTAAAGTGAACGCTATTCAAACACAAATTGCACTGGCATGGCAAAATGCCGTGATGAACTGTTCTGTCGTGTTTTGGCTGTTGGGGAGCAGAAATAAAAAGCAAAACCCAATTCAGGACAGAGGCTTCGACCACGCGGCTGCAGCCGTGTTCACAAGTAACATGGCGATGGTCATGGGCCCCACTCCGCCCGGAACGGGAGTGAGTGCGGAGGCCTTGCCCGCCACTCCTGTTTCGAAAGTGGCGTCCACATCGCCGCAAAGCTTCCCATCGCTCTTGCGGTGCATGCCAACGTCCACCACCACAGCGCCAGCTTTCACATGCTCCTTCCCCAGGAGCAGGGGACGACCGGCCGCAGCAATCACAATGTCGGCCTCGCGGGTGAGGGCCGCGAGGTCGGTGGTGCGCGAATGCGCGACGGTTACGGTGCTGTCTTCGCCCAGCAACAGAAGGCTCATGGGTTTTCCAACAATGTTGCTGCGTCCCACAACCACCGCGCGTTTGGATTCCAAGGGAATTCCATGCGCCGCAAGAAGAACCATGATGCCAAAGGGGGTACAGGGCAGAGCACCCGAGAAATCGCCTAAGGCAAGAAGCCCCATGTTTTCTTTTAAAAAGCCATCGACATCCTTTCGGGGGTCGATGGCCGCAAGAACGACGTGGGCAGGAATGCCCGCAGGCAAGGGCAGCTGCACCAAAATGCCATCGACGTCGGCGCGCGCGTTGAGCTCGCCCACCACGCTCAAGAGACCTTCGAGCGTGGTGTCGCAGCTCGCTATTTTAAGGGTTTCGCTCTCAAAACCCGCTTTGGCGAACATCTTTTCTTTGTTGCCGACGTAAACAGCCGAAGCCGGGTCTTCCCCGGCCAAAACCACAACGAGTTTTGGCACCCGCCCTCCTTGGCCCTTTTTTTGCGCCACCAACGCGCCGCACTGGGCCACAAGGGCATCGGCGACGAAACGGCCATCAAGAACGCGAGTGGACGTGCCTGCTACGCACTTCGCGCGGACGTCGGCCGGAATGTCGGGAACACAAAAACCATGAGCCTGCGCACGGCGAAAGAAACGAGGAGAAACACGAGGGGCTGCGGCGGCCATAAAAGTCTCCTGTGGGAAGGCGTCGAAGCGCGAGCGGTTTCCCATCGGTTCACATGGGCCCCTCCCGGCTGTCAACCCTGGTTGCCGCTCGCTTCAGCAACCGAGTTCACCACATTGCGCCAGGGCGTGGCGCTCCACGTGAAGCCATCGCCACACACCGTCAGCCCTTTCCACGCCGTGCGCACATCGCCCACGGTTTCCTTGGACAGAGGCTCTTGCGGCGTCGCCAAGCCCACTGGCAAAAGCACAACGCGTTCGCGCCGCACGGTGAGGGAGCCGGCGGGAACTGCTGCCCCTTGCTGGCTAAAAACACGAAGAGCTTCGGGTTTCAAAACGCGCGCTGCGGCCTTCCGCAAACGCGAAAGCGCTTCTCGCACGGAAGGCGCCTGCAGGGATTCTTCGAATTCGAGCCAGGCCCCCAACACGAGGCTGCCTTGCGACGTCACATGGCCTCGCGCGCGCTCCACCGGAAAGAAAAGCACATCACCTGGCCTGCACTCCTCGGGAAAGACACCCAGGCAATTGTCGGCCACATTCGGAAATTCCAGGGCCACCAGAGAGCGGGGGCGGTGCTTTGACACGAGCTTTCCCTGCCCAGGAGAAAGGGCCTCTCGAGGGAGGAGCGTGAGTGTTCGCGCAAGAGGTAGGCACAGGGTGACCTGGCGCGCCGTGAGCTCCCGTGCCGACGGAAACGCGTCGTCGCCAACCAACAAACGAAAGGGCTCCGAAGGAACCGAGCCCAAAGACTTGCTGGCGGCTTCGCCGCGCTCCAAACGCACCACGCGCGTAGACGTGCGCACTTGCACTCCGCGCATGCGAAGAACGAGTTCGAGGGCAAGCTCCAAGCCCCCATCACGCCTCAACAGTGGCGGAATTTGCACTTTGTGGGCGTCAAGAAATCCATGCACCACCATAGCCACATGTGAAGCAAAGAAGCGGCTGAAGTTGAACCCACAAAGTGTTTCCAGAAGGGGCGTGAGGTTTTCACGCGTCGCTTTGGGGAGCTCTTTCCAGAAAATCGTTTCGGCCAGCACGGTGTCTTCGTGCGGCAAAAGGTTCACCAACGCCCCCAGGGCCTCGGCCTCTTTTCGAGTCAAAATTTCCGTAGAGGAGTCGAGGTGCGCGGACAGAGGCGTGACCTCTTTCTTCACAACGTAACAGCGCCGTGACAGCGGCGCCCCCTCTGTGCCCATGCAGGTGAACGCTTCCACGAAAGACCTTTCTTCGTCGGAAAGCGTCGCGACCAGGTGCCGTTCCAGGGTCGTGAGCGCATCGGGCGAAAAGGCTTCGAAGCCAGGCCCCGAAACATCGCGCCCCAGAAAACCACGCTCAATGAGCATTTCGAAGCGCGAGCGTGGAGAACCCATTCCGTGCCATGGCGTCGAGAAAAAGAGCCGACCTCCGCACGCCTGCTCACCCTCCACCAGGCAAAGGTTTGAAGCTTCTTTCGGATCGCCTGCGGACAGCCGCAAAGCGAGAAGCAGACCCGTCAGGCCGCCGCCCACAATGAGCCTGTCGACATGCACCTGAGGCATGTGCCCGGTGGCACCAAAGGCCGCACTCAGAAGCTCCGGCAGCTGGGCCGGGCCTTCGAACGCGGCCAGGACTTCACGCTTTCGCGTGGCCGACAACGCGCTGGGGGGGGGCGGCGTCGTGCTCGGGGTGGTTTCCGCATCGGGCATGGAAAGGCTCACGTGGGTGGCTCCTGCGCGGCTTTCTTTTTCAAAAGGGCAAGACGTCGCGCAAGCGACCCCCCTCCCCCTGATGGGGGGGGCGCGGAGGCTGCAGCGGGAGCCCCTCTGCGGTGGGTTGAGGCGTCGTCTTCGCCCTGCAACAGGGCAGCCTCGGCAGCCGTGGCTCCCAACTCGTCGTCGGCGGGATCCTTTTCCAAAAGGGCATCGCGCACCTGCGCGCGTGCCTTGAGGTCGGCTATCATGGGGGCATCGGTGTTGTCGCCCTCCCCTTCACGGAAGCTCACGCCTTTCAGAATGCCAAGGTAACTGCGGTAACGTTCCTTCGACACCACGCCTTGTTCCATGGCTGCCTTCACGGCGCATCCGGGTTCTTCAATGTGGCTGCATTCGCGGTATTTGCAGCGCGCCAAACTTCGGAACTCGGGAAAGCAATGTGAGAGTTCGATGGCACCCAAGGAATCGATGGAAAAGGAACGCACGCCTGGGGTGTCGATGGCATAGGCGCCAATGCCTAGTGTCAGAAGTGAATTGTAGGTTGTGGTGTGCCGGCCTTTGTAGAAGATCTCGGGATTTTCGTCGACCACCTGCTCGAATTCGGGCTCCATCAGATTCAAGATGCTGCTCTTGCCCACTCCCGAGTGACCACACAAACCCACGAGCTTTCCGCGGAATTGAGCCCGCAGCGCTTTGACGGCATCGGGCGTTTTTTTAGGCCGTAGGGCACAGACTTCCACAACTTCGTATCCAATGTCACGGTAGATGGCGACCCGCCGCGCATACCGCGCCAAGAATTCCGGCGACGCGAGCTTGGGGTCTCCCAGAAGGTCGACCTTGTTCAGGACAATGAGGGGGCGCAAGTTTTCGAGCTCGGCCTGCACCAAAAAGCGGTCGATGAGTCCCCAACGGACTTCCGGGTTGAACACGCTGGCCACGATGCACACGAGATCGATGTTTGCGAGCATCACATGTTCCCAGTCGGGAGCGTGCGGGTCGCGCCGGGCGATGCGGCTGTGCCGGGAGCGGGCGTGCTGAATGTTGCCGCGTGGGAGGTCGGAATCGATGGGGTCTCCCGCGGCATCGAGTTTCGTTTCGACGTCAGCCTCGAAAAGAACCCTGTCTCCCACCACCACAAAATTGCGTTCACGGTGGGCTCGTTGGAAGTGCCGTTTCGCCACTGAACACAGCCACAGCAGGCCCGTGTCGGGCTTTCCAGGCTCTTTTTCTTCGGCCACAAACACGTTTCGTTTGTGTACCTCAATGACGCGGCCGGTGCGCAACCCCCCGGCCACACGGTGCGCCTCCACGAGCTCTTCGACGCCCGAGGTCTGCCCGCCCGCTTCGCGGGCCAGGTGCTCGTCAATAATCCAGTCGTCAACGGTGCGTCCGCGGACACTGCGCTTTTCTTTGCGCATCTTTTCAAAACGACCGACCACTTTGCCTTTACGGCCATCGGGTTCGTCGAGGAATTGTCGCCATCCACGGGCCATTTCGCTTACCTTCCTCAAAAATATCGGGACAAGAATCAGGACACGAACGAGGCCCAGCTTTTTAAGCTAAGATTTTGAATGAGATTGCGCGACGCAATCGACATCCCCTATATGCTTAACATCCCGTTGGCCGCGTGCACAGGGCTCTCCCTCTTCTCAGCGCCCCTCCATTCCTCGGAAGGAACGTCACACGAACCATGAACGAGACCTTGCGGAGCGATGCTCCTGAACGACTCCGGAGTGATGCTCCCGAACGACTCCGGAGTGATGCTTTAGACCGCCTTGAATGGAAGAAAATCACAGCAGCCTTGGCCGAATGCGCCGTGTTCGAAAGCACCCAACGAACGCTCGCACACCTTGCCCCCACCTTGCCCGCCGAAGAACGCACCCATGTTTTCCGCGCGACGGCAGAACTCCGCGCGCTGGAAGCCCAAGGGCAAGGGCCGTCCCTCGAACCCGTCGACACAGCGTCTTTCCTGGGTCCGCTGTCGCGTGGGTCGGTGCTGTCTGCGTCTGCTTTGTGGCAACTTCGTGTCGCGCTCGGCCTCGTGGAAAAGGCGTTTGTCTTTGTTCGCGAGCAAAAGCGCCACCCCTCGCCTTCAGCTTACCCTCTTCTTCTCGAACTCTTCGCAACTCTGGAGCCCCAACCCAAGCTTCATGCGCGCCTCGGTTTGTCGGTCGACGCCGAAGGAAACATCCTCTCGTCGGCGAGTCCAGAACTGCGCGCGGCACGTGGCCGGCTCGACGCCGCCCGCAAACGCATGGAGTCTTCACTCGAATCGCTGCTTCGCCGCTCTTCGGTGCGCGACGCCCTGCAGGACGCCCTGTGGATGCAGCGGGATGGGCGTTACGTTCTTCCCGTCCGCACCGACCGCAAGGGCGACGTTCCCGGCGTGCCACGGGGTGTGAGCCAATCGGGTTCCACCGTTTTTGTGGAACCCACCGAACTTGCCACCGTCCAAGGGCAAATAGAAGTCGCCGAAACCGACGTGCAAGTCGAAGAGGCCCGCGTGCTGCGGGAGCTTTCAGAGGCCGCTCACCTGGCCCGCGAACCCATTGGCCAAGCCTTGGGCGCGCTGGAACTTTACGATGCCCTTCTCGCACGTGCTCGCTTCGCAAACATTCTGGATGCCGTGGAGCCACGCTTTCACACCTCCGACGACGAGCGCGAGGAACTTGGGGCATTCGCCTTTTACGACGCGAGGCACCCGCTCTTCATTCTGGAAAAAAAGCCCTGCGTGCCCAACGACCTCGTGTTGAAATCCAACGTCTGGGTGCTTTCAGGTCCGAATGCGGGCGGCAAGACGGTGGCCATGAAAACCGCGGGCGTGCTCACCCTCATGGGCTTAGCAGGCCTTTTCGTGCCCGCATCCGAGGCAAGTCTCTTCGCTTACACGCACGTCTATGCGGAAATGGGCGATAGGCAGAACCTGTCGGATGACCTCTCCACGTTCTCGGGCCACCTTGTGCAACTCAAGGCCATTCTTTCGGAAGCACGTACGCACACCCTCGTGCTGCTCGACGAAGGTTTTGTGGGCACCGACCCCACCGTGGGTGTTGCCATGGCGCGCGCCACCCTCGAGAGTCTCGCGACGCGCGGTGCCACGGTGGTTATTACAACACACTTTTCTGGCCTCAAGACGCTCGCCGAAGGCGACACCCGTTTCCAAAACGCAAGCATGGAATTTGAATCTCGCAGGCTCAAACCCACCTACCGCTTGCAGAATGGCATCCCGGGCCAGTCCTACGCCCTCGAGCTCGCCTCGCGGCTGGGCTTCGAAGAGTCCCTTCTCAACGCCGCACGCTCCTATGCAGGCGAAGAAATGATGCGCGTAGAGCGCCTCGTGGCCGAACTCTCGCGTCAAAAAGAGGATCTCGAAAACCTGAAACTCGAACAAGAAGCCAATGCAGCGGCGCTGCGCAAGGAACTCGACGCCCTGCGCTCCGACCGCACCCGCCTCGAAACAGAGCGGGAAGCGTTGGTGCAAGGCTACCGCGAAAAACTGACGAAACGCCTCAATGCCTTCGAAAACCGCCTCGAAATTCGAGAACGTCAGTTTGAAAAAGCCAAGCGCGAGACTCTCCGCGCGCTCGAAGACGCCTCGCCGCCTCCCTCCTCTCCGCCAGGGTCGATGGCCTCTTCCAAACCGGCGAAACAGACTCCGTCCCCCCTGGCGCCTCCTAGGAACGTCACCCTGACCGGTTTTGATGCCCTGAAGGGCTTTTCGTTTCAGGAACGTTCCTCGGGCGCGGGCGGCACACGCGCTCCCGACCGCGACGACTTGGCTGCGCGCATTCGCAAGCCTGAAAAACTCACACCACGCGACCTCCTCGACGAAGCACGCACAAGCCTCGGTTTGTTGAACAAAGGGTTCGACGCACTTGAAGACGGCTTTCGAGGCGATGTGGACGCTTTCCTCGACCTCGAAGAGTCTTTGACCGGCGAATCGGGACGCACGGGAAAAACAGCACGCGAACGCCTGAAGATGGCTGAGAAAGAAAAAGCTGAAAAAGAGGCAAAAAAAGGCCTCTCGGGCCACCCCGACACCTATTGGAAGCCCGGCATGAAAGTGCGTACCCAGCGCCTCAGAGACGCTGGCGAGGTTTTGCGCACGGTCGACTCCAAAGGGCTTGTGGAGTGTAAATTTGGACTCGTGAAAATGAAGGTGCCGCATCGTGAACTTTTCACAGTGCAAGAAGCGGCAAACGGCACCATGGCCAAGGCAAGCACCAAGGTCCCCGAGAAAACGCCCCCCCGTGCGGCCCCCTCAGCCCCCTCAGCCCCTGTGGCTTCACGCGGGAACCGAGACATGTCCGTTGAACCCACGTTCCAGCACAAGGCCAACACCCTCGACCTGCGGGGAAGTCTTGTCGACACGGCACTCGAAAAAGTGGAAGCGTTTCTCGACCGCGCCATGCGCGACAACCTCACCACCATCATCATCATTCATGGCCATGGAACGGGCCGGGTAAAGCAAGCCGTGCGAGAGCTTCTTCAAGAAACCCGCTTCGACCTTGCTTGGCGTCCTGGCACGGCGGGTGAGGGGTCCGATGGTGTCACGGTGGTGCGACTGAACTAAAATCCAAGGTGAGGCCCCCAGTTGGCCATTTTCTCGGGTCTGACTTGGTAGTGCTTGCTTTTAAAGCTCAACACAGTCAAAACTTCGGAGGGGTGTCGTCCCCACGTCTCTCTTCTGAAAGGAATTTTCCATGAGCTTGAAAACCATGCGCGCGTGCCTTGCTGCTGCCACCATTTCCTTTGGCTGGATTCTTTGGGTTTCGTACGACGGCAGTGCCTATAAAAACCACGGCGACTACGGAAGCGACTACGATGGCTGCATGAAGCGAGCCAACTACCTCTTTCGCGTGTACGGAGCAAACGCGTCCTGCAAAGAAGGCTGATTCCGTCTGACCACACTTCTCGCACGAAAACTTTTGCACCCTCTCTGTCAGTTCGACCCGCGCAAAAGGCCGAAAAGTTCTCCGAGCCTGCGCTCACGGTAGCGGAACAACGAACGCATCTGTTGTTCCACCACAATGTTGCCAGGCCACGTGAGTGGCGGCGGAAGGGCAATGGCCCAACGGAGATCATCGAGAATGCGCGTTCCGCCCGAAGGCATCGCCTCGAACCGGTGAACGTGGCACCACCGACGAAAAATGCCTTCCGTTCGGATGTCAATAAATCCGCAATGGCCTTCTGCAAGGGAGGTCCAGACGTGCGGAAAGTAGGCATGCCACTCACCGCGCACGCCAAAGGTGTTTGTGCGGTAAAACACATTTCGCCCCACTTCGACGGGCGTATCGCCATCGCCTTTTAAAACGCTCATGTCGAATGCGGGGGGTGTGAGCTCTTTCACATTCTTTGGACACGAAAAGAAAGCGAACACTTCAGCCAATGGCGCTTTCACTTGGCACTCGCTCGAAAATCCAGGGTCGCTTGGAAAAGGATAGGTCGAGGGTGCCTGAGCCAATTTTTTCCATTTTTCGGGGCTCAAGGCGGCAAGCTTGTCCATTATGAGGCCTCCGGCACTCCGCCTTTCAAGGCGGTTCCCGCAGCGTTCGAGGCGCCCTGCAAAGGAGTCTGAGTTTCTGGGAGGCTTGCTCCCAACCCCACGGCAAGACCATGGTTCGCTGCGACTTCAAGGTCGTAAACCTTCAGCGGGTCGATGTGCTTGTAGCGAAACGAACGCAAGTTGCAGTAGGCGAGTTTTTGCAAAAAGATCTCCACGTCAAGAAACATGGTTTCGGGAACAAACGGGCTCACTTCGGCGTCGCGGCCTAGCGCCATGACGAGCTGAGGATTGCTCACCGTGCGAGAAACATGCACCAGGTGCTTGGTCACATTGAGCATGTCGATGGCGCGTTTTTTTTCCGACTTTTCGGCTTCACGTTTGCGACTGGCAACCTCGGCAAGCAGTTCGTGCCGGCGTTGAAGTTCGGCGCGCCAGTCGAGGTCGCCTGTTGCTTTGCAGAAGGTGGCTTCGAGCAGAAAATTTTTCACGAGCTTGAAAATGAGCCCGGTGACGTCTTTCGGGTGAAAAATGAACGCTCCGGTGAAATAGTGGCGACCTTCGAAAGAAACGAGACGGCCTTCGAACACGACTCCGGTTTCGAATCCATCGAACTTCCAGTCCCTGAGCGGGCAAGCGACGAAACGTGCGTTTGAAATGAGATCGTGAACCAGAATCGCGTCATCGCGGAGGCGTTCCACAAAATAAAGGGAATGCTGTTGGCTGCGCAGCTGCTCGAACCGCCCGATGGCCTCTGGCGACAACGTTGTTTGCGCATTGAGTAGGAAGAGCTCGAAAACCGTTGCGCCCGAAAACACTTCGGCAAGGCGATAATCAAAAGTGAAGAATTCCTGGAACGAAGCCATGCGAGCTTCATAGAAGGGATCGTCGTCGTTTACCTTGCCTGTGGCCAAAGAATACAGCTCCCGCGCAATGTGCATTTGCTGCGAGAACTCGGGCTGGCACGCATACTCGAGCAAGGACTGCAGGCAGTCTTGAATGTCGGGGCGCGGAACGTCGGCGGGGGCGTTCATGCGGAGGGCTTTCGCGGCTTGAGGAATTCGGGCTGTTGCGTTCGAAAAGTCCGCGCGTCACCCCCCTGGGGAGGGGGGAACCTCGAATACGCGTGCGGCGTAAAAGGTCGACTCGTGAATTCCGAACAAAGGGAGGCGCATGGGCAGAGTGTAACCGATTTCCAGTGGACCCTCCAAGGCGCTTGCACCAGATGCATCGCCTTGTGCCAGGGATCCATACGAGACAAAAACGTCTTCGAATGCCAGCGAGAGCCCCCTGGCCCGGGCAAGGGCCTGCAGCCGCCCTCGAAGTGCGGCATCGGTGCCACGGCGTAGCACGGGCTCCTGCGTCAAGGTCTTCTCGGCGAACACCTTGACGTCTTCCGCGAAAGCGCGTTCGCGGAGCAACACAGGCAGGCAGGGGGCCAGTGCCCAAAGCAGCAACCCCAACCCTATGCTGAGGCCCACACCCACAGCAGCCGCGCTTCTCATTTCACTCAACATCCGAAAGGTCGAGAATGGCCATGAAGGCTTCCTGCGGAATCTCCACGGAGCCAATTTGCTTCATGCGCTTTTTGCCTTCTTTCTGCTTATCAAGCAGCTTGCGCTTTCTTGAGATGTCACCACCGTAACATTTCGCCGTCACATCTTTCCGAAGCGCGGAGAGCGACTCTCGGGCAATGACTTTGTTGCCAATGGCGGCCTGGAGGGCAACTTCGAACTGTTGGCGCGGAATCACTTGACGCAGTTTCTTTGTCAGGAGTTTGCCGCGTTCGTAGCTCGACGAGCGGTGAACGATACACGAGAGGGCATCGACCGGCTCGCCATTAATAAGAATGTCGAGCTTCACCAAATCGGCGTCGCGGTACTCCGTGAATTCGTAATCCATGCTCGCGTAACCTCGCGAGATGCTCTTCATGCGGTCGAAGAAATCGAACACCATCTCGTTGAGCGGAAGCACGTATTCGAGCATCACGCGGTTTTGCGAAAGGTAGTCCATTTTCTTTTGCACGCCACGACGCTCCACAAGGAGGCCCATCACAGGACCCAAGTATTCCTGGGGCATGTGGAACGTCGCGTTCACCATGGGCTCCATGAATTTCTCGATACTCGTGGCAGGGGGAAGCAGTGCTGGGTTGTCGACGCGGATCATGGTGCCTTGGGTGGTGTACACCTCGTAGACGCACGTTGGTGCCGTCAGAATGAGGCTAATATTGTACTCGCGCTCCAAGCGTTCTTGCACAATTTCCATGTGCAGGAGGCCCAGGAACCCGCACCGAAATCCAAACCCCAGCGCCGCTGAAGTTTCCGGCTCGTAGCTGAGGCTCGAGTCGTTGAGTGTGAGCTTCGCCAGCGCGTCTTTCAGAGACTCGTACTGGTTGCTTTCCAGCGGAAACAGACCTGCAAAAACCATTTGCTTGGCCTTCTTGAAGCCAGGCAAAGGTTCGAGCGCTGAATTTTCGTCGGCGGTGATGGTGTCGCCCACCCGAGTGTCACGCACATCTTTCACGTTCGCAATGATGTAACCGACTTCACCCGCCGAAAGCACTTCACGACCAAATGCCTTGATGCACATGACTCCTAGCTTTTGAACCTCGAAGCTTTTGCCCGAGTGCATCATCTGAATTTTGTCGCCAATACGCACTTGCCCATCGACAACGCGCACGAGAACCACCACGCCTTGGTAGGAGTCGAACCAGCTGTCGAAAATGAGCGCACGCAGGGGTTCTTCGCGTGTGTCGCGAGGAGGCGGAACGCCCCGCACCACAAGCTCCAGGATGTCTTCGATGCCGAGCCCCGTTTTCGCTGAACAAGGGACAGCTCCTGTGGCGTCAATGGCAAGTTCTTCTTCTATTTGAATCAGCACGCGCTCAACGTCCGCTGAAGGAAGATCGACTTTATTGATGACAGGCAAAATTTCAACGTTGTTGTCCATGGCCAAGTAAACGTTGGCCACGGTCTGTGCTTCGACTCCTTGCGTGGCGTCCACCACGAGCAAAGCGCCCTCGCACGCCGACAAGGAACGGCTCACCTCGTAGGTGAAATCCACGTGGCCAGGCGTGTCGATAAGATTCAAAATGTAGGTTTTGCCGTCTTTCGCGGTGTACGGCATGGTGGCCGTCTGGGCCTTGATGGTGATGCCGCGCTCGCGTTCGAGCTCCATAGAGTCGAGCATCTGGGCCGATTTTTCACGATCGGAAATAGCGCCCGTCTTTTCCAAGATACGGTCGGCCAAGGTCGATTTCCCATGGTCGATGTGGGCAATGATGCAGAAGTTCCGAATGATGCTCGGGTCCGTGGTCGTCTTAGCGGAAATCGACATGGGAAAGGAAATCTCCAGTGCGCAAGGAAAACTGACACCCAAAGGGTCTAAGTTTGCCTGCAGGGTTTCTGAAGCCGGGGGCGCCTCGTGCCGAAGAGGCAGCGAAGGAGGGGCAGAGGCATGGGCAGACACACATTTCACAACACGCCCCCGAGCTGCCTTCGCAGCTCCCGTTGGGCATCGCTTTCCACAACGCTACTGTGGCTTGCCGTCCCTGGGCAAGCCTGGTCGCAAAGGCTGCACGAACTCAGTGAGCTGATACCCCCTGAAAAGCCCCAGTACGAAACACTTGTGTCACAAGACGGCGACCACCTCTTGGTCGCCAAAGTTCGCTATGGCGAGGGGACCGCCGTTCGGCATCCGGCGGTCGCCAGGCTTGTGGGACTCGATTTGCCCCTGGAAATCCTCTTTCTCGACGTTCTCGTGCCGTCCCCCCAAACAATCCGCGTTCCTGCGCTTCTTCCTGGCGAATCGCACGCGGAGGGCCTTCCCAGGCTGCGTGCCCAACTCCTCCAGGAACTGGCGCGCGACCTGGATTTTGGCCCCAAGACACCCTTTCGCATTCGCATCCGGCAGGCCCAGGGCTTCGCAGCCACCAACGTGGTGTTGTCGCCCCGGGAGCAGTGGGACGCCTTGGCCCCTCGGTGTCTGCAAGACGAATGGCTGGGGCTCGCCCGTGTGCGCCCCAGCGCAGACATTTCACGCCGGCTCACGTGGGGGGCGTTGGTGGCTGCCCTGCGGGGACTCCAGGGGCCCGCAGAGGAAAGCGCCACGCCAAGCACCGTGGGCACACCCTCCACACCCTTTTTCAATGCGGGTGAATTCGTGTGTGTCGCACTCGAAGACCTGTCGCCTTCCCAGACACCGTCGGATCCTTAGCCACCCCGCGCTGGTTTCGCACCATGCCACGAAGGTCCTTTCTTCAAGGGGTTGTGGCAAAACCTCTGCGGGCACTCGTCTTGCACCCCTTCCTCCTTTGGGCACCCCTCTGGAGGACATCACGCCATGAGAAACCACCTGTCGAAAGCCACCCTGGGACTCGCACTCCTATGTGCGGGTGCTTTGGTCGCAGCCTCCTGCGTGACAAACACGAATGACGCCGTGCTGGAAGTCTCGTCCGATGCTTCTCTGGAAAAAGGGTTCGGCCCTCTTGTGCTTGCTCAATGCCATGACGCTTCCCAAGCACGCTTTGTTCTCGACGCCCAAGGCGGCATGCAAGTGCTCACAGCACGTTTCCTCGCCCCGTCAAAGTCTCGTGAGGCAAACACCCCTCGCGCACTGGTTGCAGAATTTTCGCGTGCGCGCATCGACGACGAAGCCACTGTCACCTTTGAGGCTCTGGCAGGCAGTGTCGACCGCACGCGCCTCGTGGACCTTGCGTTCGCGGGCCTCGACCAAAGCACAGGGCAGGTGAGCTTGGCATACGGCCACACTCTCGCCGAATTCTCGGGCTGCCAATTCAATGTGGCTGCCCTGAAAAAAATGCGTGGCCAGGAACATCTGCCGCTCGTGGTTCCGCAAGTGGCCACAGTGGGCGTCTCTCATCACAGGTAAAATCGCTCGAAATTCTTGGCAGAATGAAAGATTGAGTCCTGAATGTGTTCAATCGCAATGCAGGAATGCATTCGCTTGGAAATTGACGTCACAATGCTCACGCCCCACTTAAGCTGAAGACTGCTTCACCGATACCTCCCCATGCCAACAGCACGGTGCGCCTGATGACATCATAGGCACAGGGGAGCAGTGAACTTGGACTTCATTCCGGTTTTTATCTTGGAAGCAAACGAAACGCTCGAAGCCTGGGAGCGTATGGTGCTTCGGCGCGAGTCAGGGGCATTTGAAAGCGACGAGATAGACACCCTGTTTCGCTTTGCGCACAATTTGAAGGGGTCTGCGCTGAGCGTCGGACTCAATGCCTTCGGTCAGCACCTCCATGGCGTTGAAGAGATTCTCTCAAAACTCAGAGCAGGTCAGTTGACCCGTGGCGCGCACATCGCGACGCTCTTGCTCGAGGTTCAGGGAACACTGACGGCATGGGTCGAAGCGCTCGGAACCGACGCGGCCTACGTTCCACCCCATCTCGAACGGGAAGCCTCTCGAATTGCAATCGTGCTCAGCGGAAACGAGATTGCATCC
Organism: Silvanigrellales bacterium; assembly: GCA_020247005.1. Lineage (GTDB taxonomy): Bacteria > Bdellovibrionota_B > Oligoflexia > Silvanigrellales > Silvanigrellaceae > JADCJN01. Next base: position 14,988 of record JADCJN010000208.1, read on the forward strand.
AACGCCTTGGAACGACCAACACCCACACAAGCCCAGGAAAGTGTTTCGGTTGCGGCAAGCCCTCCAATTCCTGCGTCAGTTGAGCAAGTCGCAGCCCAGAATGCAACCATGCGCGTTTCTTTGCGTCGCCTCGACGACCTGCTCAACCTGGTTGGAGAACTCGTCGTCGATCAATCGATGATGCAACGCCATCGCGTGTCCCACACGACGGCCTCACCAGAGTGTCTGCGAACCATCTCCCATATGGCCAAGACCATCCAAGACATTCAAAGCCTGACCATGGGTTTGAGGATGACCCCTTTGGAAGGCACTTTCCAAAAGCTTCAACGCGCCACACGCATCGCTGCACAACAACTCGGAAAAAAAGTGGACGTCCACCTCTCTGGCGGCGAGGTGGAACTCGATAAAGTCATCGTCGACAGGCTCGGCGACACCTTGGTTCATATAGTGAATCTTCGATGACCCTTCAGTATATTCCGCGCAAGCGATCGTTCTGATCAGGAAAAAGAGCAACTTTTGTGTTGCACCCATTGCGTGAGGCATCAAGGAAGTCGTCTAGACGAAAAAGACCCCATTGAAGTATTTGTGGCGGCGACCAAGCACGTCAAAAATAAGTCAATGAGGCTAAGGATGATTATCAGAACTG
>JADCJN010000209.1 GCA_020247005.1 Silvanigrellales bacterium
AGGGCATCGAACACGTCGGCAAGGGCCACCACACGCGCCTCCAGGGGAATGGCATTGCCCCGCAAGCCTTGAGGGTACCCGCAACCATCCCATTTCTCGTGATGCCCGTATGCAATCGTGGCGCCCATTTGAAGAAAGGGAGATTCGGCGCCACGGAGCATTTCATACCCATTGGACGTGTGCCGTTTCATGACCTCGAACTCGTCGGGAGTCAGCTTCCCCGGTTTTTTGAGGACGGCATCCGGGATGGAAATTTTGCCCACGTCATGGAGCATCGATGCGAGCCCCATGACCTCGCATGCGGGCTCATTGAAGCCCAAACCCTTATAGAGGAGGACGCTATAACGGCTCATGCGCTCAATGTGTCCTCCGGTATCGGTGTCGTGATACTCCGAGGCTTTCACAAATTGTTTCACCGTTTCAATGCGTCCACGTCGAAGCCTTTCGGCCATCCGCGCGTTGCGCAAAACCACACCAAATTGGCTTGCGAGCGCGCGTAAATATGGCTCGACATGCGACGGAAAAGGAACAATGCGCCCACCTTCGTTCCGGTTGATGAGTTGCACAACCCCAAGAAGTTCACCACGGGTGTCGCACATGGGAACGGCCACCACGGATTGGGTTCTGTACCCGGTCATGCGATCGAAGGCAGGATTGAATGTGTAGGTGGCACGTGGAGGCAAGGCATGCACGTCGGGAATGTTCACCGGCCGCTTCGAAACGGCGCAGTAGCCAGCAATGGTGCTTTCATCGACGGGGATCTGAAAGGACTTGAAGGCTGGCATGGCGCCCCGGGCCTCGAGGGCACGGTTGCGCGTCTTCAGAAAAAGGAGCTCGGGAGGCCTTCCTTCCGAGAAGCCCTGATCGTCGCGGGCTTCGTAGATAGAGCACCCCTCGCAGCCCCCCAACTCGAGGGCAGTTTCACAAATGAGCTCTAGGAGGTCGTCGAAGTCATCAACTTCCGACAAAGCCACTCCCGCAGCGACAAGCATGGAAAGGACGTTATTTGTATCCTGCACCGCGCGGCCCTCCTTCATGGAAGCTTGTCGGCCCCGAGGCTTCGCCCCTTGATGGATAAAACTTTCCACACTAAGGATTGGCGCAGTGGACCCCGCTTCGAAAAATCCCCCCAGAGAGTTTCTGTGGAGCCTCCAAGGAGCAGCCAATGATCGAACGCTACTCGCGGCCGGAAATGAAATGCATTTGGTCGGAGGACGCGAAGTACGCTTCGTGGGCCAAGGTGGAACGCGCGCATTTGGAAACACTCGTCGAAGCGAGCGAAGCCGACGCCGGCGTGCTTGCCTCTTTCGACAAGGCCGTCTCGCTCAAAAGAGAGGCCGACTTCCTCGCTCGAGAGCAAGAAACGGGTCATGACGTCATCGCCTTCATTGCAGAGCTCGCTTCGGCCATGGGAGACTCCGGTCGTTTCCTTCACAAGGGGCTCACAAGCTCCGACGTGCTGGACACCGCGGTGGCCCTGCGCCTGACGTCCTCCCTCGACCTCATTACCCTGAGCCTCGCCGAAGTCCGCGAGGCTCTTGCCGTTCAGGCCTATACGCATGCGTCCACACCTTGCATTGGCCGCACCCATGGCATTCACGCAGAGCCCCTCTCGTTCGGGCAGGTTCTGGCGAGCCACTTTGCCGAGTTTCAACGGGCTCACCTCGACGTTCTCGCCGCTCGAAAGGGTGTGGCCTACGGCAAGCTTTCGGGTGCGGTGGGTGGCTACAGCCAGTTGCCTGCGGATTTCGAAGCGCGCGTTTTACGTCGCCTTGGCCTCGCCGCAGAACCGGTGGCCACACAAGTCATACCACGCGATCGTATTCTGCGCGCCGTGCAAGCACTGGTGAGCGTCGCGGGAGCCATCGATCGCTTCGCACTGAACATGCGCCATTGGGCCCGCACGGAGCTTGGCGAAGTTCTCGAGCCCTTCTCGGAAAAGCAGAAAGGCTCGTCGGCCATGCCGCACAAGCGCAATCCGATTCTGTCGGAAAATTTATGCGGCCTGGCGCGCACAGTGCGCGGCTACGCGGACATGGTGGCGGGCGGAGTCGCACTTTGGCACGAGCGCGACATTTCGCACAGCAGTGTGGAACGCGTGGCTCTTGCCGATGCCTTCGTCACCACGCATTTTATGCTGTCGCGCACAGCCGGCCTCGTGTCGAAAATGGTGGTTCGCCCCGACGTCATGAAAGCGAATTTAGGACGCCTCGGCGGCCTGTGGGCAAGCCAAACGGTTCTCACAGCCCTTGTGGAACGCGGCATGAATCGTCAAGAGGCCTACGAGCTCATTCAGAAAGTCGCCCTGCCCCTTGCCGAAAAGGCCGCACTGGGTGCGGTGGAACCTGACGCTTTCTTGAAGGGACTTCAATCGCACACGAAGGTGGTTGCTCTGGTGGGCGAACAAAACCTGAAAGGTCTGTTTGCTCTCGATCGTTTCCTCGCCTGTGTGCCGGTCGTTTTCCGCCGCACGTTTGGTATGGTTCCTGAAGAATACACACGACTCACGGCGCATGGCAGCTCGCACGGCAGCTCGCAGGCGGCACGCATCGTTCCTGCCTTGCATCGTGTGTATGCCGTTACTGTGGAGCTCCTTCCCGACGTTCTCGACACGGAGGCCAAAACCGTGGAAACCGCCATGCGCAAAGGCGGGGTCGACGTCCTTTCTCTTCGGCAAGCGCGCACTTTTCTGGTTCGCCAGGAAGGCGTGAAGACGTCGGAAGCAGCTGAAAACGCACTTCGGAAAGTCGAAGCCTACGCAAAAGAAACCCTGCACAATGGCGTCATGGAGCAATTCCGCGTTGAGGTTGTGCAATGAAACGCGCGCTCGTCCCCCAATTCCACGGCACGAATTGCGACGTCGAGACGCTCGAATGGCTGGGTGACAACCTCGAGGTCGAGGCGGAATTCTTTTCGCTCGAAAAGCATGCCGGAATTTCTGCCTCAGAAGTGGCCTGCATCGTTGTTCCAGGCGGTTTTTCCTACGGAGATTATTTACGAGCAGGCGCGCTCGCGGCGCGAAGCGAAAAAATGCGCGCCATTGCCAAACTCGCCCGTTCCACTTCGTCGCCTGCATCGCCTGAAATGGGTGTTCCCACGCTGGGCATCTGCAATGGATTTCAAATTCTGTGCGAGGCTGGCTTGCTGCCCGGCGTGCTGTTGCGGAATGTGAACCGCCAGCACAACCACTTTCCTGTCGAACTGCGCGTCGACTTCGAGGGCGTCGAGAAAACAGCACCCGTGTGGTTGCCCTCGCTCAAGGGTTCTTCGGCGGCCGGGTTCCGAAAAGTGTATGAGCGGTTTGCTCTGCCAATGAGTTGCGGCATGGGCCGCTACTGGCCCGACACGCGCCAAGCCGGCGAGCACACCGCCAACCCTGCTGCCAACCCTGCTGCCAACCCTGCTGCCGAGAGGACTCCCCTGCTCCCCTTGTTTCGCTACGTTCACAACGAGAACGGCGCCTTCGAGGCCATTGCGGGCATTGCGAGCGCGGACGGTCGCATTGTCGGCTTGATGCCGCACCCCGAGCGCGCGAGCGACTCGAAGTTAGGTGGCACGCAGGGGCTCTTCTTGCTTTTGGGGCTTGCGGAAAACACCGGGCTTGGCATTCGCAAAGGGAGCGCGCTCGCAACCTTTGCGCAGACGTTGAGAAATGCTGAATCCACTCTCCAAAAGGAAGGCGGACGCCCATGACCATACCCACGGTTCTCCCCGATTCCCTCGTCGCCGAAGCGGCGGGCTTCGGACTCAAAGGAGAAGAGCTCACGCGATTCGTGAAGCAGTTGGGGCGACTTCCCTCTCGCGAGGAAATCGCCGTGTGCGGTGCCTTGTGGAGCGAACACTGCAGCTACAAAAGCTCCAAGGTTCACCTCCGCCGTTTCCACACAGAAGAGCCTTGGGTGTGGCAAGGTCCTGGTGAAAATGCGGGCATCGTGGGCCTCACGGAAAACTGGGGCATCGCTTTCAAAATGGAGAGCCACAACCACCCCAGCTACATTGAACCCTACCAAGGAGCCGCCACAGGAGTGGGTGGCATTTTGCGCGACGTTTTTTGCATGGGCGCTTGGCCTGTGGCGAACATGAACTGTCTGCGCTTTGGCGAAGGCGAGTGGAACGCTTCGCTTCTGAAACACACCGTGCGCGGCATCGGCGACTATGGCAACTCCATGGGCGTGCCCACCCTGACAGGCGACACGTCATTTCACCCTGGGTACAGCAAAAATATTTTGGTCAATGCCTTTACAGCAGGGGTCATTCGGAAAGACGCCATCTTCCGTGGGGTGCTGACCGAAGGAGACGCGGGCACTGGCGTGAATCCCATCACATCGAACACGTCACAAAAAAATGCCCACTCCGAAAGGAGGGGTGTCGACATCCCCCTGGGCGCGAAGGTGGAAGGCACTCTAAAAAACACACTTTTTCCCGAAAACGAAAACGTGCTCGTTTACTTTGGGCAAGCCACAGGGCGCGATGGCGTGCACGGCGCCACCATGAGTTCCTCGGAGTTTTCGGCCACCGGCGAAAGCCTCAAACCCACCGTTCAGGTGGGCGATCCTTTCGCCGAACGGCGGCTTTTGGAAGCCACCCTTCATCTCATTCAACAGGGTCTCACCGTCGGACTCCAAGACATGGGGGCTGCGGGGCTCACCTCGAGTAGCGTGGAAATGGCAGGCCGCTCGGGTTGCGGCGTCGCCATCGACCTCGCCCTTGTTCCCCAGCGCGCGGCAAACATGCAGGCCTTTGAGCTCCTTCTGTCGGAAAGCCAAGAGCGCATGCTGTGCGCAGTGGCTCCGGAGCGGGTTCAAGACGTTCTCGCGGCCCTGGCCCCCTTCGACGTGGAGGCGGCCGTCATTGGCCGGGTGAACGCCACAGGCCGCTTCGTGTGCGTGTTCGACGACCACGTGTGCACGGCCATTGAGGTCGGCATCCTGGTCGACGACATCCCAAAATACGAATGGCCGGTGGAGTCGCGGGAAAGCTACTTGGCCGCGCGCCCCTTTTTAGCCAACACAAGCACGGTTCCTGTTTATTCCTTTCCCCCTGTGGACGGTGCGAGTGTTTCATTAGGCATCCAGGCGGCCCACGCAGAGGCCGCGCGCAGCCTTCAGGTCGACTCCCTTGGTCAGTGGATGGAACGCCATGCCACAACGCTCGAGGGGCTTTTGCGTCACCCCGCATTCGCGTCGCGTTTTCCGCTCACAAGTCATTACTGCGGTACTGTGCAAGGCAACACCATTGCAGGCTGCGGGAATCTTCAGGATGCCGCGGCGGGTGTTGTCAGGTTGCCGCGCTTCGCGCAGGAGGCCTCGGAAACCAAAAACGGACGCGCTGGCACTGCGAGCCAGGCCGAGGTGGGCGTGGCCATGGCCGGGGGCTGCGAGGAACGGTGGGTGGAACTTCACCCTTTCAATGGCGCCATTCTGAGCGCCCTGAAAGTGGCGAGGCGCATTGTGGCCGTGGGTGGCACGCCACTTGGCCTCACCGACTGCTTGAATTTTGGGAGCCCGACGCATCCGAGCGTCATGCGACAACTCTCCGACGCCATCGATGGCATCACGGCCGTGTCAAAAGCACTTGCGATTCCGGTTGTCAGCGGAAACGTGAGCCTCAACAACCAAACCGAGGGCAGGCCGATTCCCCCCACGCCCATGCTGGGTGTTGTGGGACGCGTGGATGACGTTTCGAAAGTCCGTTTGACGCGTTTGCCTTCGCAGGCGTGGCAGGGCGGCGCCCTTGTTCCCTCGCCGCCTGGCGCACAAAGCTCTTCGAGTCGTTACGTTTTGGCGCATGTGAATCTCGCCTCGCTTTCGGCCCGCATGACTCTCGAATGCGGCCTTGTGTGGTGGTTGCTGGCGGAACGGAATGCGAACGTGCCAGAGCCCGACATTCAAAAAGAAAAAGACCTCTGGACCGCACTCGAACACGTGGCCTCGGCGTGCGCCCTGCCATTGTGCGCTCCCGTGGGCCACGGTGGTGTGCTGCTTGGG
>JADCJN010000021.1 GCA_020247005.1 Silvanigrellales bacterium
AATCGCATTTTCCGAATCAAGCCGCTCGGGGGCTCTGGGAGCAAATTACAGAAACGGGGTTACACCAATGACTGCCGCCGCATCTCCTTAAATCCACGCCGTCTTCCTTTGCTGTTTGGCGACAAATATACCACGCCTTGGTGCATGCTTTTTCTGCCGCCGCCCAAGCCTGTTCCGTCAATGCGATTCGCCGATCCTGTTGTTCTTCTTCACTCAATTTTGAGTTTTCCGAATTGCACTTGATGTTGAGAACGAGTTTGTCTCTATCAGTCGACACACTTGCCGGACCTTTCAAGAGACTCGGATCTCCAGAATCCGTTGCAGGAGCCGCCTGTTGCGCACTGGCTCCACTGTTTTGGGATTCCTTCTGACACGCGAAGAAAAGGCCACAGACCAAAAAGAGAGAACACGCCTGACTAAACTTCATGATGACTCCAGTAGCTCAAGTGTACTGACACATGCGCATCAAGCGCTTCGGAGGCAAGAGTTCGAACTTTAGTCTTTTTGCAGTTGGACACGGTGTTTTCTGGACGAGGTCAATTTCTGTCGACGTGTTTACTTTTCTGAGGTAAGTCGACCTCAAAGGGAGGCACGTATGACTTTTTTCACGTATTTCGTAGCCCACGCAACAATAGGCGCTTCGGCTTTTGGCTCAAGTCTGGCAAACTCTAAGCTCGGGCATATTAGTCGCAACGGCTTGGAAGTCTTTGACAGTAATAGCAATTTTATCGGGTGCCTCGGGTGCCCTTCCAGTTCGCTGGCATCTGTTGAAAACCCGCTCGGCATCTTTGGCCAGAGACTCCTTGAGCCATTTAATCCACTGACTGATTCATTTTCTGATTCATCGATGTGTTACCAGTTTGCACCCAAGTCTCCACGCCTCTATTTTCGCACCGGGGATAAGTTGAATTTTGTCGGACGTGCAAGCATCAGCAGCCTTGGAGAACAGTCTATCTGCAATCCAACAGGTGCATTCCGATGGGAGGATGGGTGCCGACGAGTGAATGAGATTTGCAACCGTTCAAATTAATGAATGCACGGCTGAGACGGGAAGCATGAAAAGTCTCGTCGCGCCTTTCCGCTCAGGTTTTTTTGACAAAGCCGAACTGTACAACTTTTGCTTTGAATTCCATAACGCACCGAGTTTTGAATCCAGTTTCGCTTGCGTTCGCCTTGACCCTGACATTGGCTGGTTGCAGCAACAGTCCAGCCTCTCTGGAAAACGAGGGTGCGCGGCTCCAGAACAACGGTTCTCTGGCTCCCTTGGCATCGTCGCGGGCCCAAGTCACCGGCATGTTGATGCTTCGTTACGCGCCAGAGACCATTTCATACGACGACCCAAAATGCTTTCAACCGCCCCAAGGCGATGCGGAAACCTACATTGCTGACTGCGGCTTCTACCTCGGGTGCACCGCGTCCGTCGTGAAGCTCGACGGCGTCAATGTACCCTTCGTCTTGTCGGCAGCGCATTGCGACGTCAGTGAATACCTGAAAGAGGGGGACTCGAATCCTCTTGTCAAAGGACGCAGCGCTTTGTATCTGCACCTCCCCTCGTCAAAGGCATGGATCGAGCTCGAGGGCTGGACGGGTCACCCGGATTACGACCCCGAAGGCGACAACTTTAAGGTTGCAAGCACAGACGTGATGGCTGACATCGCTGTGGCCCGCATTGTGCCTCGCGACCTGCCAAAAGTAGGCAAAACCGCAACCATTGAAACCAACGTTCCCCGTGTGGTGCCGCCCAGCAGTGTGGCAACCCAACTTGAAAACGACATTGAAAGCAGTCTCGCAAACGATGCGCTCACCTCGTTCCAAACGACATTCGACCGCGCTGTTTTCGACAACTTCCCCTCCGCCGACCTCTACGGCTTTGGGCTGTTGAACAGCTTTTTAGGAAGCCGAATGGGCCTGGCGGACTATAGCAACCGGGAGGACTGCGAGGAGTTCAACTCCCTTTGGACCGGCAGCTTCTGTGTTTACTCCGAGGAGTTTCCGAAGAGAACTCAAAACACAGGGATGGGCGCCGATCTCCGCTACGTCAACATGCGGCTCATTTATAGCAACCTCAGCCGCGGCACTGCTGTGTTTCTGGCACCCTCAAGCTACCCCAAGGGAGGCACGTGCCAGGGCGATTCCGGTGGTCCTGCTTTCCTTGGCAACGACGGTGTGCGTGTGTTTGCCGTGGAGTCGTATGGCCCTTTCCCGTGCGCAGGTTCGCCCACCGTACGCACCATTGTGGCCACGCACCTCAACTGGATCCGCTCCGTGCTGCGGTGACCCGCGAAGGTTAGGGAACGCTCGCCAGCTCGTTTTGGAACGCCCGAACGAAGCCCTCGGGTGTCATGGAGCCTTCGTACTTGCGGCCGTTGAGAATGAGGAGGGGCGTGCCCGTGAGCCCCAGCTGAGAGCCCACAGAGATGTCGTCTTGGATCTTGGGGAGCTCAATTTTCGCATCGTAGCATTCCGCAAACCGAGCGGCATCGAGGCCAAGGCGTTGCGCCTGGGCTTTCAAGCCTTCCGTGGCAAAGGCCTTTGCTTTTTCCCCGGGCGACATGTCGAGGCCGCTGAATGCCCAGTCCTTATACTCCCAAAACTTGCCTTGCTGCCCCGCGCACCGGGAGGCCAGGGCCAGTTCACACGCAAAGGCATGCCCCTCGCCGCCCACACCAGGGTTGCAATGGTTCGAAAGAGGGTAGTTGCGGTAGACAAAAAGAACCTTGTCTTCACCCACCACCGACAACGCCTCTTCAATGGCCGAGGATGCGGTTTTGCAGTGCGGGCATTCCAAGTCCGAGAACATCATCATGACGACTTTTGCGTCGTCGTTGCCACGACGGTAATCCTGACCTTTGCCCACAAAGTCAGACCTTGAAAATGCGGTGAGGGCCGCCGGAAACGGGGTGCCCGCTGCGGTGGGGGCCGCTTCTCCACTTGCTGGCGTTTCGCTCGCGCTCGATTTCCCCAGAGGAATGGTGGGCAAAATAAGCCCTGCGACCAGCGGTGGTACGCCCAGCGCCAGTGACACCGAAACGAGCTTCAAAAATGCGGACGGTTCAGCGAAGTTCAACCCGGCGCGGTTGCCCATGAAACCAACGCCGACAACAACGGCATTGAGCAGGGAAATGGCGTGCGTGGTGGTGCACACAATGCACACAGCGCTGAGCTGGAAATACGAAACGTAGGCGAGGAAAAGGGACACGCTGGCGCCCACAAAGCCAACAAGGAGGCGCCACCAGGAGATCCAGCGGACAGAGACATCAGCGACTTTCGGAAGCACAGCTAAGGCAATGACGATGGCAAAAAAGCTCATTCCATAGGCGCCGAGCGGAATGCCGGCGACGCTTCCATAGGCGCTGCCCAGAACCTTCGTGCAATTCACAAGGTTGTTCACGTCGCACGAAAGATCCGCGGCACCATTCTTCAGTTTCAAGTGCTCTATGAGCGCATAAAGGGAAACACCAAAGCCCCCGAGGCCCAAGAGAAGAGAAACAACTCCGACGCCCGCGCGCCCATGATCTGCGGGGTGCTCTGCAGACAAGGGCAACGCCGAAGAAGGCTCGCCAGAAAGGAAACGGAAAGGATGACGAGAAACCATAGACGCGGTGCTCCTCTCGCTGTGGCGGCACGACCAGGGCGAACAGCCTGGAAATCGCGCGGACGAGGCGAGAGCCTACCGGAATCCTTTTAGAACGTCATCTGCGACCAGGCACGGAAGCTCCACGCCTGCTGAGGGCGTTGCCCGGCGTAGTAGCCTGTTTCTCGCGTGAACCAGGCCCCTTCGAGCTTCAGCACATAGAGATCGAGAAAGAGGCCGAGGCTTGGATATCCGGAGCGAAGCCCTGCATTCAGCCCCAGGCTCGTTTCCTTGCGATTTCCCAAACGGTAAGCGTATTGGCCTGCCCACTGCCACCGGTACCAAACGGCGTTTGCGGCTGTAATACCCATAAGGTCTTGGACATCGGAGCCCGCTGACACACGATGCTGTCCTTTTTCCCAGAGGTCCGAGTTGAGTCCAAGAGAAAGACGCATGGGGTAAACCGGCGGTTTGTCGCCTTGGAGATTCGCGTAAGCCGGAGAACCACCCACATTGCGAGCCACAAGGTTCACGCGTGTTTCTTTGCCGAGCATGGTGCCGGTGCCAATATCGAGCGGAACATAGAAGCCCGTTCCGTAGGAAGCGAATTCAGACGAATCGACCCCGCTTTCCGAAGAGCTGGCGCTTCCCGCAAAGTCTCCGACAGCAGAAACGTCGGCATCAGCCTCCGCATATGCCCTGACCCCCGGACGAACATTCACACCAAGCTCCCACCACTTCGCCACCGTAAAGCCGTAGCCTACGCCCAGGCCCGCAAAGGCGTCGGCCCGGGCAGACACACGAGGCCAAGATGGAATATCGGCGCCTCCATCCACAAACGAACTGATGTAGGGCACGAGGGTAAACCCGCCCCCCCGAAAGGCGAGCGCAGTGATATTCATGCCGCCCGTGAGTTTCCGACCAAAAAGGGAACGAACCTTGTCGAGAAGTTCCACGGTCTTCGCAGCGCCCTCGGTGTCACTCTCCTGACTTCCACTCTGGAATTCGCGTGCATCCGACACTGTCGACTGGAGGTCGCGAGAATACATGAAGTGCATGCTGCCAAACTGCAATTCTCCCTTCGCCTTTCGACGCTGAGGGAGCGAAGGGTCGGAAAAAAATTGGTCGCCCAACTCTTCGGAGAGGTGACCCACTCCACCAAGCGCGTTTATTTGAGTCGAGTTCCACTCATTCTCGGTGGAAAAGTCGCGGACGTCGCCGGCAAAGGCATTGGATGCAGAACTCAGACAAAGAATGCACAACCAGGGAAAGAAGATTCCGACATCCACGCGACGACGACCAGACATGGGTCATTCCCCTATTCACCAGCTTCCGTTCAACCCAACCGACGTTTCCGCCTTCATAGTACGAGAGGTCTGGCTCCCAGGACGAGGGTTGGGAGGCAAACTTCGCCTTGCAGAAGTCAAACGTCTGAACGCACCAACCGGGAAGGCAACGCTCGAGTAACGTAACAATGGCACAATCGAAGGAATCGCCTTTGGGCATTTTATAGACATTCCGTGGGGAGAAGCGGCACCATGAAAACGAAACACCTGGGAATCACGGGAATGACGTTCTTTGGGGTTTTCTTCTTAGCAATTTCCCAGGCTGCATGTGTTGTTCCAAGTGGTCAAACGGCAAGCGGAAACCCCGCAAGTTCTTTGAACCGTGGGACTGCCAAAAAAGGTCTCTTTGGCTTGAGCGACTCCCAAGGAGCCCCCGCAGACGCGAGCTCTTCGACAAGCGCATTGCCTTCGTTTCCTTCCCTGAGCGCTCCCCTGACGACCCGAAGCGCCCACGCTCGAGATACGAACTCCCCACGCTCCCTTCCTTCGACGGGCGGCTTGGTAAAAGTGGAGGGAAATTCATGGCGCACGGGGTTGCCAGCAACTCGGGTTTTTGCGCTCCTGGGACGCTCACTTTCTCAATCGTACATTCTCACACGAGTGGACCGCAGAAATCTTTCGCTGCAAACCGACTGGGACAAATTCTTCATCGATGGCCGCTTGTTTCGGAATCGATTCGTCGTCTCCGTATTTCCCATCGGCCCCCGTCAAACGGAAGTCCTTATTCGGAACAACCTCGAATATTTCTCTGGCGCAGCCGGCCAATCGGGGAGCCAAGCCGACGGCGACTGGCTCCCCTCCCCCGATGTCACCGACGAAGTTGCCAAGCTCGTCGATGGCGTGAATCTTCAGATTCAAAATGCAGCCTTGACACGGGCACGGCGCTAAAGCCACCGACACTCTCGGCAACTCTTGCCGCACCTCATTCACTCGAAATGCCGATAGCGGAGCATCGGGAGGTGAAAAGGTGCTTCGCATCAAACTCGTCATCGCTGCTAAATTTCTTTGCTGGATCGCGCTCTGCGCGGCCGCAGCATGGGCCGCCTTTGGGCCCGGACACGCCGCTGCGCAAGGACGGTTTCTGGACATCTCGCTCACGGGTTCGTACCAAAAAACTTTGGCCGATGATCGCGACAACTTCCGACGCAGCTGGGGTCTTGAGCTCGGCCTTCCGCTCACGAGTTTCTTCGAGGTTCAGCTTGGCCACACTTTTATTGAAGACGTCACCCTTTTCAACGACAAATACCGGGAATCGGCTGAAAAGGCAGGGTATCAACTTCCCGAAGGCCGTCTGAAAGCCCAGTCGCGTGTTTTCGACTACAGCGCCAACGGCGACTTGGGCGTCAGTTTCCAAGCCATTCGGCCCTCCATTTTTGGCGGAGCCCTCAGACGAAAAATTTGCCGCGAAGACTACTACGAAGACCACGGCTGCGAGCAAATTAACCTCTCGTGGAACGCAGGCATGGCGCTTCAAGTTTACATCACAATGTCGATGCGCCTCAAAGCCAGCTACCGCATCTCGCCTTCGATTTCAAAGAATCGCGAAAAGAAAGCATACGACGAACTGACGAGCGTCGGCCTCGACTGGAGCCTGTGAACATGAATACCAGTCCACACGGAATGCCAAGCGACTCTCTCCTCCTTGTCGTCGCACTTTTGCTCGTGGCAGGCAGTGCAGGCGCTTTTTTGCTCGCAAGAGGAAGGCAAAAGGCTCGTTACCTTGCAATGCGACGTTCAGGTGGTCATTCCCAGCCGCTTCAAGCCGCGAAGCATCCGGGGGTGCAAGGGCACGTGGGTCATCAGGGCCCCTCTGAGGTGCGTGCCACGGATCTCTTGCGACTCACAAAGGAAGAAGAGGCTCGCAGGAAAAACGCGTTGAAGCTCATTGAAGGCGGCAAGGTTCGCGAGGGAGCTCTTATTCTGGAAGAACTCGGACTCCAGCGTTACGCCATTAGCGCGCTTGAACAGGCTCGCCTGATAGAAGACGCTTGTGCCATTCTCATGAGGATGAATCGCCCAAATCGGGCTGGCGTCGTTTTCCAGCGCAATGGGATGCCGCTCAAAGCGGCTGAGCATTTTCTCATCGCAAATCTTCCTGAAGAGGCGGCGCGTTGTTACCTTGAAGCGGGCAAGAAAGACTCACTCTGCCTGCAACGCGCCGCAGACATCTTCGAAGGCCTTGGAAAGTTCGCGGAGGCACTTGATGCCTACTCACGCCACGAAGCACTTGCAGGCGACTATGTGCGTTTTTGCCTCAATCACGCCTGCTACGAACCCCTTCGCGACTTCATGCACGATTCAAAACGCACCCGAGAGGGTTTTGCCATTCTCGATATGTATGCCACGAAAAAGCTTGTAAAGTCCCTTCCCCTGGACACCCAAACCGCTCAGTCTTTGTGCCTTTGGTGCAAAACAGTGAAGCGTGTCGAGCTCATCGAGATGTCGCTTCGAAAACTCTCTGAAAACAAGAATCTTCTTTCCCTCTTCTGGAGCCTTCTTCCCGAAGAATTCGCATCCCAAATTGTCACGAGCCTCCTGCAAGCACCGCATTTCAAGGCTCCTGAAGGCAAACCGTTCCTTCTGCGAAATGCGCGTGCCTTACACGACGCCAAGCGCCACGCTCTTGCCGCTCTCTTTTACGAAGAAACGGGCCGCATTCTGATGGCGGCAAAATGCCAGGCCTTTTCTGGCGATCCCGGCTATGCCCTGGACCTCTTGCACCATGCCGACGGCGACCCGCATCTTGCCCGCCAACTTCTTTCACTTCTTTCTCCACACACGGCGACGCCCCGGGCCCGTCACGCGCGCTATTCTCAGGACGTTGTTCACGCAGCCATCCGCATTCTGCAGTCGGTGGATCCGGATGCCGATGAGCTCCACACGGCCAGTCCTTTTTCACTCATTGCATGACCTCGAAGAAGTCCCCGATGAAGAAATGACAAGGAAACGACGACAGGCGAGACTCAAGGCGCACTGCCCATTGACGTGGTAGCGGCCTTGAGTGGAGAAAATCATGCTGGCGGATCTTGTCGAAATCTCGTGTCCCTACTGCGGTGAGGCCTTGGCTGTGGAATACGACCCGGGCCAGGGACGCCGCCAGTCGTTTGAAGAAGACTGTGGGGTCTGCTGCCGCTGCATCACTATCGAGCTGAGGGTCGACTCGCGAGGGCGTATCCGAGCCCGGACCCTGACCGAAGACGGCACCTCACTCGATTAGAGGCGATCGAGTTCTGCTTCAATGGCCTTCACAATGGGAAGGTTCTCGGCGGTGAAACGCCACGATGCAGGGGTATGGCCATCGGAACCTGCGTTAATGGCTTCAATGGAAAGCAGCCCTGCGGCATTTGCGGAGGCGGCACGTGACGCTCTCAGTGATGCGATGAGTGCGAGCGCTTCATTTTCATGAAAGCTTTCAGCAACCAACGCGGCACCATGGCGCTCCAAAAAAGCCGCCTTTTTAGGCACCGCAAATTGGAGCTCTGGCACCAATTTGCGCACCCGCTCAAAATCCGATTTCCACAAGACAGCCGCGGCGGCGCGTCCCGAAAGGAATTCCAACTCAATGCGGCCGGCATTTGCTCTCGCCTGATGACGCGCACGAGAAAGCCACTCGAGTGCGGGCCTCACAGTGGAAACGTCGGTGTAAGGTGAAGAAAGTCCGACGTGCGCTGCGGCAATGAGGAATTGCAATCGTTTGTCGGAAGGAAGGGCAATGCGCGAACGCCACAGAGGATTCGCAGTGGGGTTTGCCAGCCAGTCCCAGGTGGGGGCGTCTTTCGACCCCAGAGACCCCTTCATCCACG
>JADCJN010000210.1 GCA_020247005.1 Silvanigrellales bacterium
CCGCATTCACGGTGACCGTACTGCCTTCTTCGAAATGGATTTTCGTCAGCACGCCAGCAGCGGGCGAAGGAATTTCCGTGTCGACTTTGTCGGTGGAAATCTCGAAGAGAATTTCTTCGCGTTCCACCTTGTCACCCACTTTTTTGTGCCACTTCGTGAGCGTGCCTTCGTTGATGGATTCGCCCATCTGCGGCATCAGGACTTCCGTCGCCATTGTGACCATCTCCTGTCGTTCGATCTTTGTTGCTTAAACTTCTTCAGGTATTTGCTTCCACGATGCCCGACAATTCACCGAGATCGGCACGGAACGCCCACCGAGGAAGAGCGCTCCCTCAAATATGGATGGCATGGCCTTTTGCCGCATGCGCAGCTTCCATAATCGCTTCCGACAGCGTCGGGTGCGGGTGGATGGTGTTGGCAAGTTCGTCGATGGTCATTTCAAGGTTGTTGCCCAGCGCAAACTCCGCGATGAACTCGGTCGCTTTTGCATGAACGATGTGGACGCCCAAAATTTCGCCGTATTTTTTGTCGGTGAGAATTTTCACGAAGCCTTCGGTCGCGTCGTCGATTTTCGCCTTGCCAAGAGCGCTGAAGGGAAATTTCCCTACGGAATACTCTTTTCCTTGGGCTTTCAATGCATTTTCGGTGTGTCCGATGCTGGCGATTTCGGGGTAGGTGTAAATGGCGCTGGGGTTGGTGAGGTAGTTGATGGGCTGACGTTTGCGGCCGCAAATGACGTCGACCGCGAACATGGCTTCCGCAGAGGCCGTGTGGGCGAGCATCGGCGTGGGAATGAGGTCGCCAATGGCGAAAATGTTTCCCACGTTCGTGCGGTAGGTGTTGAGGTCAACATCAACAAAGCCGCGGTCGTTCACTTTGACGCCTGCCGTTTCGAGGCCGCAGTCTTCCGACAGGGGTGCGCGGCCAACAGAAATCAGGGCTTTTTCATAGGTGCGTGGTTTGTCTTCGCCTTCAATTTGAACTTCCACGCTGCCGCCTTTGGCGACAATGGACTTCACCTTGATACCGGTGAGGACTTCGACGTTTTGTTTCTTCAATGCCTTGGTGAGCTCGGCCGCTGTTTCATGGTCTTCTGTGGAACACAGCTGGGGAGCCATTTCGAGAATGGTGACGGGAGTGCCGAAGCGGCCAAAGCACGAAGCGAATTCGCTTCCCACAACTCCACCACCCAGCACGCACATGCTTTTGGGCTGTTTGTCGAGGAAGAAGATGTGGTCGGAAGAAATGATGTCTTTGCCGTCGATTTTGATGTGGGGAAGCTCGCGCACCTTGGAGCCCATGGCGAGCAAGATGTTTTTGGCGTCGAGAACGGTTTTCTTGCCGTCGGCGGCGGTGACTTCAACTTGGGTTTTGCCCTTCAGACGACCATGCCCCCGAATGACGTCAATTTTATTCTTTTTCATGAGAAACGCGACGCCGCCGTTCACGCCTTTCACAATTTCGTCTTTGCGCTTCACGACCTGGGGATAGTCGAGCGAAATGCCGCCTTCTGTTTCGGCGCCTTTGATTTTGACGCCATAAGAGGCGAGCTTCTTCGCTTTGTCGAACATGAGGGCCGAGAAAAGCATCGCTTTGGCAGGAATGCAGCCGACGTTGAGGCATGTGCCCCCGAGCCATTCCTTCTTTTCCACGAGAGCCGTCTTCAGGCCGGACTGCGAGGCATGGATGGCCGCAACGTAACCGGCAGGGCCGCTGCCAATGACGACGAGATCGTAGGAAGTGGACATCGTTGGGTCTCCTAGGTCAGTATCAAAAGCTCACCGCGGACTCGCGCGAACGAGCAGGCACCCGAGTGCCGAAAGTTCATCTCGAATTCCTGTTGCCCGGGAGCCAATCTTGTAAGCATCCCGGGGGCAAAACGCAACCAACGGCCGCATCCTTCGGGGCTTGCGCCTTCAGGCACCCCATTGGTCACCTTTTTTTCAGGGACGCTCCTTCCATGCTTACCCACGCATTCTGTCAGGCGCTCATGCAACGCGAGATCCCCTTGCGCCTTGAGTTCGTGCAGTCGGGGGCCACGCTTTCCGACTTCCCTCCTCCCACATCGCATGAAGTCGCCCTCGTTGGGCGCAGCAACGTGGGGAAGTCGTCTCTTCTCAACTTCCTGGCCGGTCAAAGGCAACTTGCCCGCGTGAGTTCTACGCCTGGACGCACGCAGCTCATCAATTCCTTTCGAGCGGAAAAAGGGGAGTTCACCATCGTCGACCTGCCCGGATTCGGCTATGCCCTGTCGCCGCGCGAAGTGCAGGCGCATTGGGGAAAAGAGCTTGCGCGCTACTTCGAGGGCCGCCAAAGCCTGGTGGGGGTGCTTTTTTTGGTCGACGCGAGGCGTGAGGTGAATGCGGAAGACCGCGCCTTGTGCCAGTGGTTCGTGTCTTTGGGTTTGCGGGTCTTGGCGATTCAAACCAAGTGCGACAAAATTCATAAGAGCCAGTGGGCGGCACTTCGCCAGACGCAAGCCCAGGCACTCGGACTGGCCCCCGGGGCCATCGTCTCGACGAGCAGCGAAAAGAAACTCGGCCTCAAAGACGTCTTCGCAGGACTTGCGGGAATGCTCACGCAGGCGCTGGTTGACGACGAGACACCATGACGTCGCGTCCGCGCGTGCGCGCCGGAAACTCGAGCGCGTTGTCGAAGTCTCTTGCAGAGGGTGAGACTTCGGCCGACGTCGCTTTGGCCTTGCGTGACGTCCGAGGGGCTGTGACTCCCCCAGGAAAGAAGGCCCGTGCACGGAGCCGACGTGCCGTGGCAAAGTCTCTGCGCGAGGCCTTTGAAAGCGCTTTGCTTTCGCAATTGAAGGCTTTGGAAGCGCAAGAGGCCACGGCCTCCAGGCAAGAGGTTGTTGAGGCGCTTCTTTCGCATGCACGCGCGGTGCTGGCGCGCCATGTGTCCATGGCGCCTCGGTCGACGGTGCTGCCTGAAACTCTGCCCCCGGCGCAGGCGGAAACTCTTTCCAAAGCGCCTTCTCAAGTGCTTTCTCAAGTGCCGTCGCAAGCGCGGTCACACGTTGTGGCCCGCGTGGAGCGTGTTGTGGCTTCTTCCCCCGAAAACCTGACACCTCCGAACGTGGTTTTTCGTGAGGGCTGGCGCGTGTCGGACGAAGACGCCAAGAAGTTACGAGACTTTCATCCCGAAGTCGTTCTTGTCGCGCCTCAAATTCCTCCGAATACGGGCACTGTGGCGCGTTTGTGTGGTGCGCTTTGCACGAAACTCCATTTGGTGGAACCGCTGGGTTTCGACGTCTCAGAAAAAGCGGTGCGCAGGGCTGGGCTCGATTACTGGGACGAGGTGGACATCACCGTTCATGGATCGCTGGCCGCCCTCAGGGCGTTCAAACCAGGACGCAGACTTGTCCTCGTGGAAACGGGCGGAACCGTGTCGCCCTCGTCGTTTGCATTCGAGCCTGGTGACCTTCTTGTTTTTGGCTCCGAGACGCAGGGGCTGCCTACAGATGTTCTGCGCGAAAGCGAAAGCAACCCGAACGTGGTCATCCTCACCGTCCCGATGTATTCCTCTCGGGTGCGGAGTTTGAACTTGGCCAACACGGTGTCCATGGTTGTTTTCGCGGCAGTCGAAAATCTCCGCGAACGGTTTTTAAAGAACCGCACCGGGCAAAGTGACTGCGAAGGAGCGGGATGCCCGTCTTGAAAGTCCACACCCCCAAGGCCGTTCGTCTGCAAGAAGGAGCTTATTGGCTTGCCGACGCGCTCATTATTGGGGTCGTCTGCGTGGTGGGTTTTGGGCTCCTTTATTTTTTCGACATCAGCAACGCCCCTTTTGTGGCCGAGGTTCCCATCAGCACGGGGCTCCGAGAGCTGCCGGGTTACGCCCTTCTCTCGCTCACGCGAAGCCTCATTGCGCTGGCCATCAGCTACGTCTTTGCCATTCTGTATGGCACCATTGCAGCGCGTGACCCTCGCTACGAGCGGGTCATGATTCCCATGCTCGACGTTTTGCAGTCACTCCCTGTGCTCACTTTTTTGCCGGGGTTGGTGCTCACCCTCATGCACCTTTTCCCGGGCAGCCGCTGGGGCCTCGAAATCGCCTGTGTGCTGATGATCTTTACGGGCCAGGTGTGGAACCTCGTGTTCGCCTACTACGAATCGCAGCGTTCCATGAGCCCCGAGCTGCAGGAATTCGCAAGGCTGACGCGCCTCACGGGTCGGCAACGGTTTCTTGTTCTCGACTTGCCCAATGGCATCCGACCTTTGGTTTACAACGGGATGATGTCGATGGCGGGAGGGTGGTTCTTTCTGACGCTGTGTGAGGCCTTTGTTCTGGGAAAGGCGAATTACCGCCTGCCAGGCCTGGGAAGTTATCTTGGCGTCACATTTGAGGCGGGCGCCTACGGCAGTTTCGCGGCAGGCCTCGCAGCCCTCTTCGTTATTATCGTGGGGGTCGATTTCCTCTTGTGGAAACCTCTCATTGCTTGGGTTTCGCAGTTCCGAGACGTGTCAGAGGGTGAAGCGGGAACGATGCCCCGCAGCCTTTTTCTCGATCTTCTGAAACGCACGCGGCTCCAGCGAGCCGTGACCGACGCCATCAACGAACTCGTCTCTTTTCTGGCTCAGCGTATGGAAAGAATTGCGCACAAAAGCCGGAAACCCTCGGGAACGTCTTTGGTCGCAACGCCGATGGGCATCGTGATCCGCGGCAAGGCGAGTCTCTTGGGCCAGGCGCGCAGGAACACGCGGACCATGCAGACCTGGATCCAGTGGATTGTGAGTTTTTCCATCGGCGCCGTCGTTTTCTACCTGTTGCCGAAGCTCCCCGAAATTGCCGCGGGTTTGGCGAGCGTCAAGAGCGACGACTGGCTTGAACTCACCAATGCCCTCCTCATGACGGCCTTGAAAGTTGCGGGCGTGCTTGTCATCGCGACGCTCTGGACAGTGCCTGTGGGGTTGTGGATAGGTCAGCGTCGGCGTGTGGCCACGTGGGCAGAGCCCATCATTCAAAACATTGCAGCGTTCCCCGCTCCCGTGCTCTACCCGCTCATCGTCTTTTCGGTGGCGAAGTTTGGAATGCCGGCGGGCGTGGTGGCGATGCTTCTGATGACCATCGGCAACCAATGGTACATGCTTTTCAACGTCCTTTCAGGAGCGTCGCGCATTAGCCCCGACCTCAAAGCCGTGGCACGCATCTATCGTTTCTCGCCTTGGCAGAAGCTCACAAAATTTTACATTCCCGCCATTTTCCCTTCGCTCGTCACGGGGTGGATTTCGGCAGCGGGGGGCTCGTGGAATGCGAGCATTGTGGCCGAAATGGTTTCCTACCCTGGAGGCTCGCTGCGGGCACCGGGCATTGGTGGCGAAATCTCGCGTGCCACCGCCGAAGGAAATTTTCCGCGTTTGGTGGCGGCAGTCATCGTCATCACCATCGCTTTGGTGGTCATCAACCGATCACTCTGGCGCACGCTGCATGAACACGTCGAGAAGGTGAAATGACCATGTCTTTAGACACCCCAAGCCGCAAGGTGCTTATTTCCGTGCGCGCGCTGTGTAAAGACTTCCAGCGACCCAACGGCACCCAATTCACCGCGCTGGAGGGCATCAACCTCGATGTGAACGACGGCGAGTTCCTGGCCGTGCTCGGACTTTCTGGGTCGGGCAAGTCCACACTCTTGCGCTGCATGGCAGGCCTCGTGAAGCCCGAGCGCGGGCAAGTGAGCTTCGCGCAGCCTCCTTCCAAGAACCAACAGCTTGTTTCGTTCGTGTTTCAAAACTTCGCTTTGTTTCCTTGGCTCACGGTACGCGAGAACGTGGAGGTCGCACTTGCACACCTTTCCCGCAAAGAGCGCCAGGAAAAAGCGGACGCCATTCTGGGGCTCGTGAACCTTTCAGGGTTCGACGACGCCTACCCTCGCGAACTTTCCGGGGGCATGCGGCAGCGCGTGAGCATCGCGCGCGCCATGGTGTGCGACCCCATGGTCATGTTTATGGACGAACCCTTCTCGGCTCTCGACCCTCTGACGGGCGAGTCGCTGCGCGCGGAAATGGGTCGGCTTTGGATGCAGTCGTCTCGCACCATCCGCTCCATTGTCCTTGTGACCCACAGCCTGCAGGAAGCCCTACAGCTTGCCGATCGCATCGTCATTTTGAGTTCCGGACCGGGCTCCATTTACCGCACCATCGAGGTGCCTCTCACGCGCCCCCGCAACTCGAGCACGCGTGAGTATTTAGAGCTCGAGGCGCATCTTGAGCGCACCTTCGGCGAGCTGCATCTCGACAAGCTCACGGGCTCTCACTACGATCTTCAGACCCTGCCCGTCGACGAGACATTGGGCGGAGGCACACACGCCGCGGCGGGCACGGGAGCGAGCGCTTCGGGAGGCCAAAGTCCGGGCACTTTCCGCCCGATGCGCCGTGTCAAGCCGCTCATCAACACGAACTTGGTGCTGGTCGAGGGGCTTTTAGCCCGCCTCTCGGAAGAAAAAGGGGCCATGGACCTCTACGACCTCGCCGACGAAATGGGGCAAAGTGTCGACCAAATGCTCCCCGCAGTGGCTTCGGCGGAAATGCTGGGATTCATCAACACCCCAGGAACAAGGCTCGTGTTCACGGAGCTTGGTCGTGAGTATGTGTCGGAGCAAGACCCCCAAACCCGGCAGGCCATTCTTCGCACCGCGGTGAAGTCGCTTCCTGTGGTGTCGAATCTGTACGAGGTCATTCGGGGCCACGGCGAGGAAGGGCTCGAGAAAAACATTGCCGTCGAGCAGCTCGTCCTCATGCTGCCCTTCGAAGACCCCGAAATTCAATTTGAGGCCATGCTCAAGTGGGCGCGCCATGTGGACCTTTTTTCCTACGACTCGCAAAGCGAAACGCTCTACGTAGAGGAATGACCACGCGGCGGTGCCAGTTGAGGCCTCCTTGGCGCAAGTCGGCAGGAAAGTCCTGGACCCATTGAAATCGGCGGCCTTTAGAATAGATTCGCGCGAGCAAAATTATAAAAAACCCATCGCCGGAAGTTAGCCTGGTGCGGAAGATGGGTCAGGCAGCGTGGAGGTCTCTCTTGAGCTCGAGTTTCAGCGGCATTTTCCAATCCAACGCTGGTTACGTGGAAGAGGTCTTCGAAAAATACGTTGCCGATCCTCTTTCTGTTTCGTCAGAGTGGAGGGCTTACTTCGAGGGCTTTCACGAGGGGTTCGGCCTCGCCACCCAAGCGCTCGGTCCTCGCACGGAGCTCTTAGGTGGCGAGCCCCTGGCGGCTCCTCGCCCCGCAGGTGCAGCTTCAGACGTCGACGTCGTTTTCGAGCTCGGCTGTGCCAGCCTCGTCATGGCGTACAAATCTTATGGCCACTTTCAGGCCAAAACCGACCCTTTGGGTTTTGAACGTGCGGGTCAGGCTTCGCTGCTCCCCGAAACGCACGGGCTCACCAAAGACATGCTCACGCGCCCCACGCGCGCGGGGCTGCTGGCGGGGCTTTCCAGCCGTGACGAGGGCCATTCGCTGCACGAGCTCATTCGCGAACTCGAGGCACTTTATTGCCAGTCGGTGGGTGTCGAGTTCGATCACGTTGCCGACCCCGACGAACGTGCCTGGCTCCATGCGCAGGTGTCGGGGCTTTACAAAGCTCCGAGTGCAGACACGAAACGTGGCCTCTTCGCCGAACTTGCCAAAGCCGACGCCCTGGAAAAAACCATTGGAACAAAATTCATTGGAAAGAAGCGTTTTTCCATTGAAGGTGCCGACGCGCAAATTGTCGCCATTGAAACCCTCATCGACGTTTCCGCGCGGGTGGGAGCCGCTGAAATTTGCCTTGGCATGGCCCACCGAGGGCGGTTGAACACCCTTGTCCACTGTGCGGGCAAGCCCCTGGAACTGCTTTTTGCCGAGTTTGAAGGCTACCCCAGTGAAGCTCTGCCTGGGGACTGGGACGTGAAATACCACAGCGGGTGGGAATCCGAGAGGCCCTCGCGCACAGGGCTTCCTGTCCGCGTGGCC
>JADCJN010000211.1 GCA_020247005.1 Silvanigrellales bacterium
ACAGAAATGTTGGCGTTGGTCACGCTCTTGCGCATTCTGTCGGTGGTGGAACGTCCCACATACGAAGGGTCGGGGTTCGAAGCGGTGTCCACTTCCACCCAGAGGTCGTAGGGAACATTCAGCACGCCCATGTTGTCGCTGTTGGCCTGGAGGGCCGGCCGCAGGTAGCCCACACATTTGCGTGCCACTTTGTCACACTTGAAGGGAAAGTGGCCTGCGGTTTGGTCTTTGGTCTCATCGGTGACGTCGGCCCCGGCGAGGTCGGTCCAGTGGCTCGAAATGGTGGGGTCGGGAGTTGTGACGCCTGAAGCGGGGCGCACCCACTTCGCCTTCGCTGGGTCGAGCATGGTGCGCGGCAAAACCTTCACAACGGGGTCGGCCTCAAGGTCGAAGTACCCTTTGCCGCGTCCAGAAAGGTAACGCAAGCCTGATGTCGCAGAGTCTGGGTCGAGAGCGAGGGTCTTGCCAGCAGAACACTCGGGGTCGGTGTCGTTGTAATCTTCGCAAATCACAATTTTTTGAACGATGTCTTCGACGGCTGCAACCGTAATTCCTGTGGCAATGGGCTCTTCGTCCACGGCGGTGACTTCAATTTGGGCCTTGGCCCATTTCGTCCAACCCACTTCCGAAAGGGGTGTGCCAAACGCATCGACGCCGTCTTCGCTCGAGGGCTCGTTCGTTCGAATGCGGTAAAGGAACTCGGCATGGGGTACGAGTGCGCCTTGCGCGTCGCGATCGCCGTACACGTGACCGGAGTTGTAGTCTTTCTTGAAGCGGAAAGTCACCGTGCAGGCGCCTTCCAGGCAGCTTGAACCCAAAACGGTTCCGTTGCGTACACTGGCAGGATCAATTTCAATCCGCGAGGCCTTGTCGCCCGGGTCGGGGTCAATGTAACCCAATCGGAAGCGGTTGTTCGACACTGCGTAAAACGACGTGTAGTCTACGCCCAAGTCTTTGCGGGTGTAATCGACCTCTCCCAAGAATTGGTCGAATTCAGCTTCCTTGCCCGGTTGAAGAAGGGTTTCAGGAACGTTGGCGGCCTTAATCAAAATCTCAATGGTGGTGTCTTCGCAAATGTCACGCGTGTCGGGATTTTGCACGAATCCGGCGCCTTGCGGCACAAGACAGGTGTCTCCGGTATTTCCGGGTTCGCCTTCGGGTGCGCCGTAGTAGTGAGAACTGCCCGCTGTAGCACTCACAAAACGGCGCTGCTTCGACACGAAAAGGCCTGTGGACAGGGGTGGCGAGTCGGGCAAAAAGACGATGTCAGAAACCACGGCTTCGGAATCCACAAGAGTGTCGTTCACCACGACTTCACAGAAGATGTCTGAACCGCGTTTGTCGACGGCCGGGTCAATGGTGTAGGTGGCGGAAGCTGTCGCTTTGCGGGTTTTTTTGTCGAGGGAAACAAATCCTTTTGCGTCTACTTTTCTGAGCACCACCGGGCGTTCTGCACCAGGAAGCCGAGCACGGAAGTAAAAACGAGGTCTCACGCGCAACTGCGTGTCGTCAGGGTCGGTGAATGTGGCTTTGCACGTGATGTTGTCGGGCACGGTGCGCCCGTTGGCGTCAACTTTGGTCGTGGCCTGAATGCTGACGTGGCATTTCGAAGTCAGGGCAGCCGCTGTGGCGACTCCAAGTGCTTCGGCGGGGCTTTTGCCAGAGTCTTCCAGAGCGGCAAGAGTGGCGCACTGGCTCGACGTCCTGTCGTACACAACAGTCTGTGGAGCGCTGTTTGCACTGTACAAATTCAGGACGCGCGCGTTCGCATCTTCCAAACCCACCGATTTGCTCACTGCCTTCACGCTGAGGTCGAAGCGGCTTTCCAAAGAAACTCCGGAAAGACGGTGACGGTAGACGCCGTCGGCATCGGGCTTCGCGTCGCGAATCTCCGTAAGGAGCGAGCGGCGCTCCCGGCCCTGCACCCGGTAAATGCGGAACATGGAAACTTTGGATCGCTCCGATTTCGGCACCGTCCATGTGAGTTCGGCAACGTCCGGTGGCACGAACTTGGCTGCTTGAATGCCTTCGAAGGCAATGGCGGTGTCAGTGCACAGTTCGCGTTCGTTTGTGTCCTTTACTTTGTCGTGAACGAAGTTGACGCGAAAGCAATAGTTCTTCGAGGTGTCGATGGGTTGGGCGGGCGTGCTGCGGACCACGAAATAGTTTTCTGAGGTGCCGCCGACGAGCACCGTATTTTCAGAGTCTTTCTCACGCCGCCTGATTTCAAACGAGAGTTCTCGCGAACCAAAACCACCTGCCGACCAGCTCAGAACGTAACCGTCCGAGTCCAGTGGTGTGATGGTTGTGATACCCTGGAAATCAAAGGGCTTGTGCTTGGTGCAAATTTCCTTCGTTAAGGTGGCATCAATGGCGTCGTCACCCACCAGAGCTCGCACCATGAAGCATTGTGAATTTGAAAACCTCAAGTCAGGCGACAAAAACGCATGCTCGCGCGTGCGTGCTACGGGAGCCGACTCGTCGTAAGTTCCCGTTTCGGAACGTTGGTACACAAGGTAAGTCACATCGGTGACGGCTGTAATCGGTTTCCAAACGACGCGCCAAACGCCTGCGTTCAGGGTATCGAGTCGAGAAAGTCCCTCAAACTCAATGGCGCTAGCTTCAGGTTCCGCTTTTTTCTGGACGCATCCGCCAATCAGAACCGAGCCCAAGAGCAAGGTTGAAAACAAGGAGGACAAACCACGACGCAGCGATTCTTTTACACGCGTCATGTGTTGTTTCGCCGACCCCTGCGGAGACGACACTGTTCCGAATGTGACTGGCCCAGGTTTGAGTCCCATGGTGTCCTCCCAATCCCCGTCATCGACGGAAACTTGAAAGAAGATGAGGACCCCTCCTTCTTTCCGGCTTCAATGACAGGAGAAAATAAATTTCCTTTGTCATTTCTTGGTGTTTTCAGGTCACACGTAAAGGCGCCGACACTGGCCCCGCCGAATCCCAACCCGTACTCTGGGTGGGAAGAATACGGGTTCCATTGGCTTGATGGGGGGTCTATGCCGCAACTTTCCCTCTTTGAATGCGCTCTTCCTCTCCATGTTCCCTTCGTCACCGCGCTCAGGCGCGTGACAACGGCACGTGACGTTCTTCTCGTTCTCGAAGACGACTCCGGTCGGCGTGGTTTGGGTTCAGCGCCGCCGACGTTGCCCCTGACGGGGGAAACGACGGGCACGCTTCTTGCGTTCGCCCGCGACACCGTCGTTCCCTTTTTGCAAGGGAGGCAGCTTCCTCGGAGTGTGGAAGAGGTTCGTGCGCTCCGGCAAGAACTCGACAAGCTTGCCGCTTACAACACATGCGGCAAGGGTGCGCTGGAAACCGCGCTGCTCGACCTCCTTGCGCGCACGCAAAACACTCCTTTGCACACGCTGCTTGCGTCATCCCCGCTTGTTTCTCAATCACCGCGTGGGTTCGCAACCGATGTCACTTTGAGCATCGATGCTCCAGAGGCCATGGCACTTCGTCTTCATGCCCTTGCGCGTCAGGGCTTCCCCTCTTTCAAAGTGAAACTTTCGGGAGACGCGTCTCTCGATGCCCTGCGTGTCGATGCACTTGCAAAGGCGTGTCAGGCGTTGTCGCTCTCTTCCCTCCGTTTGCGTCTCGATGCCAACGAGGCGTTTAAAGTCGAGGAGGCCATACGCTTCTTTCAAAGCATGGAAGACGCTTACGGGACTCTGATTGAGTGCGTCGAGCAACCGGTGGCGCGCGACAATTGGAAAGGCCTCAAGGCGGTGGCCAAGGCCCTCCGCACGCCGGTTTATGCCGACGAAGCGGCCATGTCGCTTGCCCAATGTCGTTTCCTTGTCGAACAGGAAGCGTGCGACGGCGTCGTCGTGAAGCTCGCAAAAGCAGGAGGTCCTCTGGGCTTTCTCGACTGGTGCGATGTGTGCGCCGAGGCTGGGGTGGGCGTTTTGGCGTCGTGCATGTTGGAGTGCCAGGCGAGTCTTATGGCAGCCTTCCATGCCAGCACTGCGTTTCTTCAAAATCATCCCGCCTACGCGAGGGGCGAGCGTCCCTTCTTGGCGGATCTTGACGGCGCACTGCTGCTGGCGGCTTCTCCTTTCCTTGCACACGAGGGGTTGGTTTTTGAGCAGGGGCTGTTACGTTTTTCAGAGAACAATGCGCAGGCAGCGGGGTTGGGCCTCACAGTCGACACAGGTGCATTCATCGCGGTTTCGGAAACACCGCTCCTTCGCGAGGCAGGTTGCTATCTTCTCTCGCCGGTGGGCACTTGATTTCGTGTCTGCCCTGCACGATAACCAGGCGCAAACATCATGCCTCGTCGTTTCGACAGGAAGGAACTTTTATGAACGTTCAGAAGGCTTTGGTTTCAGCAATGGCTGCCCTGTCAACCCTTGCTGTGGTTGCTCGTCCTCACACGGCCTCGGCAGCGAAGCTTGCCGACGTCACCTTCGATGATGCTTTGGACATGGACGGGCGCAAGTTCGTTCTCAACGGTTTGGGTCTTCGTAAATTTGCCATTTTCAAGGTCTACGTGGGCGCCCTCTACCTTGAAAAAAAGGCACAGTCGGCAGATGAAATTCTGGCGGCTTCGCAGTCGCATAAGCTTTTAAAGCTCCGCTTTTTGCGCGACGTCGGTGCAAAAGACATGCGCAAGGCGTGGTCGGAAGGTTTCGAAAAAAATTGCTCGGGCATAGCTTGCCAAAGCATGAAGGCCGACGTCGACACCCTCAACGCGGCCATGGAAGACTGCAAGGAAGGGCAAACCTTGCAATTCCAGCTCACGCCAGAAGCCGTTGTGGTGTGGCACGAAGGTGTTCGCAAGGTGGAAGTGAAAAAGGCCGGATTCTCCGATCAAGTTCTTGCCATTTTCATTGGCAAGAATCCTCCCAACGAAGCCCTCCGCGACGGTTTGCTTGGAAAGTGAAACCTACCTTGCCAGGTTATTCACATTGAATGCGCTGTCGGCGTGCGCCTCGGGGGCAGGGCTTGTGTACGTAATGACAGTTTTGTTTCCTGTCGTCACAGCGTCCAGAATTGTCATTTTGCTGACGAAAGGAAACGCCTTGCCCGCGTTTTTTAACACGTTGTTGTATTCGAACGTGGCCGACTTGAACATCTCGCCCTTGAGAGTCAAGAAGTCGGCCTTTACGCCAACGCGTTTTTCTTTGTCCACCCAGTAACGAATTTTATCGTAGGTCACGTTTTTTGTGCGCGCTTGGAGTTCAAGCTTCCAGGTCTTCTGGCCCGCAATGGTTTCTTCGCCCACAATAGTGCCTTCATAGTCGCGTGCATAATTGGTCGACGCAATGTCGCCATTGGCCGCTTGCCCTGAAAGTCTTTGGCGCGCAGAAATGGGAACGGGTTTTTTCAAGCCGGGCTTAAAAAACCACAGGGTGCGATCGTTAAAAAGGAGTGTTTCCCCCTTCAGTCGTGCCGGAGCTTGGCACACCGCCACCGCATTGAGCCCTTTCGCTTTCACGCTGTAGGTGCGATCGGTTTGCGTGCCTTCTTCCGTCGAATCGACCCGCACTGTCCAGGTGAGCCCTTCCGCAATACCGCCGCGCGCGCGGTCGGCCTCTTTCAAAATCTCTTCCGCCGAGGGCGCGTTTTGTGCCGTGGCAACGGGCGAAAGACAAAGGGCCGAAAAGCCGGTCGCGACCGACAGAAGAAACAAAGTTCGGATGTTCAAGGGGAAGTCCTCCTCGTCGAGTTTCGAAGTCTCGTCCCGGAGGCCGGTTTAGAATGCCGTGCTCACCAAGACATCTTCACTCCGGCCGTTCCCGCCTTTTTCGCAAAATTCATGGCGAATGTGTTTTTTCTGTGGTCGGCGTGCAGAAACGTCCCGAAGAAAGTCGTGTCATCCTTCCACGCGAACTCCACACTGGCAAGGGCCACATAGGAAACGTCCTGAGGGAAGTAAGTGCCGCGTGCGTAAAACGCAATGGACTTTGAAGGAGGCAGGTCGATGATGCGCACTGAGCCAAAGACAGCCTGTGTGGCAAGTAGACGTCCTGAGGCCCGCAGCAGTGTTGCGGTGTTTGCCCCGGCCACGGGGTTCGATCCTTCCGTGCTCGCGTAAGCGCGCTCCACTTCGCGACGTTTCAAACCATGCTCGTTGTAAAGCCCTTCGAGTCGGCACTCACTGCCGTCCGCAAAGCCCACGCGAAACCCGCCCACCGCTGTGGTTCTCAAGAAGTCGCTCTCCGACTTTGGTTTCACCACTCGGGTGCGCAGCGCGGGGGTGCCGGCCACAGGCGAGGCCACGTCGGTTGTGACGGTCTCGATGCCTTGCGGTTCTTTGGTGTGGAACGCCTCGCCAAAAACAAGCAAGGCGTCTGTCACATTCCAAGAAAACGTTTCACCGAATCCGGGCTTCCTGTTTTCTCCTCCGGCAAACACAAGTCCCAGAGAATCGCTTCCGCTATTGAAAGAAACCTCCGCCTTTGCAAGGGTGACGGCGGGTGTTTCGTCTTTTCCAGGTCGCCCCAAGAGCACTAAACTTCCCCACTGCCCCGCAGAAAGGTTTATGCGGAGCATCTCTTGACCTGCGAATTCGGTGTAGAGGCCCTTGTCGAACTGGGGCTCGGGGTAAAGAATGTTCGTGGGGCTGTAACTTTCTGCCGAACCCCACTGATAATTCTGAATGCCATAGGTCACAGCCAGGGAATCGCTCGCCGTCAACGTGCCGAAGGCTTCTTGCCAACGTTTCTCCACGTTGCTCTGGGTGCCTGTGGTGCGCACCGCTCCTGGAAGGGGAGACTTCGCTGCGTCGACGCGCGAGGCCGAAAACGTGACACGAGGCCTGGCCACCAAGAAAAGCATGCGTCCAAATTCTACCTTGGCGTCGGGGCGAACCTGCGAAAGGAGCGTCCACCTGGGAACCCGCGCCACGTTGTTTGGGTTGAGCTGCGCTTCCCGCGGCGAAAGAAGGGCCGCCTGCTGGATCCAGTCGACAGAAGAGGAAACAGCCAGGGCAGGCTGTTCATTTTGGGCGAGGGCAAATGTGTGCGCCTGCGGGAACGAGGTGCTTGCCACGCTTTCCAAGGCGTGTGTACCCAACAGAGCGCAAAGAAACACGGGCATCACGCCGCGCACCCAAGCCGCAGCAGCCGCTTTTAAAGCGTCGCGAGCCGGTGCTGCGGCCGCGAGGGCACGCACAAAGGCGCTGCCTATTACCACGCCATCGACTCCGAAGTCTTGAGCTTCGAGAACATCGGCACGCGAGGAAATTCCGAAGCCGAGCCAAATGGGAATGTTCGGCCCCAACACGGTGCGTATTCTGTTCACAGCTTGTTGCGTTTCGGGCGCTGCCTTTTGCCCTTCCCCCGTCACGCCCTGCAAGCGTGTGAGGTAAACCATGCTGATGTCTTCGCGTGGTGCCGCCAAGGTTTCGCGCTGCGCGACGTCTTGCGACAGAAACCACACGCGTGGCGAGGGAAGGGGGAACGGGCACTCCGCTTGCGCTTCGACATCGGTGACCAGGAGGCCATCCACTTTCGGCAATGCGGCGCGGCGTTCCGGTGTGTACAGCAGTTGAGCGCTCGTCATCACCGAAAGGAGGGTTTCGGGGCAGCGCTTGCGGATTTCAGAAATAGCCTTGCAGAGGTCTTTCCAGGAGTGGGCCCCCTGTGCCAAGGCGCGCCCGTGACTCGCCTGAATCACCGGGCCGTCGAGCAGCGGATCGGAAAAAGGCAAGCCAATTTCAAGAAGGGCCGCGCCGCCTTCGGCGGCGCCTTCGAGAATGTCGACGCTCGCTGCGAGAGCGTCCTCCTTGGTGTGAAGTCCGTCGCCCAACGTATGGTAAATTCCCACTCGCATTACGTGCCCAAACCTTTCTGCAAAAGGATGTCGAGATCTTTGTCGCCTCGACCGCTGATGTTCACGAGCACAGTGGCTCCCGGATTCTTTTGCAGAAAAAACTTCGCACCGGCAACGGCGTGCGCCGACTCCAAGGCGCAAAGCACGCCTTCGTCGCGTGCAAGCTCCACCAGAGCCGCCAAACTGGCGTCGTCGTCAATGGCTGCGCTTTCGAGTCTTCCGTCCAATTTCAAACCGGCGAGCCAGGGGCCAACCCCAGGGTAATCGAGGCCCGCGCTGATGCTGTGGGTGTCGGCAATCTGCCTCTCTTCCGTTTGAAGTAACAGGGTTTCCATTCCATGCAGAATGCCCAAAGTTCCGTGGGTGAGGCTTGCTGCGCCCGCGGCTTCGCAGCCCACCAGACGCACAGAGGCGTCCTCAACGTAACCCGAAAAAACGCCAGCGGCATTGCTGCCGCCTCCCACGCATGCGAACACGGCGTCGGGGTGCTTGCCACCTAAACGTTTGAGCATTTCTTCGCGCGCCTCTTGGCCTATCACCGACTGAAAATGGCGCACGAGGCCCGGATACGGGTGTGGCCCCACAATCGAACCGAGGCAGTACGCCGTGGTCCGAAAGGTTGCCACCCATTCTCGCATAGCGGCATTCACGGCTTCTTTGAGCGTCGCTTGTCCATCGGTCACAGGAATGAGCTCGGCGCCGAAGAGCCGCATGCGCAGCGCATTGGGGCGTTGTCTGTCGACATCTTTTTTTCCCTGGAACACGCGCGCCTTCAGGCCGAGCTTGGCAGCGGCCATGGCCGTGGCGACGCCATGTTGGCCCGCGCCCGTTTCCGCAATGACCTCGGAAAAACCCATGAAGCGGGCCAGGTGACACTGCCCAAGGGCGTTGTTGAGTTTGTGTGCCCCACCGTGCACGAGGTCTTCCCGTTTCAAAAAAACCCGTCCCTTCCACTTTCGGGAAAGATTCGTGGCTTCCGTGACAGGCGTGGGCCTTCCCGCGAACGTCCGCAGGAGGTCGGCGAATTCGGCGGTCTGGCCGGCGTCGGCACGGTAGGCTGCGAAGCCTTTCTCGAGGCGTTCGAGGGCGGGCTTGAGCAAGGGAGGCGCAAAGGCCTGCGAAAGCTCCATTCTCTGGGCATAAGGCGCCTGCGTGGTCATGGGGTGAGTTTCCTTGTGAGAGGGTGGGTGTTTCACAATTCCCTCGCTAAAGTTGCCAGGAAGGCCACGGCGTCGGGGTCAAAACCCGACCGTTGATCCTGATTTTGAGTGCCCTGAGCTCCACGCCTTTCGACGCCAGAAGCCGCGTCGAAGCCGCACACCGCATGCCCTCGCAAGCGCGCTTCCTTTGCGCGCGCCTCTGCAGTTTCGGGGCTCACGCCGCCGG
The DNA here is from genome assembly GCA_020247005.1 of Silvanigrellales bacterium. Taxonomy (GTDB): domain Bacteria; phylum Bdellovibrionota_B; class Oligoflexia; order Silvanigrellales; family Silvanigrellaceae; genus JADCJN01. The sequence goes on from JADCJN010000211.1 coordinate 9,184, forward strand.
CGCACAAGGTGGGCAGGCGTGGAGTCGAAAGGCCGTGTGAAACATAAGGTTCGACTTTGCCGCTTCCAGGCAGACTGCTGTCGAGAATGCGCGCACGCGCACGGGGCGAGGGGCAGGATGAATTCGCACCCTCTTCCAAATACGCCACGGCACCTACATGAAAAAGCCCCTTGGCACCCAGCAACCTGGGCGAGAAGTAACACTGTTCGTAAGCGAACGCTTTTCCGCTCGAGTTGATTTGGTCAACCAAGTCTCGTGGAGTGTGGGCGTCGGTCAAAAAAACTGTGCGTGCAAGCAGGGCGTCGTCTTCCAAAAACCCAGCAAGGGCTTCTTTTTGCAAACACCGCTTCGAGCTTGGTATGAGGTTCACCCCCACCAGGCTCGCACCCGCAGCCAAGGCGCTTCGGGCATCGTCGGCATCCTGCGCGCCGCAGGCTTTCAACAGGCCACCAGCTCTGGCGCGCGCTATCCACGCTTCCACACTGCGGCTGTCACCCAGTTCCATCAGCGCGCCTCCCACCACCACCGCACCTCCGAGGGCGCGGGCCAGAACGGCGTCTTCAGGCGTCGCGAGGCTGCTTGCAAGCACGAATGGCACCCCTGCCGGAAGGCGTCTTGCCAGCGCGTCCCGGTGTTCGCGGCCTTCGCGCAAGGTGAAAAGGTTTCGGGAGTTCAACATGGGAACGCCAAATGAGGGAACTTCGAAGGTGCTTTCCACAAAGGGCGTTGCGCCTGCGGCTGTCACTGCCCTGGCAAGTCGACGGGCTTGGTCTTCTCCAACAAGGTCGAGAAGCACAAGAACACCATCAGCACCTGCCTTCACAAGGGCCACGGCTTCCTCTTCGGTGCGAATGAAGTCTTTTGCGAGCAGGGGCTTTCGTGTGAGGCTCCTGACTTCGCGCAAAAGGGAGAGGTCGCCTTGAAACGACGGGTGTGTGACCACGCTTAGGGCGTCGGCTCCTGCAGCGTCGTAGGCCCGCACGCGGTCGGCAAGAGAAAGCGCCGACGAGAATCCGCGCGTGGGCGTGCTGCGTTTCACTTCCGCAATCAGAAGGCCCTTATCTGCACGCCAAGGAAACGCAATCGCCGCAGGCGCTTTTGATTCAAGCCCAATTTCAGCCCCTCTTTCAGTATCAAATTTCAGCTGTGTTTGGACGCTCACAAGATTCGAAGGCACTTTCACTGGAGAATTGGCGTGGATGAGGCCATCGAGCTTCACAAGGCTCGAGAGGCTCGCAATGCGTGCGCGGGCTCTTTCCACGAGGGCATGCCTGCCCGCCAAAAAATCTTCATACAACGTATGAACAGCGTGTCGCACTTTGGAAATGTCTGCATTGTGCCACGCCGTGGCCCGCAGTGCCCCTGCGCTTTGCCCAGCCGCAAGAACGGCCAAGCTCACATTGAAGCCCACCATCCGTGCGGCGCTTTCGGCCTCCCGTGTTTGAGCGCCGTTCAGAAGGGCCAAAGCGGCGGCCACGCCGTCGGAAAAGAGGTCTTCGCGCAGGGCGGGTTTCGCCTCGAAGGGCTCAAGGCGCATTTCTTTTCTGCCGAGCGAAGACACCCACACAAGCCGTGTTTCACTCCACGGAGCACCTTCATCCAAGGGGCCTTCGTCGTCTTCCGAGCACACGAGAAGTGCGTTCTCGTGCAAATGAAGAAGCGTTTCGGCAAGAAGGTCTTGCACCGCATGCGTTCGGCAGCCCAAAAGCCGCGTTCGCAATGGCGTCGGGTTCAGAAGTGGCCCCAGAAGATTAAAGAGCGTTGGCTTCCCAAAGGCCTTGCGCAAAGGGGCGTACCGAGCAAAACAGCTGTAGGTGAACGCCGCGCCAAGGTAACAAAGCCCGCTCGACCGCAGGGTTTCAGGCGCCGCTTCGAAACTCCGCTCGGGATTGAGGCCCAATGCATCGAGGAGGTCGAGCGAACCTTTTTTTCCGCTGGCCGATCGCCCTCCGTGCTTTGCCACCCTCAGGCCTAGGTCAGGTAAAAACAGGGCCGTCAAAGTGGACGTGTTGAGGCGGCTGCCTTTCGCCCCCCCAGTGCCGCACACATCCATCACGTCCCATTGGGGGAGCGTGGCAACATCCACCAAACCTTTCGGCATGGTTGCGGTCGCCCTCAGGGCGCGCACGAGGCTTGCCAGTGCGGAAGGGTCAAGTCCGTTTTGTGTGCGTTCGAGGAAGGCGAGGGTGGGCTCGCCCTTCAGAATTGCGTCCAGAACCTCTTCGCACGTCATGGGACCGTTCCTTTCTTGCCATCCGCAATGCGCTTCACGGAGCCTAGCCAATTGCGCATCAAAATCGTGCCTGCTTCACCCGTCAGGAAGCTCTCAGGATGAAATTGGACGCCGAAGAAGCCTTCCCAAGCGCCCTCTGTTTTGTGCGCGGCCAGAGCCATGGGCACTCCCCTTTCGTCGGACGCAAGAATGCGCAAAGTGGGCGGTACAGTGCGCGCATAAAGAGAATGGTACCTTGCGACCGGGAAGGATTCGGGCAACCCGGCGAAAAAGGGATGCGCAGCGCCTTCCGTTTGCCGAACGTGGCGCACTTTTCCGTGCAGGGGTGCCTCAAGCCGTCCCAGTTCGCCACCAAGCGCTTCCACCATGGCTTGAAAGCCGAGGCACACGCCCAGCACCGGAAGCTTCCCGGCGGCCTGCCGTACGTAGTCGAGCAAAAAACCGGCGTCGGCGGGAGCCGAAGGTCCTGGCGACAACACGAGTCCATCGAAGGCCGAAAGGTCGGGAATGGGCAGGCGGTTGCGCCTCACGGTCAGAGAACAGCCAAACGAGGCGAGCAGGGCTTCCAGGTTGAACGTGAAGCTGTCTTCGTTGTCCACAAGCAAAAGCCGGAGGCTTGTTTTTTCGGTTCGGTTTTTTTGTCCGGAGCCATACCCTGCTCCAAAAAAAAGTCGCACGTCGGCGGGGTCCACCCGCGACGTCTGCACAATGGGAGGTGGGTTGTCATCCGCATCGGAAAAAGCAAGATCTTGCGCGCCCAGAAGGGCAAGGAGTCCCCGCGCTTTCGCCCCGCATTCCCAGTATTCGTAACGCGCGTCACTTTCCACCAAAACGGTGGCGCCGGCCTGCAGACGTGCCTGGTCGCCTTCCAGCACGCACGTGCGAATAAGAATCGTGGCGCGAAGGTCGCCGCTGGGGCGAAGGTGAATGAGGTTGCCGCCGTAGTAGCCACGCGGCGTGCCTTCCAGGGTCCGGATAATTTCCATGGCTTTACGCTTCGGAGCGCCCACAAGCGTGCCTGCGTTCAAGCACGAGAGGAAGGCGTCGAGGGCGTCGTTTCCTTCACGCAAGGTTCCCGAGACGGTTGCCTGCGTGTGAGCGACGGTCTCGAGCACAAGCGCCTCACGGTAGTCGCTGACCCTGACATCTTCACACACCCGGTGGAGGTCGTGCCGTGCGAGGTCAATGAGCATGTCGAGTTCGCTTTTTTCTTTTTCGCTTTGCAGAAGCTTTTCGAACTCGGTCCGTTCGTTTTCCGTCAGGGTGCCCGCGCCTTCGCGGCGGAGGCTCCCGCTGATGGGACGTGAAATGACCTGACCCTGGCACACCCGCACCAGAAGCTCAGGGCTTGCTCCCACCACACGCGTGTGCGGAAACGACAGCGCGAATCGAAAAGGCGCACGCAGCTGTCCGGTGCGCTCGGCGAGAAACGCAAAAAGCGCACGTCCGTCGGTTTTCAAGGTGAAGCGTCTGGAAAGCACGATCTCGAAAACGTCTCCCGCCCTGAGGTGTTCCTGCGAAGCTTCGAAGGCGGGCAGGAAGGCAGGGCTTGTGTCTTCCAGCAATGTCAGAGAGGGGCGTGGGTGCGTGGGTGCGAGGGCATCCCAAGGAAGGGCACGTGTGGGAAGGGTCACCATGTCGACCATCTGAAATTCGACGAGGCAAGGAAGGTCGGTTTCCAGGTCATCGAAAACGTGGGCGAGTTCGTAGGGAACAATGGCAAGGAGATGGAGGCCGGCCTCCTGCGCTGCTGCAGCCAGGCGGCGGAGCACCTGCAAGGGGCCCTGCCGTTTCACACGCTCGCGCTCATCGGCAACAGTGCCTTCGTGAGGCGAGTAGGTGGAGGGGAGAGCGGTAGCCAGGGAACGCCCCAGGGGAGTCAACGGTTCGAAGTGAAGCTGGCCTTGGCCGGCCCAGCCTTGCAGGTGCACCACCGAAGGAAGGTAGCTTTCGTCGTGGTAGGAAATGTACTGCTCGCCGGCGTAGGCCTTTTCGTTCACGGCACAGTGCCCTCGGTGGTGTGTAAATCAATGTACTAGTATATAATTACATGCAGATGATGACAGACGAGGTCAAGCGGCTTCTGGCTGCTTTTGATTCCCCTCCCGTGGGGGAGGGCTTGTGAAGGGCCCTACTCACTCGCTTCAATCGGAATCCGCGGCGAATTCCGTGGTCACCACAGTGGGCCAATTCGCCTTGTCTTCGTCTCTGGCCATCACCACCGTCACCGATGCTGTCGAGGGTTGGTCGACCCAGGGAAAGGCCCAGCTGTCGGCCAAGTCCGACGAAAACGAGCGCTGAAAGTTCCCGTTTGCCAGGGAATATTTTTCGCCGAAGGCAAACGATTTGTCGCCAACCTTTAAAGCGTCGACGTACATGCCCTCTCCGCCTTTTGCGGTGATGGCCAGTGACACGTTGGAGCGTCCGGAGTTCTCGGAATAAACAGCTTTGCACTCCGAGGTCATCACCGACCGGTAGGTGACAACGAGCTTCGACTCACCTTGGAACGTCTCCGATTCCTTGTCGTAGGTCAGCACGCACGCCTTGCTTTTTTTGTCGC
>JADCJN010000212.1 GCA_020247005.1 Silvanigrellales bacterium
CCTGGCTCTCCGTTCATCGTCTGGCACGGATTTGGCGATTTGTGAAAAAATCGCATTTTCCGAGTCAAACTGCCCGGGGGCTCTGGGAGCAAATTACAGAAACGGGGTTACACCAATAATCGGGCAGAGCATCCATGCAGGTGACCGATTTTGAAGACCTCTGATGCGCCTGTTGAAACGGCACAAAACCTGGGCGTGACCTATGGCTCCTCCGGCAAAGCTCTTACCCTCGGTTTGGGCGTGCTCCCTTGGTTAGGCTTTCGAATGGCGTGAGGGTTTTGCTCCGGGCCCCTTCTTTGCGAATGCCTGGTCCCGTTTCACACAATCGACCACAAGGGTTCAACAGGAGTAGTCGACCGGGCCTTCGGGCTCGTCGTAATCCATGTCGAGGGCAAAACCCGACGCGGTGATGGACAACCCAAATCCAAACATGCTCGCGACCCCGGCCAGGGGATGTGACAACGCGACCGCTTGACCCGATTCGAAGGCGACGGGCTCGTCTCCGGAAATGGATTCAACGGCGAAACGCAGGGCTTGACCCCAACGGGAGACGCGCACGCCGATTCGGGCTGGTGGGTGAGAGATTCCCCAAACCCCTTGCACCAGACGCGCCACCGCGTAAGCCGAGTTGTCATCGGAGTGCAGGAACCTCAAATCGGCTTCCGAAGACACGCGAACGTCTGGGGGGATGTGGAACGCGGTCGAAAACGCGGACGCCAGGGCGAGCTTGAAGGAGTGGGCATCGTAAAGCCCATGGGAGAGCGAGACTTGTGCACCGAAATGAGAACGGTAGGCGGCATCAGGAAGCGAAGCCGACTCAAGCAGATAAGATTCCGAAACACGGCGCAGAAGGAGAATGGGTTGCACTTGCTCAATGCTCAGACCGTCGAACACTCCCGCCGCCGAGGCGTTGACGAAAAGAAAACCCGCGATGCGCCCCGAGACACGCAGCGGAAGGCAGAGTCCCGAGCGCAGGCCAGCTGTGTGCAAGCGTCGAATGCTCCGTTGTGAAGGCTTTCCTGCTTCTTTGAAACTTTCGAGAATGTGACTCGAGTCGCTAAAAAGACGTTGGTGCGTCGCTTCCAAGTTGAGAAGGGTTGAGGCGTTGCTGATAAAGCAGGCGTAGCCCTTTGGCATGGTGTTGGCGACGCGACTGCCTTCGCACACGGAGTCGACAACTTCGAGCCTCCGCATCTGTCCAACCACGCGCGCGACACACACGCGAGACGTCTGCGAGAAGCGCGGGTGGGCCTTGAGGATACCAAGCGCCATTTTTGCAAAGCCTTCGGAGCTGTCGGAGGCGAGTTTTCTGCGCTCAAGTTCGAACGCCAGTTGACTCTGGAAATTGAGATCGCTGGGGTCCGTTGGCGTCGCGGGTCCTTGCGACGAAAGCAAAGTGTAAATGGGTTTGTCTCGGTGGCTCAAGTCGGTGACTCCTCGTGCATTGTTCTAAAGAAATATTATCGCCGCATGTGTTTTCGTTGAAGTCATCGAATAAGGGAAGGCATACGTCAGCTTCGTGGGCAGCACTATGGTCAAAGAAAATAGTCGAGCGGGAAATGAGTCTTTCGGCCAAAAATCCAGTCTGTTGGAACTCTCCCCAGTTGCCGTGCAAGTTTCAAAACAGGAGGCTGTGAGGTCCCGCCGAAGAAAACGCGCGCGTCGTTGCGTGCATGAGCTTCGAGCAACATCCGATACATGACCCGCGAAAGGCCTTTTCCTTGCCACTCGTGTGCAAGTACGAAGTGCATGCCAGCGCGCCGCCCCCACTGCGGAGTCGGGTCTACGCCCCCTGCGAAATAACCGACAACTTGTCTTTTATTCTTAATAACAAAGTGGCTTTCCGTTTTGGCATTTTCTTTACTCAAATCCTCTCGCAGTTTAACCAGAAAATCAGGCTTCGTGAGAAACCAGCCGTAACGCTCTTCAAAAGCACTGCCATGCAGCGCGACGACGGCGTCTTTGTCCTCGCACTGACAAAATGGGGCGCATGTCAGCCCCCAGCGGTCAAAATCCGCCGGAATCGCATCTGCTCGCAACTTGGCTAACGCTTCGTCTACCCGGCCCAAAAAGGTAACGGCGTGCACAAACAGGCCGCCCTGTGCAAGCCTGATGGCAACATCGCGATAGCCATAAGACATGCTGGCATCAAAATCCTGCTCAACGGTGCGGGCAAAGTCGGCAAGCGCGACTGCTGCCGCAAGGGCGGATTCGGGCGCATCTGGGTGAATGTGAAGTCGTCCTGTCCAGCAAGCTGCGCCCGTAAACGAAGGCTCTTCGAAAGTCACAAGCGCGGCCGCTTCGATCTGACCCCTTTTTCCGCGGACAATATGCTGAAACCCGCACGTTTGTATTCGTTCAAGCGACTCCTTGAAACGTTCTACAAGCTTCGGCAAATCGACGGCCTCGAGGCACAGCGGGTGACGGCGTATCGAAAGTAAGCTGAGCTCGGCAAGTTCCTCAGCCAAATTGTTCATTTCTCACCCCCGCTCCTTCCATGGGAAAAACCACCGACTCGCCAACGCGAGCATCGCCTCGTCTTCAGTCGGGTCACCGTATGCGGATATCTCGTGGCATGGGCGAAAGACAAAGAGGATGCGGACGGGTCCAGTGCGCGGCCCCTATCACCGCTTCGCCTGGAAATGAAAGCGAGGCTGGTGGACGATTGTGAATGGTGTAGAGCGACCGATGTTGGTAGAGCAACGGATCCCTTTCTAGGGCCAGCAAAATCCCCAGCGGAAGGCCGCGAAGATCTTCCCGCTTCATGAGGAAATCTCGCGCAGCCAAGGCTTAGGACGCAGGGGTCTCGTGTTCAGTGACGTACATGGGATGACCTTCCTCTCGATTCCTCTGAAAAGGGATGGCGAAGTCCACGCTCAAGGGCACAGGCCACCCCATGGTTGCGTGGCCCCTTGTTTTGATCAACCCTCCGTAAGCTGAATGCGCGCTTCTGTGGAACAACGAGGTCAAGAATATGAAAGTCGCAGTGTTCGACACGCACAAGTACGACAGAACTGCATTGGAGGTGGCGAACGAGAAGTACGGCCATGACCTCCACTTCATAGAATCACGCCTGACCGAGAGAACCGCAAAGCTCGCCGAAGGGTTTCCAGCCCTCTGTTCTTTCGTCAACGATCGCCTGAACGAGGATGTTCTGCGTCAGTTGCACCAAGGGGGCGTCCGTGTCGTTGCGCTGAGGTCGGCGGGGTTCAATCATGTTCATTTGGAAAGCGCTGAGCGGCTCGGCATCGCCATCACGCGTGTTCCCGAATATTCCCCTTATGCCGTGGCAGAGCATGCCGTTGCGCTTATTCTGACTTTGAACCGCAAGATCCACAGGTCTTTCAACCGCGTCCGCGAGTTTAATTTTGCGCTCGACGGCCTTGTCGGATTCGACCTTTTCGGAAAAACCGTGGGAGTGGTGGGCACGGGACGCATAGGCGCTGTGTTCGCAAGAATCATGCGAGGGTTCGGGTGTCGGGTTCTTGCGTACGACCAAAAGCCCGACCGCACTTTGGCGGACACTTCGGGAGTCGAGTACGTCCCAATGAATGTGCTGCTGTCGCAATCAGACATCGTTTCCTTGCATGTTCCCCTGACGCCGGAAACAAGGCACATCCTCGATGCCAAGGCCTTCGCCTGCATGAAGCACAGCGTCATGATCATCAACACGAGCCGAGGCGCCCTTATCGAAACAAAGTCTCTTATTGAGGCACTCAAGAGCGGAGTCATTGGCTCTGCAGGACTCGATGTTTACGAAGAGGAAGAGGGCGTCTTTTTCGAAGACCACTCGGAACTGGGGCTTCAAGACGATGTTCTTGCGCGCTTACTGACGTTTCCAAACGTTTTGGTCACTTCCCACCAGGCCTTCTTGACCCGCGAAGCCCTTTCAAACATCGCGGACACAACCCTTCAGAGTCTCGAGGACTTCGAAAGAGGCCGACCTCTGGTGAATGCCGTGCGCCGTTCAATTCAGGTCGACTGATTTCGTTTCAACGGAACAGAGCACGCAAACTCACAAGGGCCCACACGCCATTGAGAATCAGAAACCCCCACTGCCCTGCGGCAACGGCGGCGGCGAACAAGGCACTCGACCCAAAGAAGTTGAAGGCATTGTAAGCGCGCCCATTGGCAGTGATTTTTCCGAACGACGACCCTGCGAACGCAATGAGCACGAGCGCAGCTCCGGCCAACGACACAAGCTGCCAAGGTGAACCTAAAATGGAAGGAAGGTCACTCATGCCTGCGCCTTCTCAAGCGCTCGCGCGCTGCCCTCGAGACGCGCGACGACCCGCAGTGCGAAATCGATGGCCTTTTGAATCGCCTGCGACTGGTGTTCTTTGGGGGCGAAGGGGGCATCATCGCCCACAATGGCGAGCACGGCTCCGGCCTGCACCTGCGGCCCACCTTCGTCGCGTTGTCGGCGCTCCCAAAGCGCACGCAGCGTGAAGAGTTGAGCGCATTCCATTTCCGATGCCAGAACATTGCCCGCGCGAAGGAGTTCCATGAAACGTCCGTTTTCGGCCGCCATGGGACCCGCGCCAAACTCGCGCGCGTGCAGCGAGTCTTTGGTGTGGATCACGCCGAAGGAAATGGGAAACGGGCTTGCTTGCGCCTCGGCATGTGATGCCATGAGGACCTCGACCGAGGGCGTGGCGGGAATTTCGACGGGAAGGTAACGAAGGGAAGTGCTTTCGTCGCGTACAGATGCCGTTGGAACAACAACTGCGCCCGTGCGGAGGACTTCAGGCTGAAGGGAACCTGCCGTGCCAATGCGCAGGAACCGACGAGCTCCCAACGCGTATAGTTCGTTTGCAATGATGTCGAGGCTCGCGCCCCCCATGCCTGTGGAGATGCAGGCGACGTCGAGGCTTCCTTCGGCCGTGGACAACGACCCGAGGTAAAGATTGTGACAGCGGGGATGTCGCTTGACTTGCACGCCGTCAAATCTCTCCGCGATTTGCGCGGCGCGTCCATCGGACCCTGGCATCAACACAAAACGTCCGCGACCGCCATTTCCTGAAAAATCACCAGGCTCGGCGTTCATGTGCTCGGGGACAAACGGCTCGTTTGCAGACGTCATGACGAAAGACTCCTGTGGGGGCTATGCAGTATGCACGGTCCTTACACACAAAGTCTACCTTGCCTCGGCGTGACGTGCTCACTCACCCGCGTGAGCAAGCCAGTCGGCGATACGGTTGAACCAGGCTTCAGGGCGGGTGACGTAGAAACGAGGCATGTTCGCATCCAACACCACGCGGTGTGTTCCTTTGCTTCCAAAGGCCGCCACGCTGGCTTGTCCGCAAGCATCGACGCCCAAGAGCCCTGTGCCACGCCCCAAATTCGGCATGACGATGGCGTCCCCACTGCAGGGAACCAAGGTCCCGCTCTTCTCGTAGTCGGCTAAACTGGAAAGCCCTTTGAGAAGCGGATGCGTGGCATCGAACGTTCCTGCGGACAGCGAACCCGTTGACGAGGCTGGTACTAAGGGAACAAGTGCCTGTCGCCGGAAGGCGGCCGGATCGGGCAACTGACCGAGCTCGCCCCACTGACGCGCCTCGAAAAGTTCCGCTCCGGAAGAACCGAGCGACGAGGCTGGAAAGACGCTCGACGCAAGTGCATTGGCGTGTTGCGTGTTCCCAAGACCCACACCGAAGAACACCCCGCGAGGAGTGGACGAAGCCGCGTAGGTCCCCAACCTTTGCTTGAGCGTGGTGAAAAACACAGAGTCACGCGCCACATCGTCGCCGTCGGCCTCGGAGCCAGACAGAATCCACACTTGTTGGAACGACGAGAGATCCCCCACTCGACACTGCGTGTGAAGTTCCGGCCGCGCGTACGAACCCTTCACGGCGTCAAGGAAGTCTGGCGGATTCGAAAGGCACGAGAGGATGTTGGCACGGTCGGGGTGCAAGAAAATGGTGCCTTCCACAAGGTGCTTTGTGATGTGCGCGTAAACAATTTCAACTTGGGCGGAGCAGGCTGTCGATGTGAATTCTTTGAATGTGTCGCCGCCGTCGCCCGCGAGCCAACCACTCTTGAGGTCGAGCACAAGCACACGGAGAGTTTCCGCGCGTCCTGCGCACAAGTCACCCGTCACGACGCGGGGAGTGGCGACCACAATGGGGCCCGCGGTCGGAGCTGCAGTAGGCGCCGCAGTCGGAACCTCGACAGGCACCGGAAGGGGCTGTGGCCTCTGGACAACAACGGCAGGAGGCTCAGGTGTTTCGCCAATCTCCGCAGAAGGGGTTGGTGTCGCCTCCGGAGGCGGTGCAGAAGGTGCGTTGGGGCGTGCGGCCGCCAAGCCGTCGGCGTCATCGGGTCGCGACCCCGCATCGCCTTCCAGGGGGCCTTCCCTTGCGGGTTTGCCTTTTTCTTGAGGAGCATCAGTGCCCACTGAGGGCTTGCCAGGTGCGAATTCGACGTTGCCACAGGCCGGCAATACAGCGCTCAACAACGAAACAGCCAACGACACCACTACAGGCGTTTCATTCAAACGAGACAATCGGCGCGCCAAACGACGCGCTTGAGAATGGAATTCCATGACTTCCTCCAGAAAGAACTCCGATTCCTGCGTTTCGGGGGCCTGGGAGGAAAAGTTGAGGAAAGACAAAAAAAAGAACGGATGCGAAATGTTTCTTTCCGCATGAACACGAGTCACATGAACGGTTTGGAGGTGCTTCGAGGTACAAAGAAATCAGCGTGCCACGGCATGCGCACGAAGATCTTCGAGGCGCACAAGCTCCAGAGCTTTCTCGTGGGTGGCTTCCAAAACCACGGGCGGCGCCTTTCCTGCGAGAAAGGCCTCTTGCCAGCGGCCCGCGCACAAGCACCATTTGTCACCCGCCTTCAGTCCCGGGAATCCATGAAGGGGCAGAGGTGTGGTGAGGTCGTTGCCGCGGGCGCGCGAAAAGGCGAGGAAATCATTGGTCACCACCGCGCACACGATGTGAAGACCGTGGTCGGTGGCGTCGGTGCGACAATACCCGTCGCGAAAGTAGCCTGTGACAGGCGTAAAGCAGCACGACACGAGGTCGGTGCCCAAGACGTTTTTTCCATTCATGCTCGGGATGTCTCCGAATTTTCAGCGCGGGGTTTGGGCACTCAGCGCCCTTCTCACTCAATACCAGGGTGGCGTGCTTGACAAGCCCGTGCACCTTAGGCGATTCTCCGCCCCACCTGACGTGCGGGAATAGCTCAATTGGCTAGAGCGTCAGCCTTCCAAGCTGAATGTTGTGGGTTCGAGCCCCATTTCCCGCTCCAAATATTCTGAACGAGGGTTGAGCAAGCGCAGCGCTGCTCGGCCCTCTCTCTGTTTTGGAGTGGAAAATGGACGCGGGAGGCCGCCCCTTCGAAACGACACGAGCTGCCAGGACAGCGGCGAGAGTGAGTGAGAGCCCCCTGTCCCGCTCCCGTCCTCACAGGCTCTCGACAAACTTTTTCACGTGACCAGCAAAACCCTCCGCGTTTTCCCAAAACGGAAAGTGACCTTGGCCCGACAGACGAACGACGCCAGGACGACCCTCCTTCGGCAAGACTTCGAGTTTTTCCTCCAGAAGTTCCGCCGGCGTCGCCTGGTCGAGCTCTCCTTGAATGAAGAGCAACGGGCAATTGGCATGGCGCACACTGTCCACGAAATCGTAAGCCAGGATGGAAGGCCACAGCGCTTCCACCAGCTTCTCGACAGACGTCTGCTGCGTGGGTTCCTCAGAAGAGTGCTTGAATGGGGATGCCGCATATGCAGCGCCCAGATCTTCCATTGCAAGAGATCCGAACACTCCTCCAAAACGCGCAACGCCTGCGGCAAGTCGTAATCGCGCGCCACCCACGAGTGGCTCGTTTGTAAGACTGGAGAGCCAGTTGTGCTCAACCACGTCTTTGCGAAGCGTCGCTTCTCGAAGGCAGTATTTCCGCGCCATGACTTGCGAGGCCGCATCGTCAACGACGACGCCGACCCCAATAAAGGCATCCATCGCGCCGGGGTAACGGACGCAGACTCTTAAACCGAGGAGTGAACCCCAAGAATGGCCAATACAGACGATACGGGTGTAGCCCCATTCCACTCGTGCTTGCGCCAAGAGTGAAGCCAGGTCCGCTTCGAATGTTGCGAGAGTCAAAGTCTCGGAGGAAGCGCCCGGACGAAAAGACTTCCCTGAACCCCTCTGGTCCCAGTGCGCGACGTCGTAGAGGCGAAGGAGTGGAGGGTCGGACAGGTTCGCGAAGGGCATGAGAGTCGACCCGGGACCGCCATGGAGCCAAAGGAGAAGAGTCGAGCGACAGTGACCAGCTGTGCGTTTGAGCACCCACTGGGCCTCTCCATTGAGCGATAACGTGAACAACGCATCCGTCATGCAAAGCCTTTAGTTGAATTCCCTTTTATCGAACCTTTTCTCAAGCGGTCAAAGTTCACTCTTTATCACAAAAATGGGTCTACAACGGGGCAACGGCGTTGGACCCAAGCCAGCCCTTCAAGCTGAGGGTTTCGGGTGCATCGCAGAATCCTCAAGAAATCGCGGATTCTGCCGAACAAGAGGGTAATGCAGGGAGAACATTTCCCATGGTGTCTCAACTCAGGGTACGGCACACGTTGCAAAGCATTCTTGCAGCCTCCGCACTTCTGATATTTTCATCGTGCAACAAAAAAATCAACGCTCTCATTGCGCAGGCAGGTTCAGAGAACATTTCCGGCAAGGTGACAACTGGTGGCAATGGCGTTTCTTTGAAGGAATGCGATTCCTTGAGGAGTGCAGGCCTTCAGAAAAAGAATGAAACTGTAGGCCTCTTCACTGCTGACGGAACAGAGATTGAGCAGGCTGCGCTCGACAACGCAGGCTCATTCAAGTTCGAAAATGCTCTGCCGGACGACGTCACGATTGGGCGCGACAGGCTCGTTCTGCGCATCAAAGACTGCTCAAACCAAACACTCGAGCGCATTGTCACCAACCAAAGTGGTCAGGATCTTTCCCCCGAAACAACCCTGCTCGCCAAAATCGTTCGTGGGCTGGAAACCACTCTTCCTCTCCAGGAGTTTCAAGTCCGCGCCTTGACGGAAAAATTCCTGAAGGAAGGGAGTCCTGGAGTCCTTGACGAAAGCAAAGGGAAACACTCGAACTTCCGCAAAGAGCTAGATGCCATCATTGGCTCCAAGGTGACAGAAGTCTTAGAGCTTCCGCCACTTCTGAGCGAAGTTTCAGTTCCCCAATTGGTGTAACCCCGTTTCTGTAATTTGCTCCCAGAGCCCCCGGGCAGTTTGACTCGGAAAATGCGATTTTTTCACAAATCGCCAAACCCGTGCCAGACGATGAACGGAGAGCCAGGGCAAAAGAAAAGCCCCTCTGCGAAATTCCTTTCGGAACAAACGCACAGGAGCGAACAAATGATAATAGAAAATGATCATGCCGTGATGGAGAAGATTGTGGAAGTCCTGAGCGCTCCAGCAGCGGGGGGAATCCGACAGATGATGCAATCC
>JADCJN010000213.1 GCA_020247005.1 Silvanigrellales bacterium
AACAGTGAGGACCTTCTTCGATCAAATGGGAAAAAGACAAAAAACGCTCCGGGTTCTCGTTCCGGTCGGTGTTGCAGGGAATTTCAAGCTACGTCAGGCCGGGCGCGCCGACCGGAACGAGAACCCGGGACTCGTGAGTATTGAAGAGTTAAGTTGCCTTTCCAGCTTCCCACAGGAGGGTTGCGGGAAGCTGGAACGCCTCAAAAGTCCTGAACTCGCAAGGTTTTCGAGGGTGATGAATGGCCTTGGGCGAAGACCTTGTTTTCGATGCGTCCGTACCCGAGTATAAGGCGATGGAAATCCGCTCATTTCACAGAAGTGGAGGCGTTCTTTTGCCTGATACCGAAACCGAAGACAGAGTCATCGCTTTTGTTGCAGGGGCTGCGAAGGCCAAGTTGAGTGCAACGCGCGTGGTGCTTTTTGGTTCCCGAGCGAGAAGAACCCACTCAGAACGTTCCGACTACGACTTCGCGATTGAATCCGATCCGCTGCAGCATGCGAACTGGAGTTCATTTTGCGCCGATGTGCACGAAAACGCGCCAACGTTAAACAGCATTGATTTGGTCGATTTGAGCTCTTCTTTGTCGACTTCTTTCAGAGAGGAGATTCTTGCCACAGGGCTCGAGGTGATAGCGGATGGAACGTGGCAAACAAGAAAAGGTATGAACGATGCTGAAAAGAAAGATTGAGAATTACTCGAAAGCAGCGGACCTCCTTTCTCGGTCTTTGGTTTCACCCGTTGTGGATGAACGCGACCTTGCTGGCATCGTGAAGTGTTTCGAAATGACCTACGAGCTGGCTTGGACAACATTGAAAACCCAGTTGAAAGAACAGGGAATAGAGTCCCAGGGGCCTCGAGATGTTTTCAAAGCGGCTTGGAGAATCGGCATCCTTTCCGTGGGAGAGGAATCCGCATGGGTGAAGATGATTGAAGATCGAAATCTCACTGTCCACACCTACGACGAGGCCTTCGCAAGGGCGATGGTGGAGCGCATTCGGAAAACACACGAACCCGCCTTGCAAGCGCTGCGCAGGCTTTGGAGGGAAGATTAAGAAGGCTTGGGAAAGAGGATGCGTTCTTTCATCACCTGCATTTCGTAACTCTTCGCAAGCCGTGATGCCCGCACGATGTCGACTTTGAAAGGAAATGACCCAGCCTCCAGAGCTTCCTCAACGGCCGCGATGGCGTGGTCTATTTTGGATGGGTTGCCCCCTTCCACAAGGAGGTCCACGTCAGAGAACGCATTGTGTGTTCCGCGTGCCCGAGATCCGAAAAGCCAGATTGTGGCACCTGTGTTCCAAATGGGAACAAGATGATCGCTCAGAATTTGAGACTCGTTTTTCGAAAGGCCAAAGTTCATAACGAATTGAGTTTTTCGAGGAGTGTCTTCGCAGTGGGTAGGAAAGATTGAGAGAAGGCGTACACTTCATTGGCGACTTCTTCTTTGTCGGTGTGCGAGCTCAAGGCACGTTGATCGATGGCCTGCAGCCAAAAGGAAACATCAGAAATCAGCCCGTTCTGCGCCATTTCGCGTACGACTGTTTTTGGCAGAGCCAAACCTTCCGAAAGCGTTTTCAAGGCCCTCGCAAACTCGTGTGTCTCTGGCTTCATGTGTGGTGCCTGGCAGTTTGCGAAATTCAAGGTTTTTGCGGTTCTGAACGGAAGAGCAAAACCTTCTCGTTTTCTACCTTCTCTTGGTACTCTTGTGCGAGCTCTGGCTGAAAAACAACGTCACAAAGATAGGGAAGTGAGCTGTCGTCCAGGGCCTCTTGAAAGAGCGTAACGTCGTTTTTCAAGACGCCCTCCCCTCTCACCAGAAGATCGATGTCGCTAAAGAGAGCCTGAGTGCCACGAGACCGTGAACCGAAAAGCCAAAGCTCCGCAGTTTTCACATGAGCAAAACTTCGCACAAAAAGACGTTGAATGAGGGCCCAGTCGGTGTCCGAGACTCCGAACTTCATGGGCGTGCGTTTTCCATTTTGAGTTTTTCAACGAGAGCGCGCGCGGCCTTTAAAAAGGGTGCACATTGCGAGAAGACCCACTGCGCCGTGGCTTCGGAATACGTATGACTCGTATAGTTGCGAGCCTCTAAAAATGTCATCCAGCTGTGTGGGTCGGCCAGAAAACCACTCTGCGCAAGAAGGCGAATGACCGCTTTGGGCGACGCTGCCGACAAACCCATACGACCGAGGGTTTGCTTGCCCACCTTCCATGTGAGTTCGAAGGTGTATTCAAATCTTTGGATGACGCCGTCGCGCTCAAGATCGTTGGCGGGCGGAGCGCTGAGGCCCACGGCCAAGGACTTTAAAGCGGCATCCACCTTCTCGAACCGCACGTCCATGAGGGCACCTTTCTTTCTTCAGTTCTCCACATGCCGGCGCCAAAGTTGGCGGGCGAGTGTTCCTGGAGGCATCCGCATAAGTTCGGCTTCTGGGCTGAGCCGGCCATGGGTGGGCAAAGGAAGCGCCGCCGACGTGTTGGCAGCAGGCCCGTCTGATTCTGCGTTGTGAGAGTCTGAGGCGTGAGAGTCTTCGGGCACAACGCTGGAAGGGGCCTCGCCCATGCCTCCTGCGCTGCTGCCTTCGAGGTCGGGCACGATGGAGCTTGGGGCCTCCCCAAAATCGCCTGGAGGCGCATCTTCGCTGAGCTCTGAGGCGTCGGAGCTTTCCGGCGAGTCGGATGTTTGCGTGTTCTCGGAAGTTTCGTTTGTTTCCGTGGCCTCGCTGGCTTCGCCTTCTTGCTCGCCTTCCACGGTCGCATTGGTTTCCGTCGCACCCGCGAAGGTTTCGAAAGGGTAACGCCCCAAAAGCCGCTTTGCGAAACGGGCGGCGACGGCGTCGGTGCCCACCAGGAACAGGGGCTTGCCATCGATGGTTGTGACGTCAAGCAGGCCCGAAGTGAGAGCAAGAAGAAACGGATTTTCGAGCAGGGCGTCGCCGCAGGCATCGAAAATGCGTTGCTCAATGTGGTCGTCGGATAAGGTGGCCGCGGCGGCGTGCAACGCACGCGAGGCTTCCGAGCAGCGTTGCAGCGCGCGTCTGTCGCCCCCATGAAACAAGGAACGCCAGCGGTCGAAGTTTTCTGAAAAGGTTTGCAGCGTGGCGGCTGCGCGTGCGTAGGCCAGGGGCGACGAGCGCACCCAGGCCGCAGGCCGCCCTTGCAACGACGGGTGGCGTACGAGGCGCACGAGGCCATCGGCAAGCGCGTAGGCGTGCGTGAGCGGGTGAGTGTCGTAGGGCTCCAAGGCCAACAAGCGGGCCAGAATGCGCTCGCGCTCTTGGAGGAAGGCCAGGAGCGCGTCTCCTACCGATTCACCGCGGTGGCCGCCCCCCGCTGCAGGCCCCTGCCCGCCCGCATGCTGTTGCCCCGAAGAGCGGGCTTCGCGTGCCAAGGGTTGCAGAAGAGTTTGCGTGTTCAGCCGAATGGCCCGAAGAAACAAAGCGTCGGGGGTGACGCCAATAAAGTAACGGTCGCTTTCAAGCCGTGCTGCGGCCTCGCGCGCATCGGCGAACCACGTGTCGAAGTGGCGCGCGGGGCCGTCGTTGAAGCTGTAAATCGCCACGCGCCCGCCCACGCCCGCAGCGGGTCCGCCAGCGATGTCGGAGCGCGACCTCAAAAGACGAGGAAGATCGTCGAGGAAGGCGTGCAGCACCTTGCGGGCCGCCCGCGCCTTTCCAAAATTCATGTTCCGCGGGAGCATCCGCGGGGGAAGGGGCAAAGGTGTGGGCCCTGCGGCGGCCACGGGCCCGCCTGCTCCTTGGCGCACAGGCCGCCCGGAAACGATGCTATGAAGCTCGTCCCAAGGCATGCGAAAGCCAAACACGGGGTGTGAAAACGTGAGGGCGTCGGCAGTGACGGCCACACGAGGCGAGTGACTGACCAGAGCCGACACCAGGGCACGGAGGCTCTCTTCGTGTCCGGCCACAAGCCAGGGAACAGAGGCGTCATCCCGGACCATGTGCAACGCCTTTTCGAATGACGACGTGGGGACCCGCGCGTGTTTCTGCGCGCAGACCTGTGCGCGAAAAACGGCCGTCAGGGTCGACAAGGCTCAGGAAGCCTTCGTCGGATTTGAGCAATGAGTCGATGCCTTCGGCTCCCGACGCGCCAAGGAGGTCAGACGCCAAGGCGCGCTTGCTTTCGATAAGCGCGGCAATGCCGACTTCAACGGTGCCCACTGTTTTGAAGTGGTGAACATGCACGGTGCGGGTTTGGCCTATGCGGTGCGCGCGGTCGGTGGCTTGGTCTTCCGACGCGGGGTTCCACCAGCGGTCGACGTGAAGAACGTGCGTGGCACCCGTGAGGTTTAAACCCAAACCGCCTGCTTTGAGGCTTGCAATGAGCACCGGTGGGGCGTCGCCATTTTGCCTGCGCTTGCAGGCGTCTTGGAAGGCATCCACGAGTTGGGAACGGCGTGCGGCGGACAGCGCGCCCGTCAGGAACGGCACTTCGTCCCACGAGGGAACACCCGACTCCGCGAGAACATGCTTGAGCAGCGCCCCCATGCCGAGCGACTGCGTGAACACGAGAATGCCCCCGTCGGCATCCTGCAGAGAAAGGAGCTCATCGCGGATGGCCGCCAGCTTGCTTGAGCGTTCGTGCGCGGGCGCTTTTTGGCCGTCTGCGCCCCGCAGCCGATCGCGCAAGCGCGCGCGGAGTTCTTGCGAGTGGGCTGCGTCTTCCGAGGGGCTCGAATCGTCGTCTTCGCCGCGCAGGAAGAGGTCGGGGTGATTGCAAATTTGTTTGCAGTGCAAAATCGCCTTGAGGTAACGCGACGACCGTGCGAACGCGTTTTGCGACTTCTGTGCGCCCAGAGCTGTGAGCACCACAGCTTCGTAAAGAATTTCTTGCTCGGGTGTGAGGTCGAGGTCGAGCGTGGTGATGATTTTCGACGGGAGGTCGAGGGCCACAGCAGGGTCGGTTTTCATGCGGCGCAGCACCACGGGCTCGAGAAGCGAACGCACGGGAGCGAGCATGAGATCTTTTTCTGCTTTGGTGCGCGCCACGCGGGTGTAGGCCTCAAAGGCCGAAGAGGCGCCAAGCCAGCCTTCGTTCATCCAGTCCACCAGGCTCCACAATTCACGCGCGTGGTTTTCGACCGGGGTTCCTGTGAGGGCAATGCGGTGTTTTGCGCGCAGGCCCTTCACCGCCAAAGTGAGCGCGGTGCCGGGGTTCTTGATGTGCTGGGCTTCGTCGAGCACAACGCAAAGCCAATTCACGCCGGCGAATTCTTCTGCGCGCGCACGGAGCCTGGAATACGACGTCACCACCACGGGCGCGTTGCTCGTCATGCGGCCGGCGTCGACAAGTTCCATTTCGACTTCTGGAGCGAAGCGGGTCCACTCGTTGCGCCAGTTGAGCAACAGGGTTTTGGGGCACACAATCAGAATGCGGGGCGCCTCTCCGGCCTTCGACTTTCCGTGCATTTTGAGCAGTGCACGGATGGTTTCAATGGCCTGCAACGTTTTCCCGAGGCCCATGTCGTCGGCCAGGCACGCGCCCAGGCCCAATGCGATGCGGCTCAAAAGCCAGGACACTCCCCACACCTGGTAGGGGCGCAGCGACACGGCCTCCGCTGCGGGGCCGGCTCCCAGGGCTGTTGCAGAGTTCATTTTCGCGTCTTGGCGTCCTGCCAAAACCACGTCGCGGAAGCGCTCCACGAACGCGGGTCCAAGCAGCGATTCCACGCCCTCGAGCTTCACCAGAAGGGTTTTGTAGTAGTCCTGAGGCGTGGCGCCGTCGGAAGCTTTCGGCGCGCTTTGGCGCGTGACTTTCCAGACGTCGGCAAGTGAAATGCGTTCAAACCGGTCGAGTGTTTCCTTGCGCAAGAGGTAAACATTCAAGCAGCGGTCGTAGCCCTTGGCGTCGAGCGTAGTGCCGTCGGGAAGCACGTAAAATTCGCCGTGCTTTTTCGCCTTGAGCCACTCTTGTTCCGTAATGGAACGCCCATCGATTTCGAACCGGAACACGGGCTCGAGGTCGAGGGTGGAAAAGCCTGTCTTACCTTTGCCGCCGTCAGGAAGCCCTTCGAGCGCTCGGCGCAAGGCTTCGTCGCCTGTGAACTGCGCGTCAAGGAGGTTTGTTGAGGCGCGAGTCGGACGGAACGCGAGCACGAAACTCACGTCTTGCTGAGGACGCGAGGCGATGACCGGCACATCGGCCGTAGAGTTTGGAAAGGCGGACACGTCGAGCAGGAGTCCCGGGCGTTCACCTAAAGAACGGGGAACGAGTTCGGTGACGCCAGAAAGATCGTCCACGCGGTGTGGGTTTTGCACGAACGCACGGAGCGGCTTGGCGCGCCTGAGCGACAGCGACTGTGGGTGGTGAGGGCTGATGCCCGCCGAGGCGAGCCCCAAAGTGCCCAACACCCCGGGCATGAATTGAATGGTGCGCACGTAAACCGACACGAGCTGCTCGGCGGCATAGGGAACCGTGCGTCCGCCGGGGCTGCGGCACTCCCCGCGCAGGGCGTCGGGCCCGACGGCCAGAGCGCGTGCGAGGGTGAGTGTGGCCCGGGCCGGGTCGGTTGCAAGCGCTTTGCGGCGCGCATCTTCGGGCCCCAGGGCAACAGAAGGGCGCAGGCACGCCGGAACCAGAGCGGCCCCTTCGTCGAAGAGAATGGGTTCAAAGGGGGGAAGTTCGAGGGGCATCTGCCACGAGGCGACGTCGGGCAGAAGGCTTTCTTCCGAGCGGATTTCGTAGGCGCGTGTGCGCACGTCCGAAGGAAGGTCGGCGCGATGGGGGCGGTGTTGACCGCCTCGAGAGCCCACAAAGGCGAAGGCACGCAGGTGCGAAAGAACGGTTTGCCAGGCCGAGGCGAACTTCAATGACCCTTCCCGTGCCCCGGAGTCGGCATCGAGCTCGGGCGTGGGCGACTGGGACGTGTTGCGGGTGAGCGGACGCACGGGAGCCATTTCACGAATGCGAGTGGCTTGGCGCACAAATTCGCGCAACACACTGGGCGCAAGGTGAGGCAAAAACAGCGGTGCTGTGGGGCGCTGGTTTTGCAAGAGCCCACGCAGGGCAGCCTGCCTCACGGCGTTTTGCGGCACATCGTTGGAGGCCCGGAAGGCGGCATCATCGGAACCATCGGATGTGAAGGTCATGCATTGGAGCGCCAAAAAGGCATTCCGTTCCTCGCGGAGTTTGCAGAGTTCTCCGGTGCGTGGCGCCTTTTCGTGCCGCCAGGAGGCCTCAGCAATTTCGCGGTAGTTGGCAAAAACAGCGGCTTCGTCGGAAGACACAGCCACCCATTTTTGAAGTGAGGTGGCCTCCTTCATGCGATCGTCGAGTTCTGCCAAAAAGTCGGCCAACGCGAGCGTGGAAGGTGTGAGAGAGTCGGGCGCTGTTTCAGCAAGCTTCACGAGCATTTCGGCCACTGCTGCACGGTTCGTGGCCTTCAACGCGCGCGCGCGCAGAACGCAGCGCACCCGAGAGCGGGCCGCTTTGCGCATGCGAGAAAAGAGGTGTGGCGAAAGGCGCGACTGTCCGCGGCGTTCGTCCCAGTGAAGGTGGAGGAACGCTTCCAGGGAGCGCGGTGCCGCCAGGGGCACGGCCCGGTTCAAACCGGGGAGGTCCCAGCGGAGGTCTTCGTTCGTGGGGCGGAGGCGCGCCAGGGTGAGGAATCTTCGCACGTGCTCGGTGTCGAGGATGCGCGAAATTTCGCGACGCACCGACTGCGGCGTCGGATTCCGGTCGCCCGCAAGGTTTGGATACACCAGCAGAACGATTTCGCCGTTCTCGTCGACCGTGGCGTGCAGGGTCAGCTTCGAGGCGAGTTCGTCCCACAGCCCTACGAGGTCGGCTGGCGTCGGACGCGGCATTGGTTTGTGTCTAGCCCGCGAGCGCCTGTCTCTTTGGGCGTCGGGTTTGCCTTCGGGTGGTCTTCCTTCGGGCCTGGCTTGAGGTCGTCCCTCGAGCCTGGCGTCAGGTCTACCCTCGGGCCTGCGATTCATCGCGGGGCGAGTCGGTGCGGAAATGCACGTCTCCTCTGCTTTCCAAGTATGCGAACGTCTGGTTTCTCAACCCGGGACGGCGGCGTGAGGAGCATGGGTTACCATCGGATGTCGTCATGCTCAAGGTCGTCGTGGGAGGGATGTGAAGAGAATACCCCACCTCCGGGGTTTTAGGCCAGTGAAAGGGCGTTTTCTCTCGGGACGGGGGCTTGGTTGCTTAAATATATGGCAACATGACCACACCTTCGCGTGTTGCACCCATGATCATCGTTTGCGGCCCCCGGAAGCCGGGGCGCAAAAGGGGGGAAGGGGAAGGCGGTTGTTTCGCTTTCCCGCCAGACGAGGGGGAATGACGATGAAGCTCCGATTTGCCGTGGTGGGCCTAGGGCACTTCGCTCAGGTGGCCGTGTTGCCCGCGTTTCGTCATGCAAAAAAAGACTGCGAACTCGTGGCGCTCGTTTCTTCGGAGCGTGAAAAGCTGGAGTCGCTCGCGCCGCGTTACGACGTCAAGAAAACCTGCGACTATGAAGGCTACGATGAACTTCTGCGGAGTGGCGAAATTGACGCTGTTTACATCGCCCTCCCGAATTCGATGCATTGCGACTTTGCCCTGCGCGCCTTGAATGCGGGCATTCACGTGCTGGTGGAAAAGCCCATGGCGGCCAGCGTGGAAGAATGCGAGCAAATGATTGAGGCCGCAGTGCGAAACGACAGGGCCTGCATGGTGGGCTACCGCCTTCACTTCGAACCCGCGAACCTGCGCACGCTCGATGCCGTGCGGCACGGCGAAATTGGGGAGCCGATTCTTTTCGATTCCGTTTTCAGCTTCCAAGCGAAAGAAGGCAATTTCCGCTTGCAGAAAGACCTGGGGGGCGGGCCTTTATGGGACATTGGCATCTATTGCCTGAATGCCGCCCGTACGCTCTTTGAGTCGGAACCCGAGGAGGTTTTCTGCTTTGCGGAGCGCTCGGAAGACTCCCGCTTTCAAGAGGTGGGACGGAGTTTTTCCTGTACCCTGCGCTTCCCGCGCCATCGTCTCGCGTCGCTTCAGTGCAGCTTTGGGGCAGCTGACGTCAGCGCCTACCGCATTGTTGGCACCGAAGGGGACATCCGTCTCGAACCCGCGTTCGACTATTCCGGAGAACTCAAGCAATACCTGACAAAGGACGGTCGCACGTCCATGCAGACTTTCCCGAAGCACGATCAAATTGCGCCCGAGCTCATTCATTTCGCTCAGTGCGTGCGAGAAAAGAAGGTGCCAGAGCCTTCGGGGCGCGAGGGCCTAGGTGACATCCGCATTATTGAAGCGCTGCTGGAATCGGCCGACTCGGGCCGTGCGGTGAAGCTTGGCGAATTCCATCGAAACCGCCGGACGGGCATTGAAAACGAGTTCCGACTGCCCGCTCAAGGAAAGCCCCGCACCGTGAACGTGGCGTCGGCCAGCTACAATTGACTCAAAGGTTCTCGCGAACCCAGTTCGCCATCTGTGACCCCGGAATCGACCACGTTTTTTCGTCGAGTAGGGAGGCATGAGGTGCCAGCCCACAGACGAGGCGACGGATGTCTCGGCCCGCATGGAGTGCAGTTGCACCGACCACTGCGGACACAGGGTGAAAGGACTTGCCATCGGCAGCGGTCAAATTTTCGCGTGCTTTGGCTTCCACGAGCACAGGTCCCAGCGTCGATTCGAGGAGGAAATCGACTTCGCGTCCTTGTGCGTCGCGGTAAAAAAAGAGTTTTGCGGCGGTTTTGTGGGCGGCCAAGGCTTTGCGGATCTCGCCAAAAACAAACGTCTCCCAAATGGCACCCGACAAAGGGTGTTCTCGCCAATTGGCGTCATTCGCCCCGATAAGGAAGCAAAGCAGTCCGCTGTCGGCCAGGTAGAGCTTGGGCGCCTTTATCATCCTTTTTGAGGCGTTCGCGAACCAAGGTTCGAGGAGAAAAAGTTGATTTGAGGCTTCCAGAATCGAGAGCCATTCATTTACGGTGATGGGACTGATTCCAACGTCTCTTGCCAAATCGGACTTGTTGAGCAATTGACCGCTCCGAATGGCGCAAGCGCGCAGAAACCGTTCGAAGTCGCGCAGGTGAACGACGTTGAGTATTTGTCTCACGTCTCTTTCGAGGTAAGTAGACACGTAACTGCGAAGAAAAAGGTCCCTCTCCATTTCGGGCAGGCGCCACAATTCGGGAAATCCTCCTCGGGAAACGGGCAAAGAAGAGAAATTTTCTAGTCCAGAATGATCTGTGAGCTCCGCGCACGAAAGGCCCTCGAGTGAAAAGAGGGCGCATCTTCCTGCGAGTGAGTCCGAGACGCCTTTCATAAGGGTAAACTTCTGGGAGCCCGTCAGAATGAATGCCCCCGCCTCATGTCTTTTTTCGTCGATGGCTGCTTTGAGCGAGCGGAAAAGCGAAGGCGCGTACTGGACCTCATCGATGAGAACAGGAGAGGGGTGTCGAGAAAGGAACAGCGACGGAGACGACTCGGCCTGCTCTGCCAAGCTAGGGAGGTCGAGGCTGACGTAGGTGTGATGTGGAAAGATTTCCCGTAGGAGGGTGGTTTTGCCCACCTGGCGCGCGCCCACTGCGACGATGGCTGGGTAGTGTTGGGCTGCGGAAAGGAGCGAAGGTGCGAGACTTCTCTGAAAATATCCATTTGATTGCAATAAGTTAGACATTCGTATAGTCTCCTATTGGACAATACTATACTAGGATATCTGTTCAAGAGGCCAAGGGGTAGGCACTGGCGATGCAAGACTTTTCTCGTTGGGATGCTCAAGATGGCAACGGACTCGCTTTTTCAGCACTGCGCGAGCGCGCAGTGGCGGCGTTCTTGCGCTTGCGGGCCCTGGACGAAGACACCCGCAAGTCGTTGCGCTCTGTTTCGTTGAAGGTGCGTGCGTCCCCCTACGACCTGGCGTGGGACGAAGCCGTGGACGAGTTGAGTCGGGAGCGCGACAGATCGTATGCGCGCCGCTATGCGCGCTTTCAGCCCAAGTCTGTGGAGGCCGCGCTCGAAGGTTCTCTTGGAAACGAGAGTTCGCAGGAACCCACGTTCGCGTGGGAAGCCACGCTGTGGTTGCGTGCCTTTGACTTTCTTTCCGAAGGTCGATTCACCCGGGGGGCGGTGCGCAGCCGCGCAAAAATTTCGGGAAAGGCCCCGTCCGATGTTTTGGAAGAGGCTTTGCAGGCCCTCGCGGATGGCGAACCCGAAGACGCCTGCAACCGCTTCTTGAAGCTCACCGACCTGGCAAAAAAAGATGTCGTTTTTTCGGAAGATTCTGGCCTCCTTCTGTGGTTTTTTGTCGGGTTTTCGGGTGCGCTGGCTTCACTCGAAAAGCGGGTGCCGACTTCCTGGGAAAAACGGCTGCTGGGTGCAACTCATAGGCTTTTGCCGGAAGATCCTCTGTCGTGCGTCGTGTCGTTTCTTTTGAAGGGAGTGAATCCGTATTTCGATGAAGCGGCGCACCGGCGCGTGTTTGGCGCCGTTGTGCAAGGACCTCGACTGCGCGGATTCGCGTCGCGCCGGCCACAGGGGGAAGGCTGTCCTTTTGCCTTGTACGACCTCCTTGTGCGCATCGCCGCGCGGGCGCTTTCCATCGATTTGGCGGACGTCGCGCCTCGGAGTGCCGACGCAACCGCGTTCCGTTGGTTGAAAAGCCTCGCCGATGTTTCTTTGGCGCAGCCACACGAGCAGACCGTGTTTGGCTGTTTTCCGGCTGGAAAAAGCACGGCGCCGTCGTGGCTGCGCATGGCGGAAAAAGTCGAAGAAACACTGGGCCTCAAGGAGCCTAGCGTGCCTGTCCGCGGGAAGGCTAAACCTAAAGATTCCGAAGTGGCGCAAAAGCCCCAATTGGTGTGGCGAGTGCAAGTGGAAGATACGGGCTTGAGCGTGCATGCCTTGGAGCAGGGGTGGGCGCGCGGAAAACCGCTACCCACAAAGGCTGTTCCTTTGCAGAGGCTCACGCATGAAAAAGGGCGCTCTGGTTACGATCTTAACCCCGTGGACACAGAACTTCTCGCGTTTATCAAAAACGGAGTTCCCGACGTGCCGGGGAGCCAGGCAGGACACAGAGAGTGGTTTCTTTCCTGGTCGGAAGCGCTGCCTTCGCTGGCGCGACACAATGGGCTCCTGTGCGCGGCGGCAGGGGGCCCACGCCCTCTTCGCATTTCTTTGGCACGTCCCCTGGTGGCGGCGTGCCGAAGACGGGGTTCCCTTGTGTTCGAAATCGTGGCCACGGGCGCGAGCCAAGGGTGGTGCTGGTGGTGGCGATCGGCAACGGAACTTGCAGTTGCACCCCTGGACGCGCGCGCTCGTGCTGGTTTCGAGCTGTTGCGCTCTGTCGAAATTCCGGAAGCGGAGGCCGCAGACGAGCGCCTCGGCGTTTTCCTGAAAAGTTTGTCGACTTCCTTCGACATCGCACTCGACGACGCCGGCGTGGGTGGACTCGCGGTGCGAGAAGAAAAGCGTCCCGTTGTGGTGCGCGTCGACCCGTCCTCCCGCACGGGCGATGCCTCCTTTCTTGTTAGCACATTTGTGCGCGTCCCAGGGAGTCGGCCTGGCGCGGAAGGCCGGGTTGCCCCTGGGGCAAGGCCCGCCTCTTCTCTGGAAATTTCGGAAAGCGGCGCGGCCTGGAGCACGCGCGACCTGGCTTGGGAAAAGGCTCTGTTGGCCGACCTCAAGGCCTTTTTGCAGTGGGAAGGAACAGCAGAATGCTTCGCCGCTCTTTTGCCCTCGTGGGGAGCCCTTGCGGCGCTTCTCGCGTTTCTTGCGGAGCGAGGCGATGAGTTTGAAGTCGAGTGGCCCGATGCTCAAAAGCCTCTGGTCACCCTCCTCGACTCCGTGACGTTTTCAGTGCCGGAAAGCGCGGCCGGAGATGGAGGCGTGAGCGCCTGGTTCCAGCCCGGCGAAAAAACGAAACGTGAATTGGAGGCGCGCGGCCTTACGCTCGCAAGGCTTGTTGAGAAGGTGAAGGCACGAAAAGACCGCTTCGTTGTGTTGGAAGGCGGGGGCATTTTGGCGTTGAGCGAAAAGGTTAAAGCACTTCTCGACGACTTGGCTGTTGTCGCAAGGGGTGAATGGAAGGCTGACAAAGCGACTGAAAAAGCGTTTGAAAATAAGGCCGCGGCCTATGCCCTGTCACAAGCCCATGCCCACGCTTTTCCGAACGTGAGAGCCTTCGAGGACGCCCTGTTCGGTGACGTGCAAAAGAATCAGAATTTGGGCGGCATGGAGGAACTTCCCGAGGCTCTAGCTCTCACGCTCCGGGGTTACCAACGCGAGGGCATTGAGTGGATCTTGTCTCGTTGGCGCCTGACTTTGGGCTGTTGCCTTGCCGACGACATGGGACTCGGAAAAACGCTGCAGGCCATTGGCGCTTTGGAACTCGTGAAAACCGAAGGGGCCACAGACGCGCCCGCACTTGTCGTGTGCCCAACGTCGGTGGTGGGGAACTGGTCGCAAGAACTCGCTCGATTTGGAAAGAAACGCGTTCCGTTCGTGTTTCCTTCAAACGGCCGCGATTCTTTTCTCGATGCACTTCCTTCGAAGGCCGTCGTCCTGGTGTCGTATCAAACGCTTCAAATGAACGCGGCAGCTTTCGCGGCGAGGCCCTGGTCAACCCTTGTGCTCGACGAAGCGCAGATGCTCAAAAACGCCGATGCCAAACGCACAGCTGCTGTGGCTGGGCTTCGCGCAACCTATAAAATTGCGCTGTCGGGAACGCCCGTCGAAAACCGGATAGACGAAATTCATTCCATTCTCGATGTCTTGAATCCAGGCCTGTTCGGGTCTGCAGCGTCGTTTCGGCGCAAGTATGGCGGCGGCCAGTCGGCTGATGTCGCGGCAGGAGAACGCAAAGCGTTGGCTCGCCTTTTGCGACCGTTTCTTTTGCGACGCACTCGGGAAGAAGTGCTTGTTGACCTTCCGGAACGCATGGAAGAGACGCGTCTGCTCGCCATGACCGACGCAGAGCGGATACGGTATGAATCGTACCGCGAAGGGGCCCTTCGCTTCCTCGAAGCGTCGAGCCTGCGTGCGCGCGATCGCCTCGAGGTTTTTACGTGGTTGTTGCGTTTGCGTCAGGCCTGTAGCCACCCGCGTAACCTCGACGAAAGCGTGCAGGAACGAAGCGCCAAAGAGCAAGAGCTCGCCTTGTTGCTTGCCGACAACCGTGAAGCGGGTTTGCAGACGCTCGTGTTCAGTCAGTTCCTTCCCACCCTTCATGCGTTGCATGCCCTGGCAAAGGAAGATGGCCATGCCGCGTTCCTCTTTGTTGGAGAAACCTCCCGCGAAGAGCGCGACTCCCTGATTGAACGCTTCCAAGAAGGCGAAGCCGATGTGCTTTTCATGAGTTTGCGCGCAGGGGGAGTGGGCGTGAATTTGACCCGTGCCGACTGCGTGGTGCACTACGACCCGTGGTGGAACCCCGCGTTGGAATCGCAAGCCACCGCGCGTGCCCACCGCTTCGGACGTCACGGACCTGTGCGGGTTGTGAGGTTGTGTTACTCCGATTCGGTGGAAGAGCGCATGCTCGAGCTTCACGCCAATAAACGTGCCCTGTCGGAAGATCTCTTGGGCGGAAAGGCCTTGGCGAATTCGGGGCCACTGAGTGCGGACACCGGACTTTCTTTGGAAGATTTGAGGGCGTTGTTCGCGGAAGATTGAGTGGGTGAAAACCTGACACGAGTTCGAAAGAAAGGAAGTTATAAGGCAATGCCGAGTCCGAGGAAGAGGCTCACGTTCCGCGTTGAGCGCACTTCTTCGTCGCTCTTGTCGCCCGTGGCGAAAACAGACACGCCACCTGCAGCCACACGCCCCAGAAGAGAAAGGCGATCAACGGTGGTGACGTTCGCCTGCAAAAAAGCGCCGTAACCGGCAGAAATGTAGGTTTCCACAAGGGGTTTCCCCACGCAGCGCCTTTCCTTTGCAAACGCGATGTCAATGAAGCCCGCGGCCACTTCAAGGCCCATGTCCACCGACACGCGTTCGGTTTGAAAAAACTGCCAACCCGGCAGGAGTCCAAAGTCGACAAGCAGGGGTCTGTCGCCGCAGGTGTCTCCCCAGTGCATGCGACCGGCTCGAATGCGGAACGTGGCCGCGAGGTCGCCGCGGTTGTGACGCAGGGAAAGGGAAGGCAAAACAGATGTCTTCTTTCCGTCGAGAAGGAATTCGGGGCCGACTGTGATGCTGTAGTCATAGATGCCGACAAGCGCCATGAGCATGTCTCGACTGTTTTCAAAGAGCTCATTCTCGAAAACGAGAAGAGACGCCAAAGAGCCTTCAAGCCACAAACTCCTCGCATTTGCGTCCGATTCCTTGGCCGTCACCTGCGCAAAGACCCGCGTGCCCACGAGTTGAATCCTCACCGTGAGGGTTGCGTCGGGCGTCTCTTTTTCTTCTGCGAGTTTGAAAAAAGGACGTCGCTCCCAAAGCTTGGGCGGCAAAGGATTGCGAAAGCGGCTCGTTATGGAAGCTGCCATTTCTGAACGCAGACGCTGAAGTGTGGCGTCTGCAGCCGAGGCCATAGCCGAAGAGTCGTCGTTTTCAAAAACAACGCGCACCGAGCGCCGTGCTTCCGTTTTGTCGAATGTGGAAAGAAACGAAGCGCTTGTGTTTTCAAAGCGGGGTCGGAGTTCTTCCAAGGCGTCTGTCCACGTTTCTCGCTTCATCGTCAGTTTCAAAGACACCGGTTCTCGACCAGGTGCGAGTTCGAAAAGGGTCAAGGAAAGATTGTCGTAGAATTCGCTCACCAGGGCGAACACAATGCGTGTTTCTGCAGGAGTGTTTCCGTGAGAACGAAAATGGGTGTCAAGACGAGCAACGACATCTTGCACGCCCAGGTTCTTCGTCACGCCGTCACGAATCAGGACTTCTATGGCTTCAATGCCCCGTTTCGAAGGTGCGCTGCACGGCACAAGGCTCAGCAGCTGCAAGGTGATTTCCTTGTGCTCGGCAACAGGCTCGCCTTTGCGCGGATAGGCAAGCACCGGCAACACCTCGGTGCGTGTGTCCTTGCAGCTGGAATCAAGGGTTCGGGCTCCCGCGGCGTAGGCTTTAGAAAGCGAAACGCCTTCTCCTAGAAAGAGGGCACACAATGCAAACAAAGCGAACGCACAGAGGGTTTTCATACGTTTGTTCCTTTGTGTGCCATGCGGAGCGAAAGTTTTCGGACGCGCCGTGCGAGGCTCTTGTAATGAATCGCTTCCAAAATCTTGTGTGAAAGCATAGCCACGATGCAAGGGAACAGAAAGACGCAGGCGAGCCAAAACGCAGACAGAACCGCGGCCGAAACGAAACGATCGAGCAAAAGGACAGTGGGCCAGAGAAGGGTTGCACACGCGAGCAGACTCAAGGCAGTGCGAAGAAGCTGGCGGCCTGCAATGCGACTCGCCTTGAGTGTGTCCATTTGGCGGGCCTGGAGCTGTCTCGTGCGGGCGTCGAGCCAAACGAGGCTCACCGAGGAAAGGGCCACACTCCAAGGAACGAGCGCGTCGAGACGAATGGCACTGACGTCGAGCCCAGGCGGCACGGAAAGGTGGCTTTGCGTCCAAGCGAAGGCACCTGCCACGAGCGTTGCGAGCACCTGCAGTGAAAAGAGCGTGGCCCATCGCGCAAAGCCACCCCCCAGGAGCGCGGCGCTGAAGGCGGCTGCGGCAAGTGTCAGCGTCATCCAGCCCAAAAGGCTTGTTTGAAGAGATTCGGTGGAGCGCAGATGCGAGGGCTTCGCAAAGAACGAAGCAGCGGCCCCATTGCGCAGAGCGCCCAGGCGTGTGGGGTTGGCAATGACTTCGCCAAACATGCCCACTGCGCCCTGTGCGGCTCCTTGCACAGCACTTTGGGCAGTGTCGACAAGCCTGACCTCAACAGTGCCGGTGTCTGTTTCCACCACACGAGAGAAGTGTATTTGTGAGCCGTGGCTCCCTGCGGAAGAACCCATTTTGAGTCCATCTTTGAGAACACGCGTTTCGTTTTCATAGTGTGTTTCGTCGCCAGGCGACACTGGTGACTGGGCGCCGGCGTGCGAAACCGAAGTGGCAAGGGCATCGAGGGGCGCCTTGAGGAATCCGAAGGCGAGGGCCACGAAAACTCCTGCGAAAATCAGAATTTGCGCTGCACTCCACCCTGCCCGTGCGTTGCGGGAAAGCCGCCACGGAAGGCATCGGACACACCCCCAGGCCAAGGCCGCGGATGCCAAAAGCCAACCTTGGGGCGCAGCGGCGTCCGATGCGAGCGGAGAAACGACAAAGAAACTGGTGAACGTGGTTGCGAAAAGCACAAGGAAGAGGGCGTCCACGGGAACCGCAATGGTTCGCATGGTCACGATGCCAAGACAGGCGGAAGCTACAAGCAAACCGCCCGCAAGCAAAAAGTCTTCGCGTGTCCAGTGGCTCGACCAGGGGGCATTGGCTTCTTCGAAGCGCTGTTGCGCGAAGTGGGTGAGCCAATCGCGGGCCTTGGGTGGGAGCGGTGCCACGGAAGGCGAAGCGAGCTGTTGGGGCACCCAGCGCCACGTCACCCCTGCGAGTTCCGTCAAGGGAACTTCGCTGCCGTCTGGTTTTTCAACCGAAAGATTCAGCACGCGGGAGGCAACTTCGCTCGGAGTGCGACTCGGGCGTTCCCAGGCCGAAGGCAACACGCGTTCCTTTTCCACTCGGGGCAATGGTGGCCGTAACGACAATCCCCGCTCAAGCGCCTCCGTGAGCACACGGGCGTCGACACCCCACTGGCGCAGCCGCTCGCTGTTGGGAACGACGTCCAGACGCCGTTCTTTTGCGATGCCTTCGTCTCCTGTGGCAAGCCAGATTTCAGCCGTGCGTGCGGCATCGGATTCAAATTTGGCTTTCGCTTCAGGCGCTCCAAAACGTCGAAAAAGCGACGCGTGCTCGGGAACGAGCGGCCAGGTCACAGGAGCCGAAGTCAGAACTTGCGGCGCAAGCAGAGTGACAACACGACTTGCCATGTGTGCCGCGGAGTCTGTCGTGTGGCGAACTCGAAGAAGCACAAGCGCGCGTCGACCGCGCTGAAACACGGCCCTGTCTTCAACAGCCTCTAAAGCCTGTGTGGCATGTTGAATTTCTTTGTCGAGGGCATCGGCGGTGAGTGGAGTGTCGGCCGATGGGGATGACGCCTCGAACACGATGAGGGTGCTTTGGGCGAAGTGACTTTCCAGCGTTCCAAAAGCCATCATGCGGACGGTGAGGCCCAGAAAAACGAAGGCAACGGCTCCCATCAGAAGGGGAAGCCCACGGAGCAACGCTGGTTGGTTTTGAAACCATTCCGCGCTCAACAAGGCAAAGCGACGCCAAAACATCATGCGAGCCTCCTTGCAAGCGTAGCGACACGCCGTTTCAGAATCCAGCGAGCACGAGCCTCCACAAGCCCTTGCCGGACAATGAGGAGCGCGGGGATGCCCAGGAAGCTCACAGGAGTGCTTGCGAGGGTGCCATAGACGACGACGATAGAAAGGGAACGGTACATTTGCGCACCTTCTTGGCCCCCCCAAATCATGGGGGCCATGGCCAGGACGGTTGTGAGTCCAGTGACGACGACATTCAGTGAGCGTTCCCTCACAGCCTCGCGGGCGGCCTCATAGACAGGAATCTGCATGTGAATTTTTTTCTCGACGCGGTCCATGAGCAGAATGCCATTGTTCACAATGGTTCCCGCCAGGAGAATAAAGCCCACAAGCGCGCTGCCGTTGAGTGTTTCGTCATGCCAGGCCAACGCAGGAATGGCTCCCAGCGGAGCCCAGGCGAACGTCGCTAAAATGATGAGCGACTTCGATGCCGACCGGTTCTGCATGAAAAGAATGAAAAAGATGATGACGATAGCGAGGAGCAGGCATTGAGCAAGTCCTGCAAGGCTTCCTTTGGCTTCCTTCGATTCGGCGCTTTCATGCAAGGCGAGCCCATGATCTCGCGCATAGCGCGTGAGTTGCTCTTCGAATACCAAAGTTGTGAGTCCATTGGTGAGCTTCACGCTGCCCTCAGTGTGTGGCTCTCCGTTCACGAAGGCGAAGACGTTCGGTTCGCGTGCGTCACGTGCAGGACCTTCGAGTGCAAGAGAAGGCGACCCTGTTGTGCCACTCAAAAAGCGTCGGTGCGTTTCTTTTGGTGCCCAGACTGTTGCTTCCTTCGAAAGGTCGAAGGCGTTGACGCGCACGGGAGCCCCTTCAAGCGCCGACAATCGAACGGTGTCGACGCCGGCATGGGACTGCAGCCATGCCCTGAGTTTTTGCAGCGCAGGAAGAGGCCCGTCGAGGAAAAAGGTGACGTCGGAGGACTGGGCCGAAAGGGGGCGTAGCGGATTCTCGAGTGCCACCACGACGGGGCGACCGGGAAAAGCGCGCTCCACGTTGTGTCGGATGACCTCAAGCGAGGTGTCGTGGAGGTCGAATGTGCCCAGGAGTCGGCCATCGAGCTCTTGAACGATGCCCTGGGGAAGCACACTCACAAGGCGTCTTGCTTCCGTTTCCTTTTGTGCAGGGGTTGGCATTCGGATGCTTGCTGGCACGACATCAAGCTCCGCAATGCCGCGGCCGTCCCGAGGCAAGGGAAGGAATTCCTGCGGCGGTAAGGTGCTGAATGCCAACACGACGGCGGCTCCTGAAGCAGCCAGAAACACCGCCGATCGCGCGGGAGTGGCCACACAAAAACGAAAGAGCCCATTCCACAAGTCCAACAGGGACCTGAGCACCACCGAAAGGGCGCTGTTGAGGCGCATAAAGCGCGACTCAAAAAACTTTGAGTGCTTTTCAACGGGGGCCGCCCGCGCTGGCAACAGGGCCAGCACCGCAGGAACGACCACAAGAGAAACAAGGAGGCCCACAATATTTGAAACAATGACCGCCTTCGAAAGTGCGCTGAAAAGTTCTCCCACGCGCCCAGAGAGAAACAGAATAGGCACGAACACAGCCAGGGTCGACAACGTGGCAACAAAGAGGGGCGTCACGGTTTCGCTCAGTGTGCGGAGTGCGGCTTGTGTGGGCCGAAAGCGTCCGGTGGCCATGTGCTCGTTGAAATCACTGACAATAGAAAGGCTCGCGTCGACAACAATTCCCACCGACAACGCCAGCCCCGCAAGCGACATAATGTTTCGCGTAACGCCTAATGCGTAAAGAAATGGAATGGAGAGCAGAACGCACAGTGGAATAGCCGCACCCACAAGAAGCGTCGACGAAAGCCGCCGCAGGAAAAACAAAACACACACGAGGGTCAGAAAAGTTCCACTCACGATATTTTCAGTGAGGTTTCCCTCCGACGCTTTCACGTAGTCGGCCTCGTCGTAAAACACGTAGGCTTTGGGTGGAAGTTTTTTTCGGGCCTCAGTGCTGACGTTCACGGGACTCGCGTGTTCTCGTCGCGTCACCGAAACAACCGCAAATGAGCGGTCTGAAGTCCACGCCGCAGGAGTCGTGGTTGTGGTGACGTCGGCCACACCGTCGACCGTGAGCAACGACGCTGCCACTGCGTTGAGCGATCCTTCCGGAACAGGAAGGGGAAAGCCCACCCGCAAAAACGTGCGCTCCTGCAAGGGTTCGTCACGCACACGCAGGGCATCTGGCGCCGCCGCTTTGGAAACAATCCCTACTTGCGCCAAAAGAACGCTGAGGCTTTGACGCAACAGGGCAACGCGCTGAGAATGGTTGTCTGATTCCGGCACGCGGCATGTAAACAGCGCGCCGTGGGCGAAGTAACGCTCTTGAACGTCGCATGAAAGCCCGACCCGTGAAAAAACGGGAGACACGTTCCTGGAAAGACGGCTGGCGAGTTCAGAAGCGGCATGGCCTGGTGCGGCCAGCGTCACGGCCACGAGCCTGTCTTTCGCGTGAGGAAGAAGTTCCACGCGCAAACGTGTGTAAGCCATCGCGCCCCAAACACAGGCCGCGAGAGTGAGAAAAAGAATGAGTTGGGGAATCGCGTTGGCACGGGGGCCGTTCATGTGGCTCGCCTCTCTTGGGAAAATGAATCGGCACCCTCAAGAATTCTCCCGCTGGGCAAAGGTTGCCTCACCACTCCGAACATTCCTGACGAAACCTTCTTGCGGCTGAGTGCGGCGGGTTGGAAAAGGCCCAACGCGCAGCGGCAACGGAGGAGCTCCATGGACGCCCGCGTGCGTCGTGTCGAAAAATTCGTGTTGGTTGAGCTCTCAGGTCGTGTGGATGACTTCCACACGGACATTGTGAAAGAAGAGCTTGAAACGATTTATTCGACGGGAAGACACCACATCGCCATTCAGCTCACCGACGTCACAGCGCTTTCGGCGCGGGTGGTGAATGCCTGGCTCGATGTGTACGAAAAAACTTTGCGAAGCGGTGGAGGGCTTGTTCTGGTCGACCCCCGGGGGCCTGTTCTTGAACTCGTGGAGTCTTTGGGGCTCGGCTCTGTTTTGCCCATCGTGCCCAGCATCCAGGGTTTGAAGAGTGTGTCGTTTCCGGAATTTTCGCAGGGTTCACAAGGTGGCCTGGGAATTCCTTTGGGAAGGCTCTTGAGACGCCTTTTGGGGTCAGCTGCCGGTGTGGTTTTTCTCGCGTGCCTGTGGCCTTTGCCCCGTGCCGTAGCCCAAGAGCCCACGTCCATGACGCTGGACGAAGCGCAACGCCTTGCGCGCGAAAGAAGCCCCTACGTGCTGCTCTCGAGGGCGAAGTTTCAAGAAAAAGACGCTGATTTCGAAATCGCACGCCGTGGGCCAATGCCCAAATTCACCGGCACAATGGGATACCTTTACCAGAGCAATCCGAACGTACTCACTTCGCTCGTGAACCGCGAAGCCAACGCGGTGCGCAGCGGAGCGCAAGAGTCGGAGCTCAGCGAGATTCAAACCCGCAACCAATTTCGCATCGACAAAAACGCCGCGGTGATTGGAGTCGGGGCGCTTCAGGTTCTTTACGCGGGAGGATACTTCGACGCCCGTAGCGACCTCGCACGGCTCGAGAGGCAGCAAGGGCTAATCGAAGTGCGACTTTCCGAATACGAACTCGTGGGGCTGGTGCGCGACCTTTTTCTGGGCATCCTTCTTTTGGAGGAAAAACAGCGCCTCTTGGAAGCCCGAGAACTGGGGAATGCCGCGCGTCTGGACGCGCTTCAGCAGGCCGTGGCGTCGCGCGCCGTGGGAGAAATGCAGGTGCATGAAGTGGAAATAGAAGTCCTGAAGGCCCGAAGAGAATTGCGTGAAAGCCAGGGTGAGTTGGCGACGCGACGCAACCAGTTCAATGCGCTTTTGGGGCGCCCCGAAACGACCCCCGTGAAGCTCCGCTTGCCGAATGAGGAAACCTTGGACAACGCGCCTTCAGCGGAGCCCTTTCAAGCCGCACTGGCGCGCAATCCGATTGTGGCCAAGGGCCTTGGTCGCATCGCGACGGCAGAAAGTTACTTGCGACTCGTGCGTAGCCAAGAAATGTTTGTTCCAAAGGCCTTCGCCTTTGGCGGTGTCGACCACACGCGCGGCCTGGGAAGCGATGTGCGCTTCGTCAACTGGTCGCTTGGCGTTGGAGTTGTCGTTCCCCTGTTCGATGGCGGAGTGCAGGCCGAGGAAACACGCAAAGCTCTGGCCCTGCGTTCGCAAGCGGAATCGGGATATGAAATTGAAGTGGCGAAGCTCAAACAAGACACGTCGGACGCAACACTGAAGCTCGAGCTCGCGCGTGAAGGCTACGCCCTCGCGAATCGAGCTCTTGCGCTCGCCAAGCGAGGCCTCGACGAAGCTGCAAGCGCGACTGCGGCGGCGCAACTTCCCCGCTTTCGGCTCGAAGAAATCAAAGTGAAGAAGATTGAAGCCGAACTCGCACTCGTGGCGGCACGAGCCGAAGTCCTCCGGTGGCAGTCTGTTCTTTCGTCGCTTTCGGGGGAAGAATCATGACTCGACCCAGAATCGTCTTTTCTTCTTTGTCGCTTGTGGGCGCGTTCCTCGGCGGCGCAGGCCTCGTTCTTCTGGCCGTCCTCGCAGGCGTCTTTTCGGAAGGCACCTTTTCGAAAACACACCCTGCCAAAGCGCTTTCGGCGAAAAGCTTCGTAAATTCTGTGAAAGAAGAGGAACAAGGACAGGAACACGAAACGCAATCGGTGCCCTCCTTGTCCCGCGGCATGTCGGTTGGGTTGATAAGGCCGGGAGGCCACCCGTTCGAGCAAACAACGGAGCTTGTGGCCCTCGTGAGCCCCAAGAGTGTTTCGTCGGTTCACTTTCTCGTTCCCGGCAAAGTCGAAGCGTGCGCTGTGAAGGTGGGTGACACTGTGGATGCCGGTACCACCTTGTGTCGTCTCGACACCGCCATTGCCAAACTGGAACTCGACCGCGCACGTGCGGGTGTCGCCAATGCCGACCGCGCGCTCGATTCCGATTTTTTGGCACAACAAAAGCGGCTCT
The DNA here is from genome assembly GCA_020247005.1 of Silvanigrellales bacterium. Taxonomy (GTDB): domain Bacteria; phylum Bdellovibrionota_B; class Oligoflexia; order Silvanigrellales; family Silvanigrellaceae; genus JADCJN01. The sequence goes on from JADCJN010000213.1 coordinate 23,321, forward strand.
TCGAAAGCGGCGTCATTGGCCAGGGCGACTTTGAGCGGGTGCGTGTGGAAGCTGAGAAAGCGGCTTCCTTGCGAGACGACGCGCGGACGGCTTTGGCTCTGGCGGAAAAAAAATGGGACCTTCATGCCCTGCGTGCGCCGTTTCGTGGCCGGGTGGTTGAGGTGCGCGCTCGGGCCGGACTGCCCATATCTCCCGAGGTGCCAGCCGTCATTCTCAGCTCCTTGGAAGGGCTTGTGTTGAAGGCCGAAGTGGCCGCTCGTCACTGGGAGAGCGTGGGCCTGGGTTCGCATTTCCTTCTTGAATCGGTGGCGTCAGTGAAGCTGCCCCTGGCCAGCACACAAACAACGGGACGTGAGCCGCGGTTTGCGGTCACGCGCAAGGCGCCATCGGTGACGCTCGAAAAACAATCGTTCGAGGTCGAGCTTGTTCCTGTGGGAAACGTCCCGGCGGGCCTAGCACCCGGAATGCTTGTGTCTGGGCGCCTTGTGGTGGCGCGCTACGAGGTGGGCCGAACACTGCCTATGGAGGCCTTCGTAACGTGGGAAAGTGGGACGGGAGAGGGGGAAATTTTTCGCAAAGATCCCCTGACTCGGCGAGCACGTCTTGCAAAAGTGCGCACCACCCCACCCGTGAAGGGCCAGGTCCATGTCTTGGAAGGACTGAGTGCCCTAGACGACATTGTTTCGCCTGTGCCTCCCCATCTGACGGAAGGCGATGTTGTGGAGGGTGTGAAATGAAAGGGTGCCTCATTATGTACAATAGCCTCGCGGATCGCGAAGTCTTTTCCGTTCTCAAAACCAACGAAAAGGTGAAGCACTACATCAAGTGGGACAGCGTGCGTGGAACGGGTTCCGGGGGACTCCAGGTGCTTGGGCCCCTAGAGGAGGCGAACTACTGCGCTGTGCTCGTCATTCTTTCCGATGGCGAGGCCGAAGCGCTTTACACCGACGTTCAGGAACTCCGTCAGACGATGCTTCGCAAGACCGGGCTCGCCGTCATGATGTTTCCTGTCGACAAAATTGGCTGAGGTGCGTTTCTTTTGAAACCTAACCCTGAAGGAGCGTGCATTTTTTTCCTTTTAGAATGAGCATCTTCAATCCGATGATCGGCTTGTAAGGGAGGGCGGTATGACATCGGCACCGATGAAACAAGAGTTATTCGAAATAGACGCTAAAGGCAAAAACCATCGAATTCGTCCGGAAAGATTCACAACTGCCGGGAGAAATTCATCATTAGTAATTGATGGCAGGGCGACTCAGATTTTAAACTATTCAGCTTTTGCTGTCGCCATAATTTGCGATAAAAATGATAATCGGATCTTTAAAGGAAGAGAAAAAGCAGTATTTAAAGTTGAGGATATGGAGGTTCAAGAAATCGAGATATCTTCCCTTTATGTTCAAGACCTCGAAGGTGAAAGAAGAAAAATCGTTTTCGAAGTAATTAATGAGCCAGTAAATGTCGAGAAAATACAAGGATTCGTAAGGGGATTTTTCGTTTGTGATGAAATTACTCGAATAAAAAAGAGTGAACCAGATATACCTGCTAAATTCAAAGCGGCCGTTGGAAGTCTCCAAGACTTTCTAATTGGAGTAAAAACAGAACTTGATGCAATGGAACACGAGATTAGGGCAAAATCTATTGAGTCAAATAGCTCAGAAATAGATGGGATTTGTTTAGTAATTACGAATTTCCTAACTAAAGAAATGCCTCGTTTTTATGAGATGCTATCAAAGGAATTACCTCAGGAAGTACGTGAAAATTCTGAGTCTGTCTCTGAGTGTATCGACTATCTACGGTCCAAACTTGGAGATCTCATTTACAGCGCACCAATTGCAAACAGATCTTATTTTAAGCCTGCTGGCTATGCGGGTGACTTTGAGATGATGAATCAGATTTATAGGGACAACTTTGAAGGAAGTTCTATTTATGCAAAATGTATGCATAAATATTTCATTGATCAATCTGCCGCAAAAGCTGTAAAAAATAGAGCAAACTTTCTCCTGAAAAAAATTGAAGAGACTTGCCAAAATGCAAGCGGAGAGATTCATATTGCGTCGTTGGCATGTGGTCCTGCATATGAAGTCCAATTGTTCTGCAAAAAATTAAACCCATATCGAAAAATAAACTTTCATTTCTTCGATCAAGATCTCAATGCACTTCAACATGCCCAACGTTATATTTTGGAATCATGCATGAAGAGTGGCGTCAGCAATGTTACATGCCATTTTCATAATTTGGCATTAAGGAACATTCTCGGACGAGGCTTTCCTGAAGGCCAAAAATTTGATTTTGTATACTCGGCTGGGCTCTTTGACTATCTGTCAACTTCTGTTGCTAAAGCTTGCGTAAAGAAGATGATAAAAGCTACAAAATCTGGCGGAAAGATAATTATTGGAAACTTTGATGTCTCTAATCCTACAAGAGGTGTCATGGAGCTTGCTCTAGATTGGAATCTCATACATCGGAGTGCGACAGAGCTTTCTGAAATTGCATGTGATTCACTGAGAGACGTGTCAGTAGAAAAAGAGGATGAAGGCGTCAATTTGTTTGTTGTTGGGCGAGTGCAGTGAGGGATGAAGCACATACAAGTGAATTCGAATTTGAACGACGGCAGAAGACGAAAAGTGTATTGTTTATAACTTCAGGACCAATTGCAATCCCTCTTTTTTTGGGTTTTTCAGCAATTGACTATTTTCATGTCCAAGAACTTTGGTTGCCTTTTTTAGGGATAAGATTGTCGGTTATTCCTGCCATGTATTTATTTTTATATCTCTCAAGGAGAGCTGCAACTTTTCATGAAATCCAGAAAGTTGCATTGATGGCTACTTTCTACTACGCGCAAGTTATTTTTGCTCTTGTCGTTCTTTCTGGAGGAAGTTCCTCGAGCTACTATGCGGGACTAAATCTTGTTTGTATTGGCATGATTGCCTTTATTCCGTGGGATAAGAAATTTATACCTCTCGCGATTTTGTCGATTTATGGACCGTTCACAGTAAGTTTGTTTATTGATTTAAATTTTAATAAAGCTCCAATAGTCGCTATCTCGAACTTTGCTTTTATTCTAGGAACGATTGTTATCTCTGCAACGATCAGAGTTTTTCAGAATAAGCTTGAAAAAAAAGAGTTCGAATCGAGAATGCAATTGAAGTCCGAACTTGAGCAGAGAACTGCAATAATCCAGAAAAAAACTGCAGAGAATCTTAAACTAAATCTGCTAAGTCGAAATTTTAGTCCGCAGGTTGTTGATGCTGTCATGAATGGTAAAATCGAAATCGCAACAAATATTAAGAGAGCAAACATCTGCTCTTTTTTTATTGATATTGCGGACTCGACAAGCAAAATGCTTGAACTTGAGGAAAAAAAATTCGCGGCATCGATTGAAAAATTTCTTGACATAGTTATGAATATCGCAACACGATTCGATGCAACAATTGACAAATTTAACGGTGATCAGATTGTGGCGTTTTCGAATGATCCAGTAGAGTACACGGATTACGTTGAACGCACTCTCACAATGGCATTTCTGATTCGTGAACGTATCAAATCAGAGTGTGATTTCTTCCTAAAGAACTGGGGTGGTCCAATGGATGTTTACATCGGACTAGCTTCAGGAAGTGCAAATGTTGGATTCTATGGTCATAAAAAAATTATGCAAAGCTACACAGCTCTTGGTCCTCCTGTAAATCTTGCAGCTAGGCTTTGCTCAGATGCAGAACGAAACGAGATATTAATTTCCGCAGAAATTGCTGAATTGGTCATGAATAATGATGATTTTTCTGTTGTTTCGAGGGGAAGAATAAAGCTTCATGGATTTGAAGAAGAAGTTTATTTTTACAGAGTAGAGAAGGTAAATATAAAAATAAATGAATCTCACGTCGGAAACGATTTTTCAATTTGTGAAAAATGCTCAGGAAGATTGACTTTGCTCGAGAGAAAGTCTGTTTGGTATTATCGATGCAATAGTTGCGAAGTTGAATTTTGAATGATTTATCTCTTTGTCTTTCCATATTTAATATTGAGCCATTTTCGAAAATTGGATAAGATAGATGCTGATAAAATTAGGAATTCATGGATAAGAAGCGAATGCAATTACTACTGT
>JADCJN010000214.1 GCA_020247005.1 Silvanigrellales bacterium
CGCCGCATGAAGGTGCGCACATGAGATTTTTAAAAAGATTTCAAAAAAGTTTTCGAATGAGATCTCATTCGAGATTTTCGTTTCTGTCGCTCGGCGCATCGCTCAGAGCGTTTGCGGCACTCCTGACCTTCGCGAGTTGTTCACATTCTGCAAACGACGCAACTGTTCCATTACGGCCCGAGCCCTTCGCCTCAGGGGGGCCTGTGAAGCCGCTCTCCCCCACCCGCTTCGAGGTTGCCACGCGCGCTGACGACGATTCACCAGGTGAAAAGTCCGAAACAAAGGCAGCGCGAGCCGCAGCTGTAACTTCAGAATTGAAAAGAGCATCGAAACTGAAACTCCTTTGGGTCAGCCTCGATGGAATGAGAAGAGAAGACGTCGTGAAATTTGCGGCGACTCTGAAAAATCCTCACCCAAACGGCTTTCGCTTCCTGCTCGGAAAAGGCCGGAAATGGACGCCCGTCCGGGTCACGAACCCATCCATCACATCGTCATCTCACGCATCCACCATGACGTGCGCCCCACCCGGCCTCCATGGCATTGTCGACAATGGACAGTGGAATGGAGTGGCCATGGAAAGTGGCTTCGACAAGCCCTATGCAACGGAAACCTTCGTGGCGGCTCTGAGAAAATCAGGCAAGCGCGTGGGTGTGCTCGGGTATCCGGGATTCGACGCCAAGACGGAGAACCGAACGGCCGATTTTGCCGTCGCCTACGACAATTCTCCCGTAAAGCCTCAATTCCTGGCTCTGGGAGGAGTAGAACCGCTTTCGTTCGCCATTGAGTCGCGTGTGAACCTAGGCACCAAGCACCCCGCTACGGCCACTCGAGACCCGAAATCGAATAAGGTGACAGTGGACTTTGGAGCTTCCGGACGACACCAGGTGGTAACAACCGCTTGGACCGACGTTGCTTTTGAGGAGGCGGGTGTCCGACAGCATGTGTCGATGCGGGTCTTCGTGAAGCCGGAAAACAGCGCTCCTTCGGCACCTCCTGCGTCCTGGGCACCCTCATCATTTCTTTATGTTTCGGCAACAACGCGCAACAACGCCTCGCCAGAAGCTTTTCGGAAAGAACTCGATGCCAAAGGAGTCATCTTCAGCGCTGGCAAGAACTACCGGGTGCGTTCTGAGTTCGGTGACGAGGCCTTCCTGCGGACAATGGAACACCGTCTCTCGTTCTTTGAAAGTGCTGGGCTCGAGATGCTCATGCGTGATGACGCCGATGCCTTTTTCCTTTACCTCGAAGACCTCGATGTTTTGGGGCACCAATACGCTGGCGACCCGAGTGCTGACTCCCTTCGTGCCGCCCATTTTGCGAAAGTCGACCAGACGCTGGGCCGTTTGCTCTCCCGTGTTCCCGAGTCAACAAACGTCCTTATTGTTGGAGACCACGGGATGTCGGCCGTGCAGTATGAACTTGCCGCAGGCGCCCTTCTTCCAACAGAGGCGCGTGGCAGATTCATTGTGAAAGCGAGTGGAGGGGCATTGTTTCTTTACGGGACCGAAAAAGGGAGTCTGCTTGATCGAGCACCCGTCGCAGAACCTTGGTTCAAGGCGACCGTAAAGGCGCTCGAAGAGTGGCGACTGCCCACGAATATGAAAAAGGCTCTGTTTACGAAGATTGTTGTCAAAGGCTCCCCCGCAGCCCAGAATGAGGGATGGACGGACGTCACGCCTCTGCCTTGGATTGCGGCATTCGCTACGCCCGGGGTGGGGCTGAAGGAAACAACGGAAACGTCCCTGCTCGTGAGTCTGCGGAAGGGAGCGGTTCTTCCTCCTGAGCTCCGAGCGCAAGCTGCGGGAGGAGACGTGTCAAGACTTGGCGAACCCGTTCCTTACGGGCAGCATGGTCATGACGCCGACTCGTTCGAGATGATGACGAACGCAGTGACGTTCGGACCCCGTTTCGAGGCAAAAGCACGGCACCTGGGTGCACGGACCACAAACCTGGCCCTTGTTCCGTTTGCTGCGGATGCTCTTGGGTGGCCACGCCCAGAGGCCTGCGCCCGCACAAGGCCTTGAGTTCAATGCATTGAACTCAAAGAGAGCATGCAAAGCGCGTCGGTCGAGTGGGATCCGAACCCCCTCCAAAAAGAAAGGTTCTTGCTCGATGCGCCTTGTGTCCTTTCCACTCCGCTCAACCGACCGGTACCGCTTTCCCTTCGCCAAAGCCATGCCCATTGTGGCGATGGCGTTGGCAGCGGTCACATCCGCTTCTTGCGCAACCTACACCGACTCCACTCGTGAAATTCGTGACGCGCTTTACGCGAATGAATACACAACAGCACTTGAGAAACTCGACAAGAGTTCCATTGCACGCTCGAGCGCAGACGCGGTCCTTTACCGCATGGAACGTGGCTCGATTCTGTACTTGAACGGAAAGTACGAGCTTGCTGCAAAGGAATGGGACCTGGCCTCACGGCGCATCGATGCCTTGTACACCGTGAGCCTTTCCAAACAGGCCGCAAGTCTTGCCATCAACGAAAGCTTTGCGGACTACGAGGGCGAGCTTCATGAGCGAGTCTTGCTGCCCATTTTTTCTGGACTGGCCTACTTCGCAAGCGGAGAGCCCGACAAGGCGATTGTAGAGGCACGACGCACAAACGAAATTCTTCAGGTGGTGAACGAAAACGCGAAGGGAAAGAAGAACGTCTTTTCGCGAGATGCTTTCGCACATTACCTTTCGGGTCTCATTTATGAGGCCAAAGAAGAATGGGACGCTGCTATAGTCGAATACCGCAAGGCACTTGACGCGGCAGAAGGAAATAAACAATGGCAAGCCGAAGTGTCTTCTCGTCCCATTGCAGAGTCTCTTGCCCGACTGGCAGAGTTTCGCAAGCGGAGTGAACTTGTGGCTCAGGCAACACGCCTCTTTCCTGACCTTCGCTGGAGCAAGCTTGCCGACCTCCGCGAAAAGGGGGAGGTCTACATCGTCTATGAAAGCGGAAAATCACCTTTGAAAGTGCCTCAAGACGTGCCGGTTCCCATCGACAATGGGGTGGTAAATATTTCGTTTCCGGTATACAAACGAACATATTATTCAGCACGCTCAGCATCGGTCTTCGTGGACAACGTCAGGGTCGGCGAAACGATTGTCATGGAAGATGTCGGCAAGCTGGCGGAACAAGCTTTGAGCGATAGAAGGGGTCGCGACATCACTCGAATGATTGCTCGCGTCATTGCCAAAGACCAGGCGAGCCGAGCCGCAGGACGAGCCGCAGGCAACCTCGGCCCTCTTGTGCGTCTGGCGACAAGCGTTGCGGGAGCAGTCACAGAGCGTGCGGACACGCGTTCCTGGACTTCTCTCCCCGATACCATTCAAGTGCTCCGGGTCGCGGTGCCATCGGGAAAAGTGGTTCGAGTGAAAGTCGACCCAAACGTCGGTCCGCCGAGGGAGTTCACGGTAAACCTGCGTCCCGGAGAAAAGAAGCTTGTTCGGCTGCGCACATTCGACTGACGATTTGCGAGGTCTGTGTCACTTCTTTTGCTCGATTTCGACGAGGAAACTCCAAGCATCTGGCATGAACGCGCGAGCCGCCACATGGGGCAGAGGTTGCGCTGTTCGAACAAGGCTCTCGACGAGCGACCTGACGGGGACGTTCGGTGCAAAATGCGCGCCAAGCGCCAAGACGGCCGCCACTTGAGCAGCTGCTTGTGAAGAGCCTGAAAGGTAGCCGTAGTCGCCGTTGGGAAGGGTCGAAAAAATCCGTTCTCCGGGTGCGAAAAGGAGAGTGCCTGAAGCGAGAGGTGCAACTCGCGAGAACCAGGCACGGCCGCTACAGAGGTCCGAAGCCGCAACGGGCACCAGGATGCCTTTGCGCCCTTCGAGAAATGGCGTGAGGGCAGAGGGGAGTGTGGCGGCCAACCGCGAAACAGGTGTTCCATTCCCTGCTGGGACAACCACCGCGACGTCGTGTTTCAAGAGTGACTCCAAAGCATCACGAAGGGGGGTTCCCCGTGTCGTCAGGTGCACGACGTCGTCTTCAAACAGGGCTGACAGAAGAACGGTGCGAGGCGCAGAGCGAGGCGCTTTGCGAGCAGCCCTGCTTCCGGACGAACTCTCAGCCAATCGCTTTTCGATGCTCGAAAGCCCAGCAAGGACATCTGCCAATTCGACCGAGAACCCATCGCCTTCCTTCAATGGAAAGACTTCCACTTCAAGGCCAGGAGCGACTCCAGTGACGCCGAAATCGTTGCGCCGCGCAGCCATGACCCCCGCAACATGCGTCCCATGAGCACTCAGGAGCGACGATGGCCTTTTTTCGACATTGCTTTTTTCGACATTGCTCTTTTCGGCAGTGCTTTCTTTGGATCTGCTGGAAATCCTCTTGCCTTGCTCACCGAGGTCCGCATGGCTTCGATCCACCGAGCCATCTTGAAGAAGCACTGTCCCTCCAAGCAAGGCATCATCGTCGAAATAACCCCACAAACGATTCACATGCATTGAAGACGGCTGGTGCGCAGGGCACGCCGACATCGCGGTGTCCTGAGGCAGAGAATCGGGAAGAAAGTCACGGGGCATCCAGAAGAGAAATTCGTCGACCCGGCGCATCCGAAGTCCGGGCGTGGATTGATCGAGAGAGAGAGGAAACCTATCGAGAAGCAACGAGGGCCAGCTAAAGTTGTGCCACTGCAGAGAAACCGAAGGGTCGAGCGTGCGTTGAGGAAGCGACTGCAGAAATCCGCGCGCGTTTTCAAACACCGTCCATCCTTGCCCAAATCGGGACCTCGCATCGCTCAGTGAAAGATCGTCTCGAAAGGTGTACGTCGCTCCATCGTCGGCCACGAACAGAAGCGAGCCGGCAAACTCGCTGGCCTCCTCGGTGCTGGCGTGAGCACTCCGGCGGAGAATGACACCTCGAGGCCTCGCAGGAAGCCGCCTTAGAGAACTTTGGGTGTTTGCTCGCGCACCGCGTTCGGACATCGCCTTTGCGGCAAAGGTGCTGAATGTGGAGTTCGCAATGCCAGGGAAACCTGGTTTTTTGGGCTCTTTGGCTTCGGGAAGAAAGGCAGCCGCAATCATCCCGCCTGCGCCAAGAGCCAAGAGGGCCCGCAAACCGAGCGGCAGGCTCTTTGTCTTTTGGGGCGGCTTGGGATTATTCTCGAGACCCTGCACCGATGTTCCTCCGTCGTCATCCGACTGACGGGGTGTCGGCAAGAGGTGAGCAGCACGTGAGGCTGTTCTGCGGGATTTCGAGAATGCGCATCGACCCACTCCTTTTTGGCGCGGGCTTTTTGCCTCCCTTGTCCCGTGGATTGTGGGGAAAAGAAGAGCATCATGAAGAAACCCCCATTCCTCCGTTGGCCTCTTTCAAAAGCCAGCCCTTCCCTTCTCAGAAATCCGTGGATTCCTTATCTGAGGAAATACGGAGCGCATTATGCCGCTGTTGTCACCTGCATTGCGTTGGCACTTCCGTTGACACTGGCTCTTATTTTGTTTGTCACTTACGCCTTTCGACAGCTTCAAAGTCCGGTTCAATCGCTGACTTGGCTCGAACTTGTGGGTGAACATGCCTCTCGTTGGCTCCGCCCTCACGTGCGAGGAACCTCCTTCGAGGCCGGGCTCCCTGCGGAGTTCCAAACGACCTGGTTCGTGCCGATTCTTGCCGGTTTGGCTTTGGTGGTTGCGGGACTCAAGTTCGCGCAAGAGTGGATGCTCGAAGACCTTGGCGAAAAAATTGCTCGCGATGTCCGCACTATTGTGGGTGACTCGTGGACAGATCTCCCTTTTTCTCAGGCGGATGCCGTGGAAGGGGCCGTTTTGGCGAATGTGATGGGAGAAGACGCCCGTGAAGTGCGCCAAGCCTTTACGCGCCTTTGGGGAAGCGTGCCGGCCGACGCGCTCGCCTGTGTGGTGTTCGCGTCGTTTTTGGCCATCCTCGACACTCAGCTCTTCGCATTGCTCATCGCCATTCTAGCTCCCGCCGGAATCGTCATCCGAGTGACGGGTAAAACGCTCAAGAAACTCGCCCGCCAAGGCCTCCGATCGCAGGCGGAACTCCTGGAAGCCCTGCTTGAAAAAATGCGGGGCTGGCAAACCATTCAGATACTTGGAGGTGTTTCGCGGGAAGTGGCGTCTTTCAATATCACCAACGACCGCCTCTTTACATTGTGGCGTCGGCAAGCGCGCGCAAAGGCGCTGGCTTCCCCGCTCGTGGAATGGCTTGGCATTGTCGCGGCTGCATTTGTCATTGTCCTCGCGCTGAGGCGCATTGCCGAAGGCGCGCTGACGAGCGGCATTCTTACTGCATTTTTGGTTACCATCGCCCAGCTGGCAAATGCCGGACAATCGTTGAGCAGCCAATTGAACTCAACGCGCCGTGGCACCGAAGCTCTTCGTCGTGCACATGGTCTTCTCATTGACTGGCTTGGGGTGGAGGCTGCCACAGACCGCGTGCGCAGCAACGGAAGGCGTTTCTTTGGTGCGCTGCAAAGTCGAACAGGAGAAAAGCGTCTCAAAGCGGTTTCCCTGAAAAATTTAGCACTCGCGCACCCCACCGAAGGGCGCCTATTGGCAGAAAACATCGCAGTAGAATTGCGATTGGGAGACCTTCTTGCCGTGCACGGCCCGAGCGGAGCCGGGAAATCCACTCTTGTGCGCATTTTGCTTGGACTGCAAGCGCCTGCGCATGGTGTCGTTTGCCTCAATGCCGATACCGCGACAGGCGACGAAGCCAAATACACCGCCTTCGCGCACGACATCGCCTTTCTTCCGCAGGAGCCTTTCGTGCTGGATGGAAGCCTTTTCGAGAATGTGATTTATCCGGAAAGGGGCTCACCAGATGACTCTGCCGTCTTGGCCCGTGTGGAAGGTGCACTGGAAGCCGCAAATTTGCGAAACAAAGCCGTTTTGGCAAGCGTCGTGGGCTTCTCGGGGGGCGAACGCCAGCGGCTCATGTTCGCGCGGGCTTTCTTTCGGGATGCGACCTTCTGGGTTATCGACGAGGGGACGTCGGCCCTTGACTCGCTCAACGAGAGCGAAATTATGGGACGACTCCAGTCCAGTGGACGCCCTCGCATCGTTGTGGCTGTTGCGCACCGAGAGTCTGTGCGGAAACTCGCCACATGCGAGCTGAAACTTGGAACACAATCCACCTCCTCATGACGGTGGAAACAATGAAAATGAAAGGAACGAAACATGGGTGCATTGAGAGCCATTATTGCAGGCAAACGCCTGGAGTCCGCCGGAGAGACGTTTACGTCCCGCAATCCTGCGAATGTGACAGACATCGTGGGAACCTACGGAAATGCGTCGATTGAGGACTGCCGTGAAGCGTGCCGCGCCGCGCGCGCTGCTCAGGGAAAATGGGCGAGCATGCCTGCGCCTGTCCGCGCTGAAATTCTTGCGAACTTTGGAAAACTCATTGAGAAGAATAAAGAATCGCTGTCGCGGTGCTTGAGTCGCGAAATGGGAAAACCGTTGCGTGAGGCGCGCGGCGATGTTCAGGAAGCCATAGACACCTGCCACTTTTTTGTTTCCGAAGGCCGCAGGCTCTACGGCCAGACGATTCCAAGTGAAATGCCCGATAAAGAATGTTTCACTTACAGGCGCCCCATTGGAACTTTTGCCTGTATTACGGCAGGAAATTTCCCGTTTGCAGTTCCAAGCTGGTACTTTATCCCTGCTCTTTTGTGCGGGAATGCCTGTGTTTGGAAACCTTCTGAAGACACTCCCCGGTTGTCGGAGATCTTCACCGAGCTCATTCATGCGGCGGGAGTTCCCGAAGGTGTTTTCAACGTTGTGTTTGGCGAAGGCCCCAAAACAGGAGCTGCTCTTGTGGCTCTTGTCGATGAAGGTCTCATCGACAAGGTCGGTTTTACGGGAAGTACGGCCGTAGGCCGCGGCATCGGAGAGATCTGCGGACGAAATTTACAGGTCCCTTGCCTTGAGTTGGGCGGGAAAAACCCCCTCGTGGTCACTCCATCTGCCGACCTCGACCTCGCAGCACACGGCATCACGTGGTCGGCTTTCGGCACGGCCGGGCAGCGGTGCACGTCCCTGGGAAACCTTATTGTTCACACCTCAGTGAAAGAAGCGCTCCTGGGAAAAGTGTTGGCGCAAGTGAACGCGCTGCGCATTGGCGACCCGTTCAACGAAAAGAACGACTACGGTCCGCTTATTTCTGAAAAATTCGCCGCAGGTCATGCTCGCAACGTGGAAACGCTTGTGAAGAAACATCACATTCTTCTGACGAAGCAGAATGGGCGCGTGACAGAGTCGAACAAAGCGGCTCTGGGCGCACGTTTCGATGGAGACGCCAAGAATGGTGTCTACGCGTTTCCGACTTTGGTCGACGGCGTCACAGAAGCCGACGAAATATATGCGACAGAAACCTTCGGTCCGCTGGTGAACGTGTTGACTTACTCAACATTCGAAGACGCTTTGCGCATCGCAAATGGAACAGGGTACGGTCTGTCTTCGGCCATCTACACCCAAGACATCCTGGAAGCTTATCGCTTCCGCACTGGAATCGGTGCGGGAATGACGAGCATCAACAACTCAACGTCGGGCGCCGAGGCTCATCTTCCATTCGGTGGAAACGGCAAGAGTGGCAACGGCAGCCGGCAGTCGGGAATCTGGGTGATCGATGCCTTTACCAAGTGGCAAGCCGTCAATTGGGACATGAGCGGAAAATTGCAGCTCGCCCAAATGGACACCGGTTATGTCGCGCCGCGTGACTACACGGTGGTTGATAAAGCATAAGGCGAAGGGTTTCCGACTCTGGCGCTTGCCGTCGACCGTGTCTTTGCGCCATCCTTTCGGTGTGGGAACGAAGTGCCCACGTGAATGACACCTGAGAAAGGCTCGGGCTACACTCCTTTCATAGGTGGGAGAAGGTGATGTACCACAGTCCCGAGTTTCAGAAGTTTGTGGCGTCGGAGCAGGATCATGAGCGCCATGCGGCCATTTCCGCACTCGTGGCGCGGGAGCCTACGTGGCAGAGGAATCTGCTCATGTGGCAGGTTCTTGGGCTGCTTCCTTCACGCCTGGAAAAGTCGCGATTGGCGCATGCCCTGCGCGTGCCGCAGTTGCCTGGCAGTGAATGGGCCATGGCCAGTTACCTTCTGACAGATGCCGACCAGGACATCATTGGGAACTCCGTCAATAGCCTCAATTTCTCGCGAAATAGAGCGCTTGCGCACCGTTTGCTTAAATTCTTTGCTCTACCCGAACGGCCTCAACGCGTTCTGTATTGCCTTGCGCGCTATGCGGAGGAAACGATTGATCAACGCATGGCAAGCCATATCGCACCTTTTCTGCAAAGCGATCTTTCGGATGCCTTTCTGGCTCGCTCTTTCAATGCCCTGTTTCGTCTGGGCGTAAAAGACGGCACCGCCCTGCGCGTGGCAGGCGAGCTGGTGGCCAGCCATGTGGACGCAACCAATATGGATAGGAAAGCGGCGGTTTCGGCCGTTGTTTACCTTTGCTTCGCAGGCTCTCGAGAAGACATCGTGAAACTGAAATCGGTGCGCGATGGCGTCACCATACCTGAACTCCGGCGCCTGTTGAATTGGGGATTCGCCGACATCGAGCGTACCTGCGACGGTGACTTTGGGCCCAAGGGCGCCAAGGCTTTCTTCGCCCGTGCGGTGAGCGAAACCGAACCCAACTTCAGCGGCTTCGGCTGTTTCAATACCCAAGATCTTGCAGCCGGACTCAAAGCGTTTCTTGACGAAACGAAAGCGGCACCTGTCGACGTCGTTCGCACGGTGCTTGCCCTCGGCGATGCGGCAGGAGTCGAGACGCTCGCAACTCACCCTCGCTTTGCCGTGGCAAAGGCCATTGCAGAGAAGGAGCCTGCACTTCTGGCTCTGTGGCTGCATTTCCTCCCCATCCAGTCTCCCACGTTTCTTGCCGCTGCACGCGCCGCCGAAAACCTCAGCGCATGGCGCGCTGCGTGGAACGAACACTCTCCTGAGCTCCTTTTCGTCTGTCCAACGGGCGCCGACTTCCTTGGGTTTGCAAACGGCACAGCCTCAAAAGCCACTTGGCAAGCTTTGTTTGAATCAAGCCTCAAAGACGACATCGCCCTCGCCTCGCAACTTCTTTCCGCCCAGATTCTTGCCCTGGAGAAAGAATTTCTAGGACCAAACGGAACAGGGACCCCGAGCACAATCGCCCCTGGCTCGGTGAAAACAGCGGAGGCTCTTGAGAAGCTCATTCTCAAGAATGCCGCCGCACTCTTGCAAGCCTGTGCGAAAACAAAAAAAGATCTTCCCAAAATTCTCCAAGACGTGACCGATCGCATTTATGGCGTTCTGGTGGGTGGAACGTTCGCACCAAAATTCGTGACGGAATTGTTTCGCAAGGCCCCGTTCTCGGCCACAAGTTGGGCCTTCAATGCCTTCGCACTCGCTGCGCCTGAAATCGATCACGCCACGTTGAAGGAAGCAATTCGCAACGAGCTCGAGGTTATTCTGGGCGAGCTGAAAAACGGCGGCATGGCTCGCGAAGACTATCTTCTTGAGGTCGTTTCGCGCTTCCAAGGCATCCTCGTTGGCGCCGATCGATTCCAAGTCGTCGTTTCTAAAGAGAATCTAGAAGGCATCCGAGTGTTGACCCAAACCATCCAAACCATTTTGGACGCTGTCGACCTCTCAACACGCTCAGTTGAAGGCAAGGCGGCACGCGGGCAGGACGACGACGCTGAGCCCGACGACGAGAGTGGTGCCGATTGGAATGGGCATGTTGCTGTGGACAAGCCGATTTTGCGTTGGAATGCAGTTCTTCAAACCTGCCTGAACAAAGACGTTTCGCTTGAAGAAAAACATGAATTCGAGAGCACATTGCGCGAGGCCATGCGGGTCGCTCCGCATGTGGAAAAACGCTGGGTGGTGCGTGCCCTGGTGAAGCTTGGCACCGATGACGCTGTGAAGGCAATTCTGTATCAGGCATTGCAGCATGCCGATGCCGATTTCGTGGCCCACACGATCCGAGAGCTCCTTCCTTCACGCCATCCTCGCGCTCAGCAAGCGCTCATTCGGTGCGTGGGCCGCAACAGCGTGAACGACGACCTGAAGCTCACGATACTAGAAGAAATTAGCCTCGAAAACCCTCAGGACGTCTTGCAAGAACTGAGAACCCTCGAGATCTTGCGCCTGCCACAACACATCGACGATGCGATTCGCGATGCGGTGGGGCGTGTCGCCGCGCTCATTGACGTCGATTCGCACCTGGCACGCCAACAAGACGCACTCGGTTCCGATGGCGCAGGACGAGTGACGAGCCAAGACCTCGACCTGATCATAAAGAAACAAATTCCAGAAGGTGACTCGCTGAGTGTCGACGTAAGGTCGGCTCTTCGCACCGCGGAGATGATCCTGATTCAAAGCCGCCACTGGGTGGCCGAAGCAGTGGATTTGAGTCCCATTGTGAATATGCATTCCAAAGCAGTGGAACTCACTCTCCGAGAAACCTTCGAACCTTACACCGATGCCCTGATCCGCAAGGGAGTTTTGTCGCGGAAATTGGACGTTCTTGGATACGCCCGACCGATTCCGGAGAAGATGCAAATATTCGAAGACGCCCTGGCGTCCCTTCCCGTGGTCAAGTCCATCCCTTATTTCAGCAAATTCAAGCTTCGAAAAATGCTGAGGGCCATTTGCCTCTACAGGCCCGGCAAGCGATTCACGCTGGACGGTCCGAAGGCATTTGCACTTCTGTTCCTTGTGGCTTCCCGCAAACAATGCCCCTTCGGGCTTGAACGCCAACTTGAACTCGGGTTTGCCACGGACCTCGAACTCTTTGAGTTTATTAAGTTGATTCACAGCCTGCAGGATTCTCGCAACCGCGCCGTGCACGAAGGCCTCACCTGGGATGCGAAGGACGAGATTGAGGGGATGCGTCAGCAGGCCTATCGTATTATTGAGCACTGTATTCGCATCAGCCGCCATCTTCAGAAGAGCTTGGGACGGCCCGGGGCCTCCGGCAGGCTCGACGTGGGGGCATAAGGCAACGGCATGGGCCTTCGCATTAAAACAAATGTGCAGTCGATTTTCGCACAGAGGATGCTGGGCATTTCCACGAGCGAAACAGCTTTGCGGAACGAGCGTCTGAGTTCCGGCTACCGAATTAATAAAGCCGCCGACGACGCTGCGGGCCTCGCGATAGCCGAAAACTTACGCGCCGACGTCCGTTCCTTGGGCCAGGCGAAAAGAAATGCCGCCGACGGCATTTCCCTCGTCCAAACAGCCGAGGGGGGGCTCAATGAAATTACGAACATCGTCGTCCGGCTCCGAGAACTTTCGGTTCAAGCGGCAAGCGACACCATTGGCCCAACAGAACGAGGCTTCCTTCAGCAGGAATTTGGGTCTTTGAAAGACGAAATTGATCGCATCGCGCTCGCCTCGGAATTCAACGGAACTCACCTTCTGACGGGAATGAATCCCCTTCCAGACGTCATGATGAAGAATCATAATATGCCCCCCCTCGAAGTTCAGGTGGGGAAAAACTGGTTCGCAGAAACGGATGGCTTGGACGTGCCCAATCCGGTGGACATCATTCGCATCGATTTGCGCGAATTCAACGCCATGACGGAAGGCGAAGGGAGTCTCGGGCTGGGAAGCAAAGACAACTTCGACGGGACGCGGGTCGACTCGAAGGAGTCGGCGCAGCAGTCGATGGGAACCATAGATAGTGCGCTCGACCGCATCAATGGCTACAGAGCGAAACTGGGAGCCATTCAGAACCGCTTCAACAGCACGGTGGCCAATTTGGGGATCCAAATTGAGAACCTCGAGTCGGCGAAGTCACGAATCAAAGACGCCGACATGGCGGAGGAAACTTCCGCCATGGCGAAGGCTCAGGTTCTGCAACAAGCCAATGTTTCCGTGCTCATGCAAGCCAACCAACTTCCGAACCTGGCGCTGAAGCTCCTCGGTTGACTTTAAAAGTTGAAAAAGCGCGGGTTCGACGCTAAGCGTGGTGCAGTCCTTGAGGTTTCAGGGGTTTAGAAGAGGTCCGCCCACCTTGGATTCGCACGCCGCCACACGCTCGAAGATCTTTGTTCGCAATGCCACGGTGCTCGACTGCGCCGTGCTCGACCCCGTTTGCGGCCCTCGTGGGCGTTCATGGTATGTGGACGTCCAATGGCGTGGCTCACTCGACGACGAGCGCGTGGTGTTCGACTTTGCGCACGCCAAGAAAAACGCAAAGGCCGTGGTCGACGAGCTTTTTGACCATCGGCTGCTCGCCCCACAAAGCCTTGTTACGGAGTGCGGCCAACGTCTTGTGCTGCGTTCTCCGTTTCTCCTGCCCGAGCATGAAAGCAGCACAGGGGAAGCAAGTCCTGTGGCAGGTCGCTTCCTGCTCGACACCTACCCGACCGCCATTTACGTGCTTCCCGACGAGGTCGTGATTGCGGCATTGGCAGGAGACCTCGTTCCCCTGTCTTTGGTCATTGCCGGTGCGATAAAGAAACGAGCGCCCGGAAACGTGGACGATGTCCGCGTGACATTGCGCGGGCATGAACTCAACGCCTCCCCGCATCACTTTTCCTACACGCACAGCCTGCGCCAGCACTCTGGCAACTGCCAGCGGTTTCACGGCCATGCGAACGTGGTGGAAGTTTTCGATGCCCAAGGTCGGCTCGACGCCGAAGCCTCGTGCCGTGCCGCCCGACTGCTCGATGGTCGGTACCTCGTTTCCCCGCATTACGTGGAGGCCCTTCCAAGTCCTTCCACCCGGCTTGAAGAAAGCAGCGTGAGTATCCGCTACCACGGATCTCAGGGGGAAGTTCGTGCCGTGGTGCCACGCGCCGCGCTCCTTTTGCTGCCCGACGAAAGCAGCATCGAAAACATTTCTTTGTTTCTGCACAAGGAACTTGGACTTCCTCCCGACTGGGAAGTGCATGCATACGAAGGCCTTGCAAAAGGCGCGGTGGCACCTGCGTGACGGCCTCTTATCTTGTGAACGAAGTTTACCCTTGCCTGCAAGGCGAAGGACCGAGCCTCGGCCGCCCCAGCGTGCTCGTGCGCTTCCAGATATGCAATTTGCGCTGTTCGTGGTGCGACACGCCCTACACACACACCTTCAAAAGCGACCCGGTGGACCCCTCGGATGCCGCTCAAGGCCAGGCTTTTCAAAGGGTGTCGGTGGACGTTCTCGCTTCGAACCTCCGTGAATACAGTCCTGTTCGGCACCTCATTCTGACAGGTGGAGAGCCGACGCTTCAAAATCCGATGCCCCTGATGTCCGCACTAGGCGACTCCTACACCGCCGAAGTGGAGACCAACGGAACACGGATTGTGCACAAAGCCCATGCCGCATTCACCGAGGCCGACTACGCTCGGTTTCAGTGGAACGTCTCGCCGAAAGGAAATAACGCGGCAGAGCGGTGGAATGAAGACGCCCTCCATTTTTGGGCGTCACTGGCTGCGAAGCAAGAAAACGTCTTTTTCAAATTCGTTGTGAGAGGAGCGCACGCCGGGCCCGACTTGAACGAAGTCAAACGTTTCGTTTCCGACTTTCTTCAGCCAGCCGGAGCAGACCGCTCGCGCGTGTTTCTGATGCCAGAAGGCACCACGCAAGAAAGCCAGCTCGGCCAAACAGCTTTGCACGACATATGCCTCGCGGAGGGCTTTCGGTACACACCGCGCCTTCACGTTCTGCTCTTTGGACCGAGGCGTGGCGTCTAAAGAGCGTGCCCTCGAACGAGAGAGGGTCCTGACATCTTGCCCCCCAGGGTGACTTGAAACCCGATGCGAAGAGGCGTACGACCTTAGAGTTGTTTCCGCGCAACAAACTTGATCGGAGGTTCTCATGAAAACGAGCACTCTTTTCTGCATCGCAATCGTTTCGATTCCTTCCGTATCTTTTGCAAACGAACATTTACAGGGTCCTGTCGCAAACGAAACTCTGGCGGCCGACTCTGAATTCGAGAACCCGCAGGCGCCCGAGGCGTACTGGGGGCATTACATTTGTGGCTACGGTGTGAATGTTCGTGGCCCCATTCAACCGGGGGGCTACGCGGGTTCCGTTATTGGCACAGCGTATTACGGCGAAACGGTTGCCCTGCAAGGCCAAAGCTATACGGCTTTTGTCGGTGGATACCGTCAACGTTTCGTGCGCGTCCACTTTCAAAGCGACGGCGCCTACGGATACGTCGCCCCTCAGTTCGTTTGCCGTTCCTGAATCGGGGAGCGGTGCCACCGCAGACTTTCTGCGGACTTCTTCTTGTTACTTGAATGACTTGCAAGGCTCTTCAGTGGTCGAAGCACTCACCCAGGCGACTTGTCCGCCAGAGGTGGTTTGGAACCAACCATTCTTGAAACCGTCGACGGAAAACTTCGCTCCCTTCGCAAGCGAAGTGAGAATAGCCGCTGACGTCGAGGCGTCGGCACGAACGTTCGCGGTGCTCGATTCAACCGTGCATTCGCGAGGCTCAATGAAATTGAAGTGGTCGCCATAAGCATAGACGTCGCCCGAAAGGAACGCCGCGTTGCAGACGCTGGGTGGGATATCGACGGTGAGCTTGAAATGGCCACCTTCCACGCGCTTGCTGGAATACCCAATGGCAAGCCCCTGTTTGAATGCACACTTTTTGTCGTCAGCGAGGCTCGAGGCGGACGCCGTGCTGGCTTTCAAGAAGGTGTCCGATTTGGCTATGGCCTTGCCCGGAATTTTTGTGACCCCTGTGGTTCCACCGTCCTTGTTCACCGGATCGTCTTCGAAGGCGTGGACCTCATCGCAGCGTGTTTTGACGATGTCGGGCAGGTTCTTGCTCGCGACGTGATCTTCGATGCTCAGGTCGAGCAGGAGTTTGCCCGACTTGCATTGCGTTTTCAGCACGTCGGCGGCATTGAGGACACGTGTTTTGAAACCTGAGAGCCCCGCTTCTTGACCCAGAGCATCGTGGGTGGCGAGAAGTGTCTCTTCGTCGAAGAACTTCGTGGCATCGCCCGTGCGGAAGGAGTTTGCAAGAAACTGCAGGCGCTTGTAGGTGCGCGCACTGAAGTGCCGAAGCGCCTTGAGGTCGGACTCCGTGAACGCTTTCGGGTTTCCGGGACGGCTTCCACAGTCGTTGTCTTTCAGGAGCATTCGCTTCATCACGACGGCACTTGGGTCGGGTTTCGCAGTGGTGATTTTGCCCGCGGAGTCGCGTTTGATCTTCTTCGTTTCAACTTCCCCGCTGGAATCCATCCACGCATAGACGTCTTGCGCATGAATGTTCCCGAAACGGTCTTGCTGCTGAAACACATAGTCCATGACCATGAGGTCGGCGATGTCTTTCATCTGCTGAAGAACGGGTGCCGCCGAGGCAAAGTCTCGTTTGACGAACGTTCCCACGCCGGAAGACTCGAAAAGTCGCCTGGCCGCGGCTGTGTTTAGAAAGTTCGCCTTCGCCACGGCGCCGTCGGCGGAGTTCCGATTGATTTCGGTGTAGCGTTCTTCGCCAGAAGGGTTGTCGGACAGAGCCCCGAAAACGGCCGTGAGGTCGGGCAAAAAATAGTTCTTCCGCTCGCGAGGACTCGCGTCCATGGCTTGCACTTGTTTCCAGAGCGTGTTGTTGAGCTCTCCGGGAGTCGAGAATGCGACGCCCCGATCGGCAATTTTCTTGTGGGCCGCGACATCCATAGTGCGGATGACAGCCACAGGAACATTTCCGGCGGTTCCAAGAATGCGAGAAAGATGGTAGTAACCGAGAATGGAGCCCGTAAAGGAACATGAGACGGACTGCTTGAATTTTGCAAGACGCTTGGTGGGACGATCGTCACTTTTGCAGAGCTTTGTTTCGTAGTCGCCTTTGCTATTGCCGTCGAGCTCGTAAGGTTCCACGCCAGGAAACGTGCTAGAGAGCTTTGGGCACAACGCCACCGCCTCACCGGCGTCCGCGCTTCCCGGAGCTTTGTGGAAATTGAGACTGCACAGCTTGGCCTCATCTTCACCGTCGTCTTTCGGATACTTCACACCAGGAAAATGCTTAGGAAGAATACAAATTTCCTTGGTTCCGTTGGGTGCGACGTAATTCACCGTGCCTCGGCCGCGCGCGGCCTTCGTATCGAACGCCTCATTGATGCCGCTCGAGCTTCCCCCCGGGGAGTCACTAAAATCACGGGTTTTGCACGACGTCACCAGGGCGGCGAGCCCCGCGACGCCCACAAGCCCAGAAACGGCACCGGGGGTTCTAAACATCAGAGAAAGAGAACGCAAAGTCATATGTGAAGCTCCTGAGGGATGGGCACGTGCGAACACGACCTTAAGTCTCTCAGGGAACGCAGAGTGCGACAGAGGGCACAACATGCTTACGTGCGAAAAAAATGTCGGAGCGCAGGAGTTTCAGCCAAAACGTAATGTCTTTGCGAACAGAGCCCGTTCGTCGACGTTTGCACTCGGTTGATTTCCAGCGTCAAGATACGCTCGGGACGTCGGCACCCTGTTGCCTGGAAAAAATCTTCCCACTCGTCTTCGGCAACTTGGCTGGCCCACTCAAAAATGGCTGCTGTTCCTTTCCGAAACTCTCCTTCAAGCCCTAGGAACGTCAGTTCTCGCCCGTTCTTGAGCCTGTACAGGTCGAGATGCAATATTCTGACGAGCTCGCCTCGTGAAGTGGGGACGGGCTTAGATAAAGGAACTACATCGAGAAGGCTGAAAGTCGGACTACGTCCGTGCTCCATAGACCCAAGCGCCGAAAGAAGCGCACGCGTCAACGTGGTTTTGCCGGCACCAAGGTCGCCCTCGAGAAAGAGCCAGACCCCAGGACCCAAGAGGGGCACGAGAAGGGAAACCACCTGTTGGAGGCTCGACTCCGGCAAGGTGGCTTCGAAAAGGAGAGAACCGCCGGCGCTCACAAGGCCTTCCGTCGGGCCATGAGAGACACGAGAAGTTTCGCCACTTCTCCTGCGGCGTCAGCCGCTGGCGCCGATTCCAGACGCGATTTGCGCGCAGGAAGATCGCTCATAGCTTCATTGACGAGAGCGACGATGCGGTTGCCATCGAGTTCCTCTTCTTTCACCCACTGCGCCCAACCGGAAGCTTCGAACAGACGAGCGTTGACAATTTGATCGCCTCGACTCTGATTGAGCCCTAAGGGAACAAGAATCATGGGCAAACGCAGGGCTGCACATTCGAAAATGCTGCTTGCGCCCGCGCGGCACAAGGCAAGATCGGCGCACGCGTAGGCCAGCGCCATGTCGTCTCTTAGGAACTCGAACTGGCGATAGAACGAAAGTCCCTTTGTTTCAAAAGACTTGCCTTTCCCAACCACATGGATGACGTTGTAAATTTCGCAGAGTGCGGGCAGCGCAGTTGCGACCAGTCGATTGAGTGCCTCGGCTCCCAGACTTCCGCCAAAGACAAGCAGCGTCTTTCGCTCGTTCGAAAGCTCGAACCGCAACATCGCGGTTTTTTTGTCGGCGCAAAAAAGCCGATTTCGCATGGGAAGCCCGACAGCGAGAGTCCGAGAACGAAACAAAGGCGATATCCATTGCAACGTTTGCGGAAAACTCACGAGCGCGCGGTGCGCGAATGGCAACGTGAGTTTGGTGGCGAGCGCTGGCGTCGCGTCACTTTCATGGATGACAACCGGCACACCCCTGAGCCAGGCGGCCCAGACGACAGGAGCCGAGACAAAACCGCCCTTCGAAAAAACCACGTCAGCTTGCACCTTGCCGAGGACAAAAAAAGCATCGAAGAATCCCTTGAACACCCTGAGGGCATCCGTAAAATTCTTCCAACTAAAGTAGCGACGCAGTTTGCCCGTGGCCACGCCGACGTAATGCCAGCCGGGCGCAGATTCCTGCACGATGTCGCGCTCCATGCCCTCGTGCGAGCCCACGTAGTGGACCTTGACGCGGCCGTTGGCCACGAGCTGACCCAATTCATTGGACGCGTCGTCGGCAATGGCGAAGTGGGGCCAAACATGCCCGGCTGTGCCGCCACCGGTGAGCACGAGGTTCCAGGGCTCAGAACCTCCATTTACTGGGCAGCCGTGAGGCGACTCTGCAGTCAGCGCATTCGGCAAGGCCGCAGGAGCCGAAGAGCGGGGTGCGGACTCGGGCATTTGCCGACCTCCCAAGAGCATCAAAGAGAACGGAGAAAGAGCAATCTCAGAAGCGTAGCATGCTTCATGAAGAAGTTAGTTCGTTTGCAGGGTGCAGGCATCGCTCGAAAGGGGAGCCGGGAGAGGAAACGTTTCACCCGCAAGGTAGGAATGGAAACGCTGCGGAAACAGCATCCATGAATTCGTCGCTTGCCCTTGCAAGATGCAGGTCGGAGCTTCCTGGTACAGAGGCACACGCTTTTCCATCGCGTCCCGGAGAACTGTGGGAAGAGCGTCGTAGCTTTCGGTTTTGTAGGCTGTCAGAGTGTAAATAAGGTCGCCAGCACGGTTCCCGAGTTTCATCCAAGGCAACCAAGGGCCCACACGGTTAAAACGCAGGTGCGCCTTCGAACCCTCGCCCTTTGAGCCTTTCACGAAGGTGAATGCATAGGATTCGAAGGAATCGAATACAGGCCAGGGAAGGTGATCGGCAAACTTGGGACGACCGAATTCGGGATTGGGAATGCGGCTTCGAATATCGAGCGCCAACGTGGTGACTCCCCCATCTCGAACTGCTGCGATGCGCGGGGCGAGCGGCATGGCCTGATACGGATTGGCATTGTGCATGACAGGCAGGGATTCCTTCGTCACGGGGTTCGTCCATCGGTGAAGAACTTCGCGCGTGACCGGATCGAGGTAAAAGGTGAGTTCACGAGACAACAGCCACCAACGGCCTTCCACATCTTGAAGGCAACGCGCGATGTCGACGCCGACAACACGAAAAAGGAGACCATCGACGCCTTCGCCACCGCGCGCGTGAATTTCGCCCTCGCCTGCAAAGTACACCGTGCCCGTGCCGTACGTCGCGCATCGCAGGGAACGAAACTCCTCTGTGCCGAGTTCAACTGGCTGCGCGGACGCACAAGCCACCGGGGAAACGACGGCGGAAAAAAACAAGGACACAACCACGGACATTGCGACGGAGGAAAAAAGAGAAGCAAAGCCGACACAAGGCAAGAGAGGGAAAGACGCCATGGTGAATTCCTCCAAAACGAAGAGATGCCACTGTGCAGCAAAAAGAAGAGCGCTTCCAACTGCCACTCGTTCCCAAACCGTGCGGGAAACTAGCACTCGTGACTTTCACGGGCAACCCGTGGACGTTTCGCCACTCACCCGCAAACGCAAACCAAACGAGCATCTGGCCAGCAAACCAAAAAATGGAACCTTCCCAATCAACGAAACGTTGAAGTAACATGAAGGCTCCCCCATTCCTTGCTCTCTTAGAACCATCGGAGGTTCCATGACGTTCCTGCGTAACGACTCAAAGCGCACTCGTTCCCTTTCGATTCTTGGTATCGGACTCCTTTCCATCGCAGCGCTTTCTTGCGGAAAAGCGTCGAACGATGCCGCCGAAGACCCTGGCACGGGCGGCGGCGGAGGCACTCCCACCACGGGAGCCATAGACCCGGAAAACGCAACGGTGACGCTGGAATCAACCAAGCTCCAGCTCGCTTCCGATCTCGTTCTTTTGCCAGCTAAAGACGGCGCGGTGAAGCTTGCCCTGAAAGGCGCACGTGGCACATCGGACGCAGAAGCGCGCAAACTGAGCCTCCGCGTGACGAATGATGCCTTTGAAGCCCTCGATCGCGTGAGCAACATCATGTGCTTCTTCTCGCAGACTAAGTTCTGGGAGCAAGCCAACAAGGGCAAATACAAGGCTTTCATTGACAGCGCGAAGTGCGAAAAGGAAGAAGGTGACGACGAAGGCGGTGGTCGCGCCCAAGAACTGGTGGAAGCCTTCGTGGAGTCGACCCGCGAAGAAGGCAAGCCACTGAAAGCCCGCGTGAAGTTTGAAATGCGCGGTGAAGACGGCTCGTATGAAACCTACCAGGGAGCCATTACTGTGGCCGCGCCGCCTTCCGACGACAATCCGGCAGGCATTTTTGTGATGTCGTACAATGGTTATTCCGATGAAGGGCTCACAAAGCCCGCCGGACACGGGTACATTCGCACAAGCAAAACACAGGACGGCAAACTCCTCCTTGAATTCACCACAAAAGAGTCGAGCAATCGTGGTGGAGAGTCCTATTCCGGCCAAGGCGCAGCGGCAGCCATTCTTGAAAAAGACGGCGACGACTTCAAAGGTGTTCTAAACAGCGACATGTCCAACACCAATGAACGGGATGGAAAAAAGGAATCTTTCCGTTCGCAATACAAAGTCCGCTTCGACAAAGATAACCTCCGCATTACAGGCAAAGGCCCCATGTGGAGCCAAGGCGGGATGAAAATTGTCGATAAGGCGGGCTGCTTCGATCGCAACAAATTCCGCACCTTCATTTGGCAATACGACCTCACGGACGCCAAGAACGCGCTTGTGGAGCTCAATAGCGGCTTTCAGATTGAAGCAACCGTGAACGGAAAGACGGTGAACGGCAACGCCGGCTACCACGGTATTTGGTTTCCTCCGAACGTGGACGTGGCCGATGGCGCCAAAGTGAACAAGGTGACGTGGGTGAAGGGAAAGAAGTCCCTCACACCCTACACCTACGCAGAAGGCCCTGGGCGCATGATCAAATTCACGCGCAACCAGGCCACACTCGGCCAGCTCAAAGGCACCGATTTCATGCTTTGGGAATTTAACGAGCAAGGCGGCGGCGAGTACATTGTCCGCTGGAATGGAACGAAATTCCAAAAAGTCGCTATGCGCACTCAGAGCATGAACGGCCCAGGCGAAGAACAAACGCTCGCCACACCCATTGACCTGACTCCCGCCAACTTCCCAGAATGGGGACTCCGCCTACGCTCGGTGGCGCTCGACGCCGAAATCAATTTGCAAAAGGGCGTGACCCTTTCCGACGCCTTCAAAATTGCATACCACTCTGAAACCGTTGTAACGAAGGCCGCAGACTTCCCACAAGGGAACTTGCTGTGTTTTGGGGCCTGCCCCAAGATCGCCATGACCACCGATGATTTAAAAATGAGAAGCTCGGACGATGACAAGCCCGTGCCAGGCTGCCCACCCGTGTGGAGCAAGGCCAACCAGCTCAAGACTGTGGTCATTCCGACTCAGCCTGAGCCTACAGAGTGCTCCTCGGATTCGGCGCCGAACCTGTCGAACATGGAAAGCGCCATTGCAACGTTCACGTGGGATGCCAACGCGTACGCGATTAAGCAAGGAGCGACGACGTTCTCGTTGACAGCCGGCAGCAGCAATGAAGGCAACGAAGGTGGCGAAGGCAAGAAGCAAAGCGGCGGCAGCTACCAGTCGGGGCCTCTGTTTCCCGAAGGCGAGTACGCGAAGCTCTCGACCGAAACCAAGGCGAAGTGGCCCGACCAGGCCGCCCAAGACGCCGCAGTGTATTACAAGTGGCAAACGGGAACCGACAAGTGGTCTCGCTTCAGCGGACTTCAAGACGCAACCGGGAAGTTTGTTTCGTTCGACCGCCCCCTTGACCTTGCTTACACGCACACTGCCGCCAGCGATTTCGACGGCGACTCCACGAACCCTGCCATCGGCAAGCTTTGGCGGCTCAATTACGGCGGACCTGGTCAGCTGTGGGGCATGCCTTTCCGCGAATTCGACGACGTCGGCTTCAGCGGCAGCCTCTTTGCCATCGCATCGGGCACCAAGATTGGCGCCTATACGGTTTTCCCTGTGAGAGGAGAGCAGCGCATGAGGGCAGCAGCTGCCAAAGTGTGCGCGAAGCTCGACGTCACAAAAATGCCTGAGTTGCCGAAACTCAAGGACGCCAAAGTGAAGCATACCGACCTGAAGGGCGACTTTGAATTGCGCTATAATGGTGGCGTCGCGCTTTAAAGAAACACGCCGGTGAAACCTCTGGTTTGCCGGCCCTTTCTTTAAAGATGTTCACTGGTGTCCCAGGTGAAATGGTAGCTTTGATCTTCGAACGAAAGCGCTGCTGCGGTCATGTGCAGAGGCGCGAACGTATCGACCATGACGGCAAGCTCGTTGGTTTCCCTTGCGCCGATGCTCTGCTCGTACTTTTCAGGGTGCGGACCATGCGGAATGCCGCCGGGGTGAAAGCTGATGGAATACTGCCCGATGCTCTTGCGGCTCGTAAAGTTGCCGTCGACGTAGAAAAGAATCTCGTCGCAATCAACGCTGCTATGAGGATACGGGCAGGGAATGGCATTTTTCGCGTAGTCGACGATGCGAGGAACGAAGTTCATCATGACGAACCCCTTGGCACCAAAAACACAATGTATGGAGGGAGGAAGGTGCACGGAACTCGTTTTGGGCTGATAATCGCTGACGGCGAAGGCAAAAGGGTAAACCCATCCGTCCCAACCCACCACCTGATACGGCCAGTCGGTGTAAGAGCGACGGCTGAGCGTGTCGAACCTTTTCACGATGATGTCGAAGTTTTCCCCCGGTTTGAAGTCGGTGAGACGTGAGGGAGATCGAAAATCGCGGTGCCCATAGGGCGCGTCAAGCCGCAATTGGCCCTTCGGGTGACGAAATTCCGCAGGAATGCCGAAGTCCTTCATGCCTTCCACAACGAAAAAATTTTGCGGCCCTTTGAGAAGAAACCGATAAGGCGTTCCTTTTGGGATGTAGACGTAGTCGCCCGCGGAGTAATCGAGCTCACCGAACATGGACTGGAGAGTGCCCCCCCCTTCCGCCACGAAGTAAAGCTCGTCGGCATCTCCGTTGACGAAGAAAACGTCGTCTGTGCGGTCGGGCTTCGCGATGCCCACTGTGCAATCGGCGTTGAAGAAAAGCGTGACCCGTGAACTTAAAAGTGTGCCACCCGCAGGGAGAGAGGGCGTCTTCACGTGACGCCGAAGGAGCTCCCCAAGAGCCGTGGAGGAGTCCGCAACGTGCGGAAAATGTGGGTTTGGATTCTTCCAGAGCTCGGCCTTGGTTTCATGCGTCGGCGCGCGGCGTTGGTACAAAATGGAGTAGAGATCACTGAAACCGTCGCGTGTGAAGACATGCTCCGCCACCATTTTCCCATCCACCTCGAAGATGGTATGGGGTTTTGGTGAAACGGCTCCGAGACGGCGATAGTCGATCATGCGCTTGACTCCCTTTGCTAGACCCTTCTTGCCTCAAGGTCATCGTTCCTGCAATTCCCTCGTTCCTCGGACTTTCTCGTCGTGTCAGCCTGTCTTCTGGTTTTCCGGAGGCCTCCATGATCCCACCCCCCCGTTCCGCGAGGCGCGTCCTCATTGTGGGCGACTCCCTGCACAAGGTGAATCCCGCCAGTGATTCCAGCCTCGCCCTCGCCGAATCTGCAATGGATTCTGGGCACGAGGTTCATTGGTGCGAACCTTCCGATGTGGGTATTTTCGGCGCCGATGTCGTGGTGGCAAATGCACAGCGCCTGGTCGCCGCGAAAACTGCGGATCTTCGATGGGTCCCCTCAGCCACGGCGTTAGGACGTCCCATTCTCCAACTCACCCATTTTTCCGACGTTTGGGTGCGCAAAGATCCGCCCTTCAACGAAAGCTACAAAACCCTCTGCTGGATTCTTGCGTCCCAGTCCGCAGTGCCTGTGGCGAATCCAGCAGAACTTCTTCTGGCCCATCACGAAAAGGCCCTTCAACTGCGCGCACGGGCGGAAGGCGTTTTAAAGGACTGGGAGATTATTCCCACCTGCGTGACGTCGAACACCCTGCTGGCCAAGGCCTTTTTAGATCAATACGAGGCGGATGCAAAGCACCTTGCCCGTGCAGGGAGTGCCCTCGGTGTGCCCGTAAACTCAGCTGCGGGGTCGGCCACTTTGGGACAGGCTCTGCACCCTGAAGTGCAGTGGGTGGTGAAACCCTGGCTTGGCCATGGCGGGTTCGACGTCGAGGCTTTTGCACAGGCCTGCGAAGCACTTGCGCACGTCGAGCAACAGTTTCAAAGAGCGCGCGATTCGACTGCCAACCAACCAGGCGAACCCACTTGGATGATCCAGCCCTTTCTTCCCCAGGTGCGCACAGCAGGTGACAGGCGGGTTTTTCTTGTGGCAGGCGAAATTCTTTGTGACTTCGTTCGCATCCCGAAGGAAGGACACATCGCGTCGAACCTTGCCCAAGGTGGGCGCCCTGAACTCGCTCCCATGACAGACACCCAACGCAATATTTGTGAACGGCTGGCACTTTGGCTCGACGCGAAAGGGATCCTGATTGCGGGCGTCGATCTTATTGACACCTTTGTTGGCGAAATTAACATCACCTCCCCCACGGGACTCAGAACATTCGAAAGCTTGAGCGGGCGAAACGTGGCGTCTCGCGCCGTCGAACTTCTGTTCGCACGGAGCGCGCTGTGAGCTTTGTACGCCTCTTTGTTGAGTGGGCCTCAGTGGCAGCCATTTTCCCTTTCGTGGCGGCCTGCACCCACGCACCAAAAGGCTATCGGTTGGCGTCACCACATGAGGTTGCTCGTTTGTCGGACTGGGAAAATCGACTTGCCAAGGCTTGCGCGCCCACGGGCTCTTTTCTGGCAGAAGTGGCACCCCACGCCGAAGGCAGGACTGGACTGAGTTTTCAGATGGAAGGTGTTTGGAGCGGGGACGGAGACGCCTTCGAAGCCCAGTTCCTTTCCCCACTGGGCGAAGCCTGGGGGCAATTCACCCTTGCCGGAGCAGGCGGGGGCTCAAACGAAGCCCGGTATGGAAACGCTGTAGGCACTGCACAGAAGGCGGCGTTGCAAACGTTTATCGACACCTTGGCTACGATTGGCGCACCAAACCTCAGACGAATGGCCTGTGGCCATGGTCTCATTCAGCTTCAAGACGCCCGCGTGTACAGACCGCAAAGTGCGGATGCGCAGCCACATTTGAATTCCAATACGTGGCTCATTGAGGGCAACATTCCCGCACAGGGCGCCACCCTTTCCGTGGAAACGACGGTGGCCCACGAAGACGGATCCTTGGGGGCTCCCATCGCGTCAAAAATGAGCGCGGTTGTGAAGGCGGGATTGTGGGGTGCGCAACAAGGTTCCATTGATTGGGAAGGAACCCTTGCAACCAAGGGCGCTCCTTCGCCCAAGCGCCTGCGCGTTCAACGCAGCGGTCAGGAAGGCGCGACGCTTACGTTCCTTGAATTCGAGTGATGCCGGGAAGTGTTCGACCCATCGATTTTTCCATGGTCTTTTCGAGCGACGCTTGGGCTTCGGAGACAACGTCCTTACCTGTGTTCCCTTTGTCGGCGGACTTTCCGTTCGCTTTTGCCTGGGTGAACGTCTCTATCATGCCGTCGAGTGCGTGGTAGGCCGATTCAAACTCGCGGTCGGAGAGAATATGGATACGCGCCAGCAACCTTTGCATGAGGGCTTGCCTGCGATTAGCCGCACTGGAGACTTCCGCGCGCGCGCGGGTGTCGAAGAGGTGACGCACAATTTCAAGTTCGTCGGGGGCGACCAGTTGGGGAGACAGGAGGTGAGACGCATCAGACCCTTTGCCTTCGCGGCCATCTGAGCGATTCGACGCGCCACTCGTGGGTGCACGCGCTGCGTTGCGAGACGTCGAGTTTGGGGAGCTCATGGGTTTTCCTCCTTCCTAGCCTCAGAAGGTGTCGGCTTCCACACCCACGTCCTGGAGGATCGAAGAACGCCGAGTGTGGCATGATTGACGGGGCCGGACATTTCCCGTCGCCGGACTCCCCTCCCTGCATTCGAGGCTCCGAGATGAAAAAGTTGCTTGTCCTGCTCTCCGTTTTCGTCGTCCTTCTTGTGGCAATGGGGGCCGCTGGGGTGGCGGGAACCTGGTGGTTTGTTCCCTTGGGATCGCCTGCGACGAAGGTCGAGTTCGAGGTGTCGGAAGGAGCCACGTTTTCACGCGTCGCCGAAGAGCTTGCCGCGAAGGAACTCATTCGGTGGCCCCTTGCTTTCAAGATGTACGTGAAGTCGCAACGCGTGGAAACGGCGCTCAAACCAGGAACCTATGAACTTCACGCCGGAATGCTGCCGAAAGAAATTGTCGACAAGCTCGTGAAGGGCCAGATAAAGATGACGTCCTTCGCCATCCCGGAAGGCTGGAATATGTGGCAGATTGCCGACCGACTCAGCGCCACGTTCCCTCACATTCCTGAGGCGGAATGGAAGGCAGCCATGACCGACCCCAAATTTTTCGAGGGCCTGCCCAAGGACGCGACAACCTTAGAAGGTTACCTTTTCCCTGATACCTACGTGATTCGCCCGAAGGCGACGGTGGGCGAGGTGATTCGGGCGATGCGCAAAACCTTTGACCAAGCATTTACAGAGTCTCTTGTTCAAGCAGGAGAAGCACGGGGCCTCTCGCGCCACCAAATTGTGACGCTCGCCTCGATCATCGAAAAAGAAACAGGCCGTGGCGAGGAAAGACCTCGCATTTCGGCCGTTTTTCACAACCGCCTGAAGAAAGGGATGAGACTGCAAACCGACCCAACAGTCATTTACGGCATTTGGGAGCGGTACGACGGAAACATCCGCAAAAAAGACCTTTTGACACCCACCCCCTACAACACCTACGTGATTTCGGGGCTACCCCCCGGACCCATCGCGAATCCAGGGAGAGCCGCGTTAGAAGCAGCGGTGAATCCACTGGCTTCGAGCGACCTCTATTTTGTAGGCAAAGGCGATGGCTCGCACCAATTCTCTATTCGCCTGGAGGATCACAATAAAGCCGTGTACGAGTACCAGGTCAAACCCTTCAGGGAGAGGAAAATCCGCTGAAAAACCGACCCAAACCCCAGACACAGCCCCAAACACAACCCCACCCCCAGCGCCAAAGCACCGCCAAAACCCTTGAAAGGGGAGCAGGGCGGAGTCCCGGGCTCGCTGAAAAGCCGCGTCCCAACCAACGGGTTGTGCGCCCCGCTGCTCCGGCCACACCCGAGACGTTTGTCGACGTTTACGCCCGTGCTCTCGAGAAGCATCTCTTTCCGACCGGCGTCGATGCTGCCCGCATAGGCAGTGTGGCCCGCGGCGTGAAGTCGTTGTGGGCGCGATTCAACACGAAACGTTCGGCACTCGATCGTGAATACATGGCAGAAAGCTTGGACCTTGAAGCCTACCTCGCCTCATTCTGCCTTCCCAATGTGGAACGCGTGCGGGCAGTGCTTCAACGGTTCGCGACGCCTGAAAAAATCGTGGCAGAATCGCCACGCACTTCTCCCGCTCAAAGGCCTGGAGTTGTGCGCATCCTGGACTTCGGGAGCGGCCCCTTGTCGGCTTCGGCAGGAGCACTGGCTGCCCTCGATGCCTCGGGCCTGTTGCCCGCACACGTTGAAATTGTGGCCGTTGAATTGTCTTCCCGGTGCGTCGAAGTGGGCGCGACACTTCTGCGGACGGCCCTTCCCACATCGACCGAACTCATTGTGAAACGGGCCTCGACGCTTGATGCCGTGCCCCAGGACACCTACGATTTCGTTCTTGCGGCAAACGTTTTCAACGAAGTTCCCGTGGCTTCACGGGGGCGTTTTTTGGCGAGGCTCGCGCAATTGTGTGCTCCCGGAGGGCGCCTCCTCCTTCTTGAGCCCGGCCAGGACACTCACAGCCGCGCCCTGGCGCTCTTGCGCGACCGCTTCCTGGAATCGGGAACGGCCGCCGGCTTTGCGCTGGTCGCGCCCTGCCTTCACAGGAAAGCCTGCCCACTCGGTCCAGAACGCGACCGGAAAGACTGGTGCTGGTTCCGCCACAACTGGCGACGGCCTGCTTTTCTTGTCACGCTCGACGCCAAAAGCGGCCTCGAGCACGACGAGCTTGCTTACAGTTTTGTCTTGTTTCAAAAACACGAAAAAGACGCGTCTGTAAAAGAGATCCTCGTTTCCCCAGCGGCGGCGCGCGTTGTGAGCGACCCCATTCCCATGCCCTCGACACCCGAGGGCCTCCAAAAGCTGCGCGGGCATCTGGCCCGCAATGCGGCGACGCACCTTCCCCCTGCAAAGGCGAGCAGTGTGCTTGCCGACACCGCCACGAAGAAAATGCTGCTGTGCACGTCTGAGGGGCGGCTTGAAGGCCTTTACTCGCCGAAGCAAGCAGAACGAAAATCGCGCGGCAGCGTAGTGGACTTGGACAAGTTCCAGCTCCGAGCCAAAGAACGCGAAGCGCACCGCATTGTTCGCGACGATGACGACGACCCGGAAGTTGAAGTGGTGGCGGCACCGAAATTGAAGATGGGCTTTGCGAAAACCAAAACAAAAAAAACGAAATCCGGTGCGAAAAGGTCGCCTCGCGGCCCATCGTAGAGCCCACCGAGGACTCTTTTTTCGGTCGGGCTGACCTTTAAATTTCAACGCAACTGTCGCGCATATCCGAAAAGGTATTCCACGGCGCTCACCACGCTCGCGACAAGCGCAGCCCACATGCAGACTTTTCCGACGAGAGCGAAGGAAAAACCTCCGAAAGTGCCGTAAACCGCGAGGCCGACGATGCCAACATCGAGGAAGGCCGTTTTCGTTTTGCCTATCCAGCTCGATGAAATGAGAATGTTTTCTTGCATTGCGGAGAGGCGAATGGCGTTGATGCCCAGGTCGCGCACAATAAGAAGCACGGCGATCCAGCCTTCGAGGCGGTGTTTCTCGACAAGAATGATGAGAGCCGAGACGACGAGCAATTTGTCGGCGAGGGGGTCGAGAAGTTTGCCAAGAACGGTTTCGACGCCGAAACGGCGCGCAATGAAGCCGTCAAAAAAATCGGTGATCGCAGCGAGAGCAAAGACGACGGCTGCAAGAATGTCGGTTGT
The DNA here is from genome assembly GCA_020247005.1 of Silvanigrellales bacterium. GTDB lineage: Bacteria > Bdellovibrionota_B > Oligoflexia > Silvanigrellales > Silvanigrellaceae > JADCJN01. Next base: position 29,659 of record JADCJN010000214.1, read on the forward strand.
CGAGATGACGTGGGGAGTCCCTGGTTCGATGGTCGCACCGTCGAGCATGAGGAGTACGACAGCGGGAATGCAGAAAATGCGAAGCCACGTGAGTTGGTTCGGCAAGCGCCGCAACCAAGGTGCAACGGTGGGGGACTCCAAGGCTCACCTCCGGCGAAGATCTCTTCCGCGACAACGTCCGGAGACCTATCACAGGCTGGCTTGACTTCCCAAATCCCCGACGCTTAACTTTCGGCCTGCCCTCAATCAAAGGAGACACCCATGAGCGTTCTCGTTGGCCGCCAGGCTCCCAACTTTAAGGCTGAAGCCGTCGTCGGTGGGGGTGACTTCAAGGAAATTCAACTCTCCGATTATCGCGATAAAAAATATGTTGTTCTGTTCTTCTACCCGCTCGACTTCACATTCGTGTGCCCAACGGAACTTCATGCGTTCCAAGAGAAGTACGAAGACTTCAAGAAACGCGACATCGAGCTCATCGCCTGCTCTATCGACTCCAAATTTTCACACTTCGCATGGCTGAACACACCCAAATCGCAAGGCGGCATCGAGGGCGTGAAATTTCCACTGGTTTCCGACATCCATCGCACCATTGCGCGCGATTACGACGTTCTGAACGATGACGGTGTCGCTTACCGCGGTCTTTTCCTCATCGACAAAAAGGGGATGGTTCGCCACCAGGTGGTGAACGATGGCCCCCTGGGCCGCAGCGTCGACGAAGCCCTTCGCACCTGCGATGCCCTTCTTCATGTCGAAAAGCATGGCGAAGTGTGTCCCGCAAATTGGCACGCTGGCGACGAAGCCATCAAAACAACCAAGGAAAGCGTAGGGGCTTACCTTGGCAAACGGAAGTGACCTCGTCCCAGATCGGAAGAG
>JADCJN010000215.1 GCA_020247005.1 Silvanigrellales bacterium
GCTGAATTCACGTGTCTTCCGAAGGCGCCGGCGGAGAAAGCAACATGTCGAGCGGCGTGTCGATGCCCTTGCCCTTGTTGCACATGCGACAGGCCGGCACGACGTTGCCGGGCGAGGTCGTACCACCGCGAGACAGCGGAACGATGTGGTCGAGTGTCAGTTCCTTGAACGTGAATTTCTTACCGCAATAGGAGCAGAGCCCTCGGGCGGTTTTCTGCTGCCACCAGCGGCTTCTTTTCGCCTCTCGAACCTTTGCGCGTTCTCGGCGCACGTGTTCGTCGTCGGCGAAAACGTAACTATTGAGGTTGCCGGAATCTTCGTTCATTCGTCCTTGAGTTCTTTCTCGGAAACGAGACAAGCCACAAGGGCATTAAACACGTCTGGAGACACTTTTCCACGCAAATGATGCTTCATGAACATGAGCGCTTCGAACCGCGACCGCTTGCGATGATAGCACCGCGTTGTGGTGAGGGCATTGAAAATGTCAGCAATCGTGGCAACCTGCACATGCACGGGAATCTCATTGCCCATAAGGCCGTCGGGATAACCACTGCCATCTATCTTCTCGTGGTGAGAAGCCACGATCTCAAGAACCTCCTTTGGCAGATCGAGAGCCTTCAAGAGTTCGAACCCGGTGGTGGGGTGGGCTTTCATCATCTCCCACTCCTCAGGCAGAAGTGGGCCGGGCTTGTTGAGCACCTGCAATGGAACGAGCTTTTTTCCCACGTCGTGGAGGATACCTCCCATGGCGTAGGTCTTGAGTTCCTCAGGGTCCGAAATTCCCATCTTCATGGCGACGGCTGTTGTGAGGGTCCCCACGCCCACGCTGTGCACATAGGTGTATAGGTCGTATTCGGCCAGTGACTGAATGTGATGCACCGACTTGGGATCTTCTTTGAGGCAAAGAACGAGCTCATTAGCTACGCCTTCGAGTTTTCCCACAACCTGCTGGTCGATGTCGCTTAAGAAACAGCTTTCCACGAGGTGCTGCCCAATGTCTTGAACTTTGCGTATGCGGAACCTGGGTTCCTCGTTCCGATCGATTTCTGGTGTCTCGAGGTGAAGTCGAAGGTACCTGTCGTAATTTCGGCGCTGCGACTCATCGATAAAGAGGTCTTGGATGCCCACGCGTGTCAGGTCGGTGAGTTCACGCAAAGTCCATGTGTAGGGCGCCTTCGCATACAAAAGGAAATCTTCAGGCTTCGCATTTCCGTCGCCGCCTTCCAGCAGCGTGTAGACGTCGAAATGAGCAGCCGTGTTGTCGACCAAAGAGTCTGTTCTTATAGGAACGAACCGTTTGCGTTCGGACGCGTATCCTGTGGCCATGCCAACTCCCGCCCTTTGGGCCTCCTTTGTAACCTGCATCCTTCGTCGGAACCTCGGAGCTAAACCTTGACGCCTTTCACCCGATACCTCTGTCGGAACCCCTTGCGGGCCGGTTCTAAGCCAAGGAAACATGAGGTGGAGACATGACCGACGAATCGTCCTCTGGGGGCACTCGAGCACCAGACCCGAACGATTCCACCCAACTTGCCAGCAGCGATGGCCTTTCGTTGCCCTTCCAGACCCAGCGGCGCTCGGCCCGAGTGTCGACCAATGTTCGCGAAATTAAAGCGCATTTGGTTAACCTCGAAGGCTTGCTCGCCATCGCGGTGCGAGGGAATGCGAGCGATCTTTTGTTGAAGGTGGGTCAAATCCCCATGTTTCGTCTGAATGGGGATTTGTACCCCTTGAAAGACGGCCCCCGCATCGACCGCACCATGATAGAAACAATGGCGGGAAGCATACTGACTCCGGAACAACGCCAACGCCTTGAAGCGCTCGATGATGTGGATGCAAGCTATACGAGCGCAACCTCTGGCCGCGTGCGCATCAACATTTTTCGCCAGCGCGGCGAACTGGGCATGGTTCTGCGCATGGTGGCCTCGGAAGTCCTGTCGGTGGAACAGCTCGGGATGGGAGATGTCGTGCGTTCCATTGCCGAGCTGAAACGCGGGCTCGTGCTCGTCACCGGCGCCACGGGGTCGGGAAAATCGACAACCCTCGCTGCGCTCATCGATCATATCAACCGCACTCGCACAAGCCATATCATCACCATTGAAGACCCCGTGGAGTACGTGCACCTCGACAAGCGATCGATGGTCAATCAGCGAGAGCTCGGACTGGACACCAATTCCTTCGCTGCGGCTCTGAGAAGCGCGCTGCGCCAGAATCCCGATGTGATTCTTGTAGGTGAACTTCGCGACGAGGAAACCATTGAGGTGGCTTTAAAAGCCGCCGAAACGGGCCACCTCGTTTTCTCTACCATGCATACCAACGATGCTGCAGACGCCATGACACGCATGTTGAGCGCCTTGGGAACAGCGAAGGAGCCCATTGTGCGGCAGTTGATTGCCGAGAATCTCCGAGCTGTCATTTCGCAGCGTCTTTTGCGCAGAAAGGACCGCAAAGGCCGCGTAGCCGCCCAAGAAATTCTTATTAATACCGCCACCATCCGAGAGCGCATTTTGAAAGGGGCAAGCCCCAGCATTGTGCGTGATTTCATTGGACAGGGGCAAAGTTACGGCATGCAGACCTTCGATCAGCACTTGTTCGAACTCGTGGCCGCGGGTTGGGTCGAATACGAAGAGGCTTATCAGAATGCCACGAACCGAGATGATTTCGACTTGCGCTGCCGAGGTGTTCAGAACACGGGTTGACGAGTCACGAGTTCTGCTGGGAGGCGCACCGTGAAGGTGGTTCCTTTGCCAACTACGCTTGTCATAAGAAGCTCGCCGCCATGTTCCACGATGATGTTGCGGACGATCTTCAATCCGAGTCCCGTGCCTTCGCCGCGAGGTTTCGTTGTGAAGAAGTTGTCGAAAATCTTTCCTTGAATCTCGAGTGGGATGCCCGTTCCCGTGTCGGACACGTCGAGAAGCAACCCCTCGGCAGTGAACTTTGCCACCAGTCCGAGTTCCCGGACGGCCTCTTTTGACATGGCGTCGCAGGCATTAGAAAGAAGGTTCATAATGACCTGTTCGAGTTTATTGGGGTAGCAACGGAGCAAGACGCCTTGAGCAGACGGGTCAACCATTTTTGTGACTTTTATTCGATTTGAGCGTGTTTTCTGTTGAACAAGAAACAAGGAGTCGTCGAGAAGGTTTTCCAAGGACTTGCTTTCCATCGACTCTTGGGCGTCTTGGCGCGAATAATTCCGGAGGTGATCCCCGAGTTTTCGGATACGGTCGCACGCCTTCAGAATTTGAGCGACGTGTGCCTTCAATTCTGAGGGCCCAATGCTCTCGCCTTCGTCAACCGTTTCTGAAATGTCTTCGCAAACCACATGAATAAGAGATAAAGGACCTCGAATATCGTGAAGAACGGTGGCGGAAAGTTCTCCGAGAGCTGCGAGCTTCGTGTTGTGAAGAATCTGTTCCGTTAAAGAAGTGTTTTCTTTTCGAAGTCGAACTTCTCCCGCAGCTCTTGCCACAACAGGCATGAGGTCGCCTGAAATCGAGAATGGTTTTTCAAGAAAGTCGTACGCTCCCGCTTTAAACGACTCGAGGACAGTGTGCTTGTTGCCATGCCCTGTCATCATGAGAATGGGGCCTTCATGGCCAGAGGTCTTCACTTCTTGAAGAAGAGAGAGGCCATCACCGTCGGGCAGGCGAAGGTCGAAAAGTGCGATGTCAACCTGAGTCTCTTTGTTGGCGAAGAACTCTCGTGCTTGTGCAATGGTGTCAGCCTCCAACACCGTGAATCCGAGGTCTTCAAACTCCATGGCCACAAGACGCCGAATGGGCGCCTCGTCTTCCACCACGAGCAGTGTGAGTCCATTGGCATTGGATTCTGACAGTGGTGTCACAAATTCCTCCCTGAAGCGTGTCGGACGTCGGCCTGCCGAAGTTGAGAGAACCTCGGAAAAAGTTGTAAAGGTTCGAAAAAGACGTCCGAAAAGAGCGGGGTGTGCCGAGCGAAGTGCCGCTCACGGAGGACGCAGGCCATGTCTGACACAAAAACTCAAACTTTCATGGTTGTGGATTCGAATACGAACAACGCTCTTTTTTGGGAAATGGCCATAAAGGGGGAGTGGGGCGACGCGAAAGTCGTGGTGTGTCAGCAGGGCTACGATGCTATCGATCAGGCGAAAGCGATGAAGTTCGACTTTTTCGTGGCGTCCTGGGACCTTCAACCCATGAGCGGAATGGTTCTCATGCAGAACCTGAAGGAAATGCACCGCTACAAACACGCGCCCTACCTTTTGTTCTCCGAAGTTCTGGGCGAAGACGATTTGAGTTTGGCGCATGACTTTGGCATCACGAATTATATCATTAAGCCCTTTGAAAAAGACAAAGTCATCGAGAAGCTCAAAGGCATGCTCAGCGCTGAGGCCAACCTCGATTCCACGCAACGTTCGCTCCGAAAAATTGAAGACTGGATTCATGATGGCAAGGTGAACGAGGCGCTCAAGCTCATTACGCCCCTTCTTGAAAAAAAAGGGCCCCACCTGCTGCGCGCTTACACCTTGAATGGCGACATCTGGAGCCGAACAGAGAAGGCCGAGAAGTCTGAAAACTCGTATAAAAGCGCCTTGAAAATTGACGAAAACTATCCGCCGGCGCTGACAGGCCTGGGAAAACTTTATGTGAAGCTCAAGCGGTTCGACGAGGGGCTTCCGCTTTTGGAAAAGCTCCACGAAACGAGCCCGCGAAACCTCATGCGAATGGTGAACCTTGGGGGCGCCTATTTGGAGTCTGGCGACGAAGGAAAGGCAGAGGAAATGTATCGCAAGGTGCAGTCGCTCGACGACACCAATGTCGACTCGAAGTCGGGACTTGGAAAAGTCGAGTTCGGAAAAGGGAATTTCGACAACGCAGCACGTCTTTTTCGCGAGTCTGGTAAAGGGGAAGAACTGGCAAGTTACTTTAACACAATGGCTATTTCGCGCGTTGCCAAAGGGGCCTACGACGAGGGTGTGCAGGTGTACAAAAATGCCATGAAGGTGCTGCCCGATCGTTCGAAATTCCACCTTCTTGAGTTCAACATCGGTCTTGCCTTGCGCAAGGGCCGGAAGTTCGGAGAAGCGAGCAACGCCTTCGCACGGAGTTTGAAAGAGAACCCGACTTACGAAAAAGCAAAGGTTGCCCTAGCCGCCACTGTCGATGAAGCGAGGAAAGCTAAACTCGCCTTCGACGAGAAGTTGGTGAAAGAAGCCTTTGCCAAAGCTGAGACGCCCAAAGAGGGTGAGCCTAAGAAGGCTTCATGACGGCACTCGATCGCGCGAAGCGGGCGAATTTTGCGAATCCCTTGACCCTCCTCACCGCTCTCACCATTCTCATTCAGGGGGCGTGCTTGGGAGCGCTGCTGATCCTCTTCGGATGCGTGCGAAAAAGTGCGACGTTCATTGCCGCTCCACCAACCTCCGTCGTCGACTCGAAGGGCGTCTTTGGGCCTACCTCTCATGCCGAAAACGACAAAGAAAAGGAGCCATGGGAAGTGGCGCGCCTTTCGTCTGTGTGTCGCGTTGTGGATGGTGCGCAGCGGGTGAGTGTGGAGCGTCCTTTGGAAATGGCACGGGGTGCCGGTGGCTACAGTGGGGGGCGACCGACTTTTCCCTTCTCTGTGGAGTATGTTGCGCCAGCCTCTCCCGCGATGCCTGTGGTCGTTCGCATTCCGGGTGGGCCAGGCGACTCTTTTTGGGGGGATGTTCCCCTCCTTCCAGAGGGCTGGGGATACATCAACACAGAGCCGCGCGGCATTGGATGCAACCGACCTCTTGACCTGGAACGAAACGAGCCGTTTTTCGGAAGCCGCCTGTTCGCTGGCGACTTGGAAGCCATCCTTCGGCGCCTCGAACTGCCCCATGTCATTTTGCACGGCCAGGGCTATGGAAGCGTCGTCGCAACACTGTTGGCCGCTCAAACAGAAAGCTGGGGAACCACCTCTGCCGTTGTCTTTGAAGGCGCCCTCGCTGTTCCCTTTCCTTCTTCGGCCCCAGCCGGTGCGGCTCTTGTGCAACGTTGGGAGGCCGCGAAGGCCAGATTTCCAAAGTCGAGTCGAGCCTTCGTGTTGAGCGAAGCGAATCCGCTCGGTATTGACGATGATGCCTGGGGCGCTGAAATTTTTGAGCGCCTGACCCAAGGCACCTTTTTCGACCCCGCGTCGGGGACGCTCAGGACGCCGCTTGTTGAACTTCTTGGTGAGGCGGACTCGGTGAGAACCGGTCTGCTGAACTTCCAAAAAACCCCGCGCTTGCGGGCGATGCAGGCCCAGAAAAAACCCTGGACACAAGAAAAAAAGGCCCTCTTTCGGGAAGTGGCGTGCCGTGAACTTTCTTCTCTTTCGAGCTTCGGGCCTCCTCGATTTCAGTCGGGAAAATTCGTATCGCCCAAAGACCCCAACGGGTTTGACTCACGCGATGTCGCCTGTGAAGGTGTCGCCTTTTCAAGGCCGCTGTCTTTAGCTTCGTTGCGCTGGCGCGGTGAGGTGCCAGTTTTCTGGTTGGAGAACGAGGCAGAATGTGAGCGACTTTCTGGTGAGGAGGCCTCGCCATGGAAAAAGAGTTCGAAAAGTTCTGCAGCCGAGTGAAACGCGAGCGTGAAGGTTTGTATTCAAGAACAA
>JADCJN010000216.1 GCA_020247005.1 Silvanigrellales bacterium
GCCTCATGTCGTTCGTCCTCATGGAGCGCGGCGACGACTGGGGCAGCTCGAAGCGTTACGTAACCTTTAACTGAACGACAGCGGAGGGATGGCGAAAGTACAGACGCGAGGTTGCACTATCCTTTGGCTCAAAAATTGTCGAAAACGAGAACGCGCTTATGCTTGATGACTATGACCTAGCTGCTATTCTCGGCATACGCTTGTCCATTTGAAGTCTGTTGTGGCCCCATGAATCCCAAGTTCTTTGCCGGCCCGGAGATGGTCTTTCTCGGGGTGATTTTCCTCCAAGTTGAGCGCTCTGTTCCGCAGGCCTCATGCAAACCCGGCCAAATGGCTTTACTTCTGGAGCAGAAGTCTGCTCGGTAAACCCGCATGACTTCGAACAAAAGCCCGACAGGGAAGGCCGACTTGTTCTGCGAAATGAAGACGAACCTCAGAGGCTCTCTCTCGCAAAGAAACGATGCGGCGACCCGACGGCCGCCATTCATTGCGTCTCCGTAAAACGAGTTGTCTGCAAAATCCTGCTCGGGTCCCTTGTTTCGCGCTGTCTCGTGCGGTCGTTCGATAAACGGCCGCACCGGTGAGACCGTCTGACACTCCTCGTCATTGCACGCGCCTCGAGTCATTTCTACAGAACCCGACTTTGCTCAGCATTTTTCTCCGACCTTGAAGCCTCGACGACATCCATTACAATGGACACAGAAACCTACGCATCACAATTTGACGTCGCTATCGATTCAGACAAAGGAACCAATTCAAATGTGGAAAAATTTTTTTGTTCCCTTGGCTTGTTCGATTTCCCATTCCGCAGTTGCGACTCCTCCCTGTTCATTTTCAAAAATCTCGCAATACCAAGGCTCTGAAAATTCTGAATTTAAGATGGGAGTCGTGTCCTCGGACTGTGAAGTGCGTCCTGGCATCTGGGCGTCCAGTGCAAGCTCGGTCGTTTGGGCGGGGGAAAATCAGCTTCTTGGCGTTTATAGGCTGGGAAGGGATTCACTTGTGGAAAATCGTTTTCGGCTTGCGCGGAATGGTCATGTGGCGTGGCATCGAAATGGAAGGCTCTCATATGCGGATTCGTTCATTGCGGATACCGAAATTGCGCCAGCAATTTGGGCCCGCATGAAGCTGCCATCAGAAGGTTTTAGTAGCTCGGTGAACTGGCGCGAAGATGGGTCAGTGAGTTGGGTGCAGGTCCTCGCTAAAGACTTGATAAACGAGGCAGGGCAGGTCATTGCATCCAGATGCTCAACAGCCTGGTTCTCGCGCGCCGGTACATTGCTGAGTATCGGAGACAAATTTATCTGCGAAGTCCCTTGATGAGCGAAGCCGGAATCGAAATTTCCTCTCTTTTTTCGCTCAAGACATCCAGTAGTGAGAAAGATTTCGCTGCTCCCCCAGCAATTTTACCGCCCCGTTTATCGGTGGTAGGGAAGCCTCACGGCGGATGAGAGGATGCAGAACATGGATTCGTCGAAAAACCGGCACGGTGAGGTGCAATTTGAGGCGGCGCAAGCTCCGGCCCTCGACGACGCCACAGCCTATCTTCACTCTACATACACAAGCACAAGCAATTGACGGCAACGGCATGCAAGCAACTGGCCAACCAACTTCGTCTCTTCGGCATTCACGCGAACTTCGAGCGACGCGCGCTCGAATCCAGCGGGCGGGTTCCTAAAAACATTTCAAAGGGCTGCACTCTTTCGATGGATCCCTTCTGTCACGCCTCACTTCTCTCAACTTGAAAGCCACCAAACGAAGTGAGAAGGCTACGATCTGCCCGGCGTTTCCTGGTTCCGCTTCTTTCTTCTCTGGTGGGCTGTCGAAGTTGTTGTTCGATGGTTCGGCGTTTTCGCGTTTCCTGCTGATGTCCGCGAGTCCACGTGGGTGAATCTCTCACTTCTCTTCGTTGCGGCGCCGCTGGCTTGGGCAACGACGAGGCAGTTTGCCGGCACTCCTGTGATGCCTACCTCCGCGGCTCCTTCGATCGCGAAGGCGAGAGCAATTGGCGAGAGTGTCGCTTTCGGTGCCATCGCACTTGCTCTCATTTTTCCACTTGAGTGGATCGATGCCCGCCTGGTTGGCTCGCAGCCACACCCGATGCTCGAAAACGACTGGGCTACGCTCGCCCTTCTGCTCTCAGTCAACGGTGTCTGGTCTCCTGTATTTGAAGAACTTGCTTGGCGAGGAAGGCTTCAGCGGTCACTTAACGTTACGTACGGCTTTGGCTGGGGCCTTGCCATCACGTCGGTTCTTTTCACACTCAAGCATGCGCTTGTTGACATGAGCCCAGGCCGACTTCTGACCATTCTTGGCATTGGTCTGTGCATAGGCATTGCCCATAGACGTGGGGGACTTTATTCTGCAATCACATCGCACATCGTGTTGAACGTCGCTGCGAGCACTTTCGCTTGGCTCAGTCAGCGTCCTGGCTAAAGTAAGAATCCGGGTGGCTGTTACGGAGTTTCATTATTGAACAGGATATGGGAAGCGGTCAGTCGATTGGACGGCTTTGATGGGGCAACTCCAGTGGCCTAAGCGTGTCCAGAAGAGGACGTTTTCGGTCTCAATTTTGATCTCTTTACCTGGCGGCTAGAGAAAGAACATACGACAGGAGACGATCGCACAAGTCATGAGCCGATCGACGACGGGCTGGAGTGCCTCACCCGTGCTTTCCCGTGAATCAAGTCACTTGGTGGCAGGGGAGCCGAACTTCACCGTCACCATTGAACGCAAGTGAATTCGTCGCTGAACTTTCTTCACCTGAACGGATCCCGCCCTAAATCTCTTCATCCGAAGGGTCATCTCCCAATAAAACGCCGATTTCGAGCTGAGTTGCTTCGAACGGCGGGATGCGGACTTTTCCATCTTCTCGAAAAAGACTCTGTTTCAAAACGTAACCCTTGTCCGTCCACTCGAACACGAGCACGTTGGCGCTTGGCAGGTCGATGCGCCAGTACCAAGGCACCTCGGCCGCATGCAGAATGCGTGGCACATCGACGGTGTCTTTGCGGAGCGTTGACACTGTCACCTCGCACACCCAGTCGGGGCGAATGCGGACAGGAAATCCCGATGGCCTTTGGGGCACGCGGTGGCGGCGCCATCCGAGGATGTCGGGGCAGAGCACGTCGTAGCCGAATTCAACATGCACATTCGCGTTGATCCACCAGCCGCCTGTTCCATCCGGGCGCTGCGTGCGATTGAACCGTAGGAGAAGATCGGAAGCCGTGGCTAGAATCGCCGACTCGTGCTCGTAAGACGGCTCGAACCGTGGCTGAATCTCGCCGTTAATAAGATCGACGCACGCGTTGTCGGCGAGTCCGACCAGATCGTCTACCGTCGCGTATTTTTTGGCACCCGCGTCGTCCATGAGGACCTCCCGAAAGGGTTTGGCATCCAAAGTCGAAGCCAACATTACGCGCTCCGAGCCGACCCGCAAACGACAAAAAACCCAGGAGCCAAGGCTCCCGGGTTCTTCCATCTTTGGTAGAGAGATGGTGCGGATGGACGGACTCGAACCGTCATGCTTGCGCACACGCCCCTCAAACGTGCGTGTCTACCAATTTCACCACATCCGCAGTGAGAACGTGAGTTACACAATGAAAATGGGACCGTCAAGAGAGTCGCTTCAAAAAGTCAGGGCCCCCTGCAAAAGAGCTTGTAAGCCTTTCGAACCCCTTCATTCCCTTCATTCAGCGCCAGAAGACACCTTGGGCTTTGCCGCCGCAGGCACCGCAGGTGCGCTGGCGGCAGCTGACCCCGGCGTCGCCGCTGCGGCGCCCCCGGCGGGTGCTGAAGCAGCCGGAGCCGCCGTTTCCCCGGCACCCGTCGGTTTCGCTCCTTCCGAGGCCTCACCTGCTGCGGGCGTGCTTGGGGTCTCGGCGTCCGCCTTCCCTCCCGCCTTTGCCTTGTAGTCGGTGACATACCAACCACTGCCCTTCAGCGCGAAACTTGTCTGGCTCATGAGCTTCTCAAGTTGAGACCCTTCACACTTGACGCAGTGGCGCGGCGGCGGATCGGACAGTTTCATGAGGTGTTCTTCAACATGACCACAGTCCTGGCACTTGTATTCGTATATCGGCATTGACCAAAAGCTCCTCATGGGCAGGGAAAAAAGACGGCCATGCGGCCTCCGGAACGGCCAAAACATGCCCGGCCCCAACACAGTGTCAATGCCTCACCCCGCCTTCCGACGCCACTGGCACCTTCCGCTTCCTCTTCTCTTCCTCACGGGGAAGAGCCGGCAGTCCCAACGTCTGCCGCGCCCCCACCACAACGTCTGCAGGGGTCGCCGCTAGCAAAACAGAAAAGGCCCCGAGTTCACGCTCCAGAACGCTTTGGGCGGCAGAGGCCACTCCCATTTTTTCGGCAAGCTTCACGCGGGCATGTTGGTACGACGCCAGGAAAAGGGCGGACCGATTGGCAAGAACCGCTCTCTCGGTCGCAAGAGACACGGCATCGGTGTCGTTGCCCGGAATCGGATCGTCCCAATTGAAGTCGATGACCACACTCCCAAGGCGCCCTTCGAGCAACAGAGACTCTTTGTAGACGCGAAAGAGTCCATCGAGAAACGAGTGGACGAGAGAAAGAGGATCTTCACGTTTCACTTTTCGCAACACACTGGCCCTCCGCCCCTCCACCACAGCACGCACGGCTTTTCTTTGAAACCCTCGCAAACCCTCCGTCGGATTCGCGACCGTCACGAGCCAATCGACGTTCCTGCACGCCGGATGAGCGCTCAAGGTCTTCATGGGAACATGGTCGAGCCACCCACCGAAGCCGAGCAGCGGTCCGCGCTCCAAAAACGAGGCATACGCGGCGATCTCCTCGTCGCCAGGAACGATGGGCATACGGCGTATGGCGTTAGGCTCGGCAATGGACGCACGCATGCCTTTTGAAAGAGAAGCGTTTCCATAAACCAGCATGCGCCCTGCGGGAACAACGGCGCGAAGGGTGTTTGTGTTGGGATCTTGAAAACTCATGGGCCCCTCGTCGCTCGGGTATTGAGCAAGAACGTCACGGAAAGCGGCCGCTTCGGACTTGGGCACAAAGTAAACGAGCGCAAGATTTTCGAGGCCCTGTTTGTCGACAAGGCCCCGGTTCGAGTCGAACTCCGCAACACGCGCCGTGGAGTGAAGCACAGTGCCTGGAGGCAAAGGAAACACTTTGCCCGTGGCCTTCGACAATCCGAGGTAGGCACGCCACACAACCGATGGGTTTGGAAGGTCGAAAGGTCTTGAAAGCTGCAACGCCAGGCTTCCCACGAAGGGAACACTCCTGATGGGCTCCAGCATTTTCAAAAAAAGGTCGAGCTTCCGTTCCGCTGGAATGCGCTCGAGGAGGCTCGCATGACGTTCCAACCAGCGTTCATGTTTTTTCAAGAGAGCGTTCGGCAATTGCGACGCGGGAGCATTTTCCGCACGAAGAAGCCCGAAGAATCGGTGCTTGATGTCGGCAACGCGCGCCGTGTGCGCAGGGTGACTCTTTGGCAAAGTCAGGGCTTCCAAAAACTCAGCCGGCGTGACGCTTATGAGTTCTGCAAAGGAAAACCAGGCGGCATGAAACCATTGCGTGCGACGCGGCACTGTCGGCAGTGCGAGGAGAGGACGGAAGTCTGTATGCTGCAAAAAATCAGCGCCAAGAACATTTTGACCCGTTATGGGCTCGAGCATCACCATGGCCCGATCGGGATGCCCAACGAAAGCATCGGCGAGGCTCGATGTCACAACGTAGTGAGCGACGTTTCGAAGAAGCCGCGAAAAGCTCACAAGTGACGGGAGCAGGAGGAGGGATTCCGACATCGGCGAGATGCTGGCAATCACGAGGGCAGCCTTTTGTGGAACTCCAAGTGCTCGGCCGTCGGGCCCCACGACGACGGAGTTTCGCACCGACACATTCGCCAAGACAGCCTGAACGAGAGGTGCGACAACAGACGCGCTCGAACCTCCAAAAGAAAGGGCAGGATGCACACCCCGCTCGAGAAGAGCCACAGCAGCCCCCAGCAGACTCGAGAAATGGTCGCCATTGCCCTGCAGCGCAAGGCACGCCGTGTCGCCCCCGGGCTCCGCCATGGCCACTCCCGGCGTCGCCACAAGGAGGAGGCAGGCCCCAAAGATTCGCAGCGGCCCTCGTTCTTTTCGGCGCTTTTCAACGAGCCATCGCATGAACATCATGAGCTTCTCCTCGAGGCGTCGTGAGACAAACGCTACTCGAGTAAAGAAGTCGCACGAAGGGGCCTTCACGCAAGCCTAAGTCGCGCTAGCGCCCCCGCATAAAAGCAGCCCTTGCATCAGAGACTTTCTCTTTGAAAATGGTGATGAGCTGGCTACGAACACCCTCGGGAACGAGCGAGAAGTCGTCTTCGTGGTGTTCTCGGCGTGCGAAAATATCGGGAATTCCGGTGGCGATCGTAATGAGCGCCGTGAGGGCGAGATCGTAACTTTCCTGTTCCCGGAGGCCGCCGACTTCAAAGTCATCGAGCTGAGACTTCGTAGGAAACTCAGCAAGCTCGTTGTTCAACAGAGAAAGCATGAGGAATGCCTAAAGAAACGCCTACGGAAACGAAGAAGGAATGGGCATTCCGAAACCTGCATTTGAACATGCTGGCGAGCTCCCTGCTTAGGAGGCTTGCGATCCGAACAGAAGCTCGGCGATTTCCGGAGGAAGATCGGCAGCGTCGCGAACAGAAAACTCGGCCACCTCGCCGTGATTCGCACCGTCAATGACGGAAACATGAATGGAAGGTTCGTCGTCGAAGACCGAGAGAAAGGGAACAGGCGAAGTCGCCAGTCGTGCCGCGCGCGGCGCAACCTTGTCGTGCCAAGACGTGGCATCGACGCTATGAAGCCTCTCGCTGCCGATCATCGGGAGCCACGAATCTGCCATCGATGTCCTCCTACGGAATAGCCTGCCGCGCCACATTCGTGGCAACGCGCGGTGCTGGGGGGAAAAGCGATTGTTTGGAGGAAGTATAGAACGGATCGGGCGCCGTGTCGCAAGGCACAGAGGGCTCTCCCTGAAACATTCTCGAATCCGTCACGAGGGGCGTTCCAAACCGCCCGTTCGAAACGCACTGGGCAAGCCGAAGGAAGAGGCATCGTTGCAATTTCCAAAATCGATTTCGAAAACACGCAGGGCAATGCCCAGTGCCCAGGGCATTGCCGACCCATAGAGCTTATCGCCAAAAATCGGGCACCCATGCCGGTGAAGTTCAAATCGGAGTTGGTGGGAGCGGCCCGTGATGGGCCAAAGAAGCCAGCGAGAGTATGGGGCCGATTGGGCTTGGGAAGACTCCACCAGAATCGCTTCCGTGACGCACTCCTTTCCCTGTGTTTCGTTCGCGTAGGCGCGCTTCTTTCCTTTAGCTAACCGACTCCGCCACTGCACTTTCGTTCCCACATCGGGCAAGCGCGGTGGTTCCTTCCCCGTGCGAGCCGTGACGTCGGCCACCACGGCAACGGAACGGGTTTCGGTCCAAGCTTCGTAACATTTTTTGACCAAACCCTTTTCAAACCACGCATTGGCCGCCCGGTGAGACTGCGCATCGAGAGCAAAGAGAAGGAGACCTGAAACAGGCTCGTCGAGACGATGAACCGGAAACAAACGCACTCCCAAAGCAGTCTCCAACCACTTTCCTACACACGGACGCGCATCGGCGCTCCCCAGTCTGCTGGGCACGGAAAGCCAATCACAGGGCTTGTCGACAAGCACGAAACGCTCGTTGCGAAAAACGATGTGCGGAACAGGCAAAGGTGTCATTCTTCCACGTCCGTTTCGTAGGCCACGGCATTGAGTGCCTTTTCAAGCGCAGCCTTGAGCGCTTCATTAAACGGAAGGCGCTGCATTCCCATTGCGGGAGAGAGGGCCATGAGCGAAACGGCATCATCGGAAATAGAGGGCACATTCAACGCATCGTGCGCACGCGCAGACACCCACGCGTTCGCGGCGGCGACACGCACCGGGTCGTCGTCTTTCATGACTCGGCAAGCCACAACAGTGCGCTCGCCTCCACCCGCAAGGCGCGCGGACGCGCCGAAATGAATGCAAACCGCCGGGCGTCGCGCATAGCGACCACAACGTCCCAGAAGACGCCCATCGGGCGCGTGGCCCTGACGTTCCAGAAACACGCAGCCGACGCTTTGTGGTTCCCGCTGCAGGCGCGCCAAGGAGGCGAGCATCTCTTCGCCCTGGCCTTCGTCAATGAGGTCGAAAGCAACGGGCAAGAGTTCAAGTGGTGTGCACTCGACATGCGCCCCCAAGCAACACTCCGCGCACCCCACTCGACACGCGAGTCCGGACTCGCGCACGAATGTCGAGGCTCGTTCTGCTGCGACCGCAAGCCGGTTGGATACGACAGTGGAAAGTTCACGAAGGGAAGATGACATGGAGCCCTCACCGGCCCCTTCTAGACAGCGTCGACCCGCAAACGCAAGAGCTGCAACTCTAAAGGATAGGGCAACTCGCTCAGAAGGTTCCGCAATTGTTCCGCCAACCAGCCCGCAGGGGGGCCCTCGAGTTCAGGCATGGCAACCGATCGCGGCTCGGCCGTCTTCACGGTTTCGGCAAGACGCGTGAGCCCCTGCTTCACAAGGGGAGGAACGAGCGGTTCTTTCCAGTGGTTCTTCACCGGCAGAATGACGATCCAGCGCGTGCCAAAAAGCGCGTCGTGAACAAACATTTCAGGTGCCCCCGGCGTCAGGCGGTGGCGCAGAACCGAACGCGTGTAGTGTCGAAAGTAGTCGGGCATCGTGCGTTTGAGCTGTTTTGAAAAAACGTCTTTGCAAACGCCCGTGCAGTTCACGGGGTGAACGATCATGTCGGGATACGACGCGAAGACGTCATCGACGTGCCGAATCTCCACGTTCATAGCGGGCTCCACAGGGAAGGAGTTCTCCCTCGTTCTTCATCTCAACCGTAACACATTCCTTCCGGATTCGTTTTCTGGCACGAGGAGGAATTGCGGAGAAAGCCCATTTGGCCACGAAGCCCGCTCGCCTGGCTTCAGGCGAAGGTCGGAAAGTTCGCTTCCCAGGGCAAGTCCCGCCAAGTCCGCGGTGTCCCAAGAAAGGCCTGCGACATCTGCACCAAGCACATCATCGGGACGCGCCGCGGGTTCCGACGTCCCTGCCACGAGAGCCGCGAAACGAAAGCGATCCTGATTGGGAAAGGGCCGGCTTGCGGGCAAGCGGGCGAGGTCCATCTGCAAAAGGACGAGGGTTCCCGGAGCGACGTCGTTGACATCCTGCAAGTCGACAATGGCATCCCCAAAATCGGGAGTTCGCCCCTGCCCCATGCGCCAAGTGGCGTCGAATGCCGTGCGAAGCGCCTGGGAACGGCGCGCATCCAGCAGAAAGGAAAAGGCGGTGGGGAGCCCACCATACGAACCCGGCGAAAGCTCGTCGCCGCGTGCTGAAGTGAGTTCAAAGTCGGTGACACCGTCGGAGTCGGTGTCGAGAAGAAGAGATGGTTCGCAAAGGGCAAACGTCGACACCGCCCGCGCGAGAACAAAGGCGGCCTGCAAAAATCGGCCTTCTCGCAAACGCAAACCGAGCCCGGCCAGGTCGCACGGTCCGTGTTGAGTGGAGATGTCATCGGAAACGTAACGAGGAAACGCGAGCACCTGGGCCTCTCGAGGTCCCTCGTTTTTAACAATTGGAGCGGCAACCACGCGGGCAGAGGGGAGCGCAGCCGCGTAGAGAGGAACTCCGGCAACGCGCCCAGCATTGTCTACGACTCGGAGGAACGCCGAAGCCTCCTGCCAAGCGCTGACAGAGGCCCCCGGCTTGTCGTCCGACGCCGAAGGAGGGGAGGTCGTTTTCGCCCGCACCGCAAAACGCACGCGACGCGACGTTCCCGCCGGAACATGAACGGGTGAGACGAGACTTTCGATCGGCTCCAGGGCCGCGCTCTCGGGCCATTCGAAGGAAACGCCTGCCCCCTCGCTCAAAAGGTTGGTGAGAGTCAGCTCGACGAAGGCGCCTTCAGGCGTGAAAGCGGACGCTCCGAGAGAAACGGACGCGGGTTCCACGAGAAATCGAGACCCCAGGGCCGACTCAAGTGACAAACGTCCCGCACCCGTCGAGGTGGGCCTTTCGGACTCCAGAACCTGGGCGGAATTCATCAGGCGCGTCTTCACCACGGCCCCACGTTCACCTAAAAAGCTCTGAACAAGCGCCGCCGCCCCAGCGACAAGGGGAGAAGCCATGGAACTTCCACTGGTGACGATGAACTCCGACCCCGAACCCGAAGCAGGGCCAAGAAGATTCACACCTGGCCCCGCAAGGTCGGGCTTGAGCAACCCATCGAGCGAGCGCGGGCCGCGCGAACTGAACGGAGCGATGGTGTCTATTTTCTCGGGGGTGTCGAGAGTGCGGTCGGAAACAAAATCGATGGCAACCTCGCCGCGCGCAAGCTCTTCGCGCAGAACTTGACCAAAAGATCCTCTCACCATGATTCCAGGAATGGTGTGGGAAGCATCGCCCCCCATGGCAAAGGGCTCTTCGTCAATGCCGTTGGAAACAAGGATGCCTAAACCTCCCGCGGCTTGCGTGCGTGCAATTTTTTCGTCGAAGGAAAGGCCCCCACGGTCGACAAGTGCCACCTTGCCGGCGAGGCTCGCCCCCACGCGCTCAAACTCAACCACGTTCCCCGCACCAAGATCCACGAGGGCAAGCGGAGGTCCGTCGGCAAGCTGTGCTAAAGGAAACGTCGTCTCTCCTTCCACAGCCTCCACGGCCACAGGGGACGACCCTGACGCAAAGGAAACCTCAACGGCCCGTTTTCGCCAATTCCAGTCGCTGTCGTCTACTGACGCCGCAACGGCAAGCGCGTCTTCAACCGTGGCCGGAGAACCCACAACAAAGGGCGTCGAACCATCATTGCCAACGGCAGCCACAACAAGAGTTCCTGCCCGAGAAAGGGTTCGCACGGCGCGCGCATGAACGTTCGAAGGCGTGCCGTAACGTGAACCCAATGAAAAATTCACAATGGGAAGGGCGTCGTCTGCAAAACCATTGCCATCGGGGTCGGCTGCTGTTTCAAGAGCCGCCAGAATAACCTCGTCGCTGGTGCCGCCTTCCCGACCGAAAATCTTGATGGCAAAAAGGCTCGCCTCGGGTGCGACACCGCCCGCAAATCCTTTTCCAGGAACAGAGACTCCTGCGGCAAGGGCGGCCACATGTGTGCCGTGAAACCCTTCGTCGAGGGGGTCGGCGTCAGGGCGTGGACGACGGACCTCAGGCAAGGGGGACAGGGCATCAAATTCCGTTCCCACAAGATCAACGCCCCCCACAACCTTGGCCGTGGGAAACGATCCGGGCTCCACGACATCGGGCGCGTTGCCAGCAAAAGCTTCCCGAGCCGGGTCGCGCCCCCCGCGCGAAAAGTCCTCCGAAAAAAGCCCCGTGAAGGCCACGTGCGTGTAATCGATTCCCGTGTCGACAATTCCAATGCGAATGCCGGCCCCTCGCCACCCCCGCTCGTGCGCTTTGGCGGCTCCCACAAAGGCGATGGGATTCCGAACGGGAAGACCGTTGCTCAAACGAGCGGTGCGGGCCGCGTTCGCGGGCACATCGCTGGTCACGGCACGGGGCCTTGCGAAGGCGCCCGCCGTTTCCAGAAACGCGCTCCCTGAGAGCTGCCCGAGCAGCAACATGGCGTCTTTGGGGATGCGGAGCGCGAGACCGTTGAACGCGAACGTGTAACGGCGCTCCAAGGTCACCGATGGAACAACCTCACGCAGCCGACTCAAATAGGCGTCCTGTTCCTTTGCCAGAAGCAAGGCGTGCTCTTTCCACCCGCGCGCTCCCGAGCGTCCTGAGGCGGGTCGTAGGGGAAATCGCTCGAGAAGCGCTGGCTCACGCAATTCCACCAGAACGACGGATTCCTTCGCGAGGCCCGAACGCCCCGTAAAAACAGAAAAACGAGAATCTCGCTCGTTTCCTTGCTCGTTTCCTTGCTCATTTCTTTGCGAGAGTGGGCCCAACAAAGGAACACACCCCAGAGCGAGGCCCACAAGGGCAAGAGCGACGGCAATCGGGTATTTGAGTTGATGTGACACGCAACCTCCCAAGCAGCGGCAGGCAATGCACCACGCTGCTTGAGAGGGAAACAGGGAACGCCTCAAGGATCAACGGTTTTTTGGGCCACTCACCTTTGAGCCCCTTCTTCTTTGAGCTCACAAGGGCCTTCGGACTTCACGAACCCTTTATAAAGTTCCTTGTACTTTACAAGGGAGGCCTCCTTCGTCCAGAGGTTCCCGTCCCCGGCTGTAGGCGCTTCTTTCAAGAATTCCTTCCAGGCCTCGAGCCGAAAGGAGCATTCATTTGCCGACAAGGGAACTTTGCCCTCGGCGGCGGTTTCACGGAAAGATGCCGCCCCTGCGGAATTGAGTAGAGTGCTGTAGAAATGAGCCTTGATGCGCTCGAATGCGATTTCGCTCAGGGTGAGGGGAGGCTCTTCCTTCGCATCTTGGGCTTCCTGAAAAATCTCGCCATCCATGGGGAAATGAAGATAGGCCGCACGGTAACGGACATCCACAGGCCGCGTGGACGACGCCTCGACAAAAGCATCGGACACGGCGTTCTTTCCCTCGCAGCGGGCCACTCCCTCCTCGCAAGACGCCGCCGTCGCATCGGCCACTTCCTCAATTTCTTCGGGCAACAGAAACAAAGGAACATAAGCACCAAACGACGCCAGGTTCGAAGAGTCGATGGCCGGCATGAGCCGCTCCGGGCAGACCCGCGCCGCAACAACAGAGCCCCCTGCCGATTCCGCCACTAGGGGGTCGAGCGAGGCCCACAAAAGGGCCGTGTTCCGGGAGGCGGGAGTGGTGGCCCCCGCCAAAACGGCCCAGTCCAAAGCTCCGTCGGCCCCACCCGCCTTGAGCCACGTGTCGAAGTTGGCAGGAACGGTGCGCAGCGCCTGAGGTCCATTCCGAAGAAAGTCTTCCTGCCAGCCCGGAAACAGAAACACACCCTCTGCGAGCGGCGCAGCCGTGCGGCGCACAAGAGGAGCAGCCTCGAAACCGACGTACACGGTGACGCGCAGAGCGGCGTCACAGGCCCTAGAGGCGCGCAAAGAGTCGGCGGTGGTCATCAGTATTTTTTTGGTGAGGCGTTGCTCGTCGGAAAGCGTGGCAGAGGAAGGCGTCGTTGCAAATGCAGCCTCAATGGCCCGCACAAGGGCTTCCCCCGACGCTCGGCGCTCCGCACTTCCAGGGGGAGCAAGAAGGCCCGCAAGGAAGCCCTCGGGGTTTTCCACTTCCCCCGCAAGGGGAGCCTGAGGCGGCCTTGCCACCTCTGCGAGCACAGTCGCCGGATGGAATTCCCGCGACTTGCAGCCCCAGGGCAAAAGCAACAGTGTCGATGACACCGAGGCCAAAAGAGGCCACGACATCAAGGCGAGAGCTTTGCGCGCGGGCTTGGGCATTTTGGATTCTCCTTGAGGATTCATGCCAAAGAGTACAGTCTCTGCGCTTCTGACTCAAATACGAGGAGAGGACGATGAACAACACGTTGCAGGCACGTCGCCCCGTCACCGCGCACGGCGCACGCACCCGCGTGCTCACCGGCGTAAAACCCACGGGCGATATCCACATTGGGAATTACTACGGAGGCATCAAGCCCTGCGTCGACCTTTCCCAGCAAGACGACTTCGAAGTCATTCTCATGTGCGCCGACTGGCATGGCCTCACGAACCGAGCGAAAATTTTGGAGGCCGGTGAAAAGACTCCTGGCATTCTTGCCGCCTACCTTGCGCTGGGTTTCAACCTCAAGGGCAATGCGCTTATTTTGCAAAGCGCATTCCCTCAAATTCTGGAAAATTCCTGGTACCTGAGCTGTGTCACTTCTGTGGGGCTCCTGGAGCGCGCGCACGCCTACAAGGACGCCCTTCAGAATGGCAAAGAGCCTACGGGCGGACTTTTCTATTACCCCGTGCTGATGGCCTCCGACATTATGACCTTCGACGCCGAAGTCGTTCCCGTGGGCAAAGACCAAGCCCAGCATCTTGAATACGCGTCCGACATGGGAAAATCGTTCAACGCCGCCACGAAGAAAAACGTTTACTTTGAACCCAAAGCGCTCATTCAAGAAACGCCGCTTTTGGTGGGCATCGATGGCGAACGCAAAATGAGCAAAAGCTACAACAACGACATCCCCCTGTTTGGCGCAGCCAAAGACGCCGAAAAGCGTATCAAGGAAATCAAAACCGACTCCAAAGGCCTCGACGACGTGAAAGACCCAGAAACCTGCGTTGTCTTTCAAATGCTCAAGTCGTTTGGTTCTCCAGAGGCTGTTGCGCACATGAAAGAGCGTCTGGAAAACGGAACTGGCTATGGGTATGGGCATGCGAAAAAAGATCTTCTGGACGAATACAATCGCTTTTTTGGCGCGAAACGCGAATTGTATGAACACTATTTGAACGAGCCCTCGGAAGTCGCCAAGGCGCTTGAGCCCGGACACGAAGCCATGGCGAAAGTCGCAGACGCGGTGACAACTCGTGCCCGAGACGCCCTGCAGCTGTTCCCTTCTCTCCGTTCACAACGAACCGCTCGGTAGAGGCAAAGCCCCTGCACCCAAAGGGGCCTTATTTTGGAAGCGGGAACCTGCGGAGGAAGTCCGGCTTTTCAAGGGTCTTCGCCAAGGCGCGGTCGTGCTTGTGCTGCCAGTCCAGGGTCTGCACCGATTCTTCGCTGCAAAGCACGAGTTGTGTGTGACCTTTCAAACCCTTCGGGCGGCCGAGCACAAGCGCCTCTGCGCTTGGCAATGGGGCGCTCACAAGGCTCTGTCGTTTCACTCTTTCGCCGCTGACAAGAAAAAGAAACGAAACAGGGAGGGAACGGAGGTCGACCTTCAGCGCCTTCGCGAGTCGCGCCCATTCTCCATTTTGGAAAACCTCACGGGGTGGTTCTGCAAAGAGATGGCACCAGTCTCGCTGCTGCGCATCTGGTGCTGCGGAGTGCCCAGTGCGCCCTGCAAGCCCACTGCGCCCTGCAAGCCCACAGCGCCCTGAATGAGGGCACGGTAAAACAGGAACAAACCCTTGCGAACGAAAAGCTTCGCGAAGTTCCACGAGGCGTTCCCCACAAAAGGGAGTGCCCGGCTCCACCCATAAAATTCCCCCTGCCTTTGACGCCAATGCCGTGAGGTGGGAAAGGTCGTGCGCGCCAAGCTCTGTCAGAACATGGCTTACGAGCAGGAGTGTTTCTTTATCAATGTGAGCTTCAGGCGAAGACGTTGTTTCCACTTGGTTCATGCCCTGGGCATTCACGCGCTCTTTTGCGAACGTCATGGCGCGGGGCGAGCGATCGTGAAGCACCACTTTGCAGTTGTCCACGTGCAGCCGGGACGACCCGCCGCCCGGCAAGGGCGACCCGGTGGAGGGCTGGGCCTGCTTCAATACCGTGGTCACCGCTGCCCCACTGCCACAGCCCCAGTCAAGAAGGCTGAGAAAAGGCGCGTACACAAACGACCTCTGGGCCTCAATGGCGTCAACGACAGCGTCCCATTTCCACGCAATGCGTCTTGCCAAAGTCGCATCGTAGGCGGCAAGGGTTTCGTGGGAATCCCAGTAGTCAGCGAGTCCCTGGGGGTGCGGTGTGAAAAACTTTTCCCGCAGGGACTGGAGGCGCTCCACGGCACCAGGTTTCATGTCGAGCGCGCCCAACGCATGGGAAGAATCCGGGGGGAGGCGTGTGTTCATGAAGCGAGTGTCCAAGCATTGCGGCGTGCGAGAGCCGCCAGAAGTTTCCCAAAGGTTTCGGCACAGACGTCGTCTCCGCGAGCCTCCATCCCCTCTATGGCCTGAAGAATGGTTTTACCAGCAAGAAGATCGCCGACGAAGGGGCGAAAGGGAACATCAACCGAAACCATTTCAAGGTCTGTGGGCCCGCTCTTGAACAAGAGTACGGCCTCCGACACGGGTTCGACACCTTCCAGACTCCCTTGGGGGGTGTCCAGGGTGGCGTCGTGGCCGTGCACTCCCAAAGTTGCTGAGGCCAATCTGCGTTCCGCAAGTCTCCACAAAGAAAAAAGGGGATGCGGAGAGACAAGGAACGCGGCGTTTCTCTGTAAAAATGCTTCGTGAGGCTGGAAAACTTGGCGCCTCCCCTCTTTCAAAGGAACGGGATCGGCACCAGTCAAAACCCTCCAGCGTTCCAGGCAGAGTTGCAGAAAGTCCGGGAGCCAAGGCACTTCTGCAACGTCGGGGAGCGTTTGAGCAAACAGAGGCACTTCGTCGCAACACGCCGTGAGGCGCGGCTGGGTTGCCGGAAAGTGCTCGCGAAAACGCCCCAGAACACCCCGAATGGAGTCGGTTGAAACCAAGGCCGAAGCCTTTTCAAAAAGTGTGTCGGCGAGTGTCGCGGTCACGCGAGAGAAGTATCCCAAACGATAGACGTCGAGACGCTCGGCCGTGGTTGGTTCCAATCGCAGCGCAAGCTCGGGGTGTGCGGCAAGGGAGTCTTTCACCGGCAACGGCGACTGAAGGCACGCGAGAAAATCGTGTTGCCAGGCAGGGCAATCGGAGGATGCGGAGGATGCGGAGGATGCGGAGGATGCGGAGGATGCGGAGGATGCGGAGGCATCGGACCACGCGGGAGGCCAAACCGAGTTCGGACTGTGCACAAATGACGACACCGTCGGGAAAGAGTGCGCGGAAGGCGACAGACCCATGCGCGCAAAGCCTTCTTTCAATGCGAATTCCAAGGTCTCGGCCTCGACGGCCTCGTCGTCACACTCCAAAATGAAGGGCTTGAATCCAAGGCGTGTGACAGCAAACGAGCACAAGTCCCACACGTCCTTGCGCACAGGGGCATCGTGGGTGTCGTGCAGAAAGCCATCACGCTCCGTGTGACCCGCCACGTGGTATTGCATCACATGGGCAGGGTCCACCTTCGCAAGCTCACTGCGCGCCATTGCAACCGCACGCCAAACTTCAGTGCCAGCAGGCGCCCTGTTCATACAGGAAACAAAGACGTTGTTGACGTCGAGCAGAATACCGCACCCAGTGCGATGGCAGAGTTCTCCAAGAAATTCGATTTCCGACATCTCGCTTTCGGGAAACGAAACGTAACTCGAGACGTTCTCGAAGGCGAAACGCCGCCCTAAAGACTCTTGGAGGCGCAAAACTCGGGGAACAAGTCGGCGCAAAAGTGCACCCGTGTGCGGAAAAGGCAGAAGATCGTAGCTCTGGAGACCACCAGCGTGGGTGAAGCAGAGGTGGTCGGAAACAACATGAGCGCGCACTCTGTCGCACAACGCACCCAGAGCGCGCACGTAGCTGTCTGTAGGGGCCTCAGGCGAAGCTATGGAAAGGCCAACACCATGCACAACGCAACGCGCTTTGGCTGCAATGGCGTCGAGGTGCGCCAACCCAGGGCCGCCCTCTTGGAAAAGGTAATTGTCGGCCATCACTTCGAGCCACGGAAGAGGCCCTGTCCGCGCGCGCCAATGGGGGTAGTGCGAGGGTCTGAGGCCGACTCCTCCGAAGGCAGAGAAGTCCGCAGCAAAGGTCACTTCTTGACGACCTTCTTGCCCTTCGCGTCTTCAATCAGGAAACCCTTCTTCTCTTTCAGACAGGTTCCCTTGGCAACGCTTATCCAGTTCAAGTGCCCCGCCGATCCTCCACACTCGTTCATGCCTGCACACGCATGGGTCTTGCTCTTCGCAAATTTTTCTCCGAAAGCCGACTTCGTGGCTTCAATGTCATCCTTGCTCACGCCACACTTCGCCGTTCCTTTACAGGAGTTCACACCCCAACATTTTTCTTCGCCCCCTGCCTTTTCGGCGGCAAGTGCGGGAGCGGAAAGTGCACCGGTTGCAAGGCCAAGCGCAGCGGAAGCCAAGAGTTTCGATTTGAGCGACATTTCAAAAGTCTCCTTGAAAAGAAAGAGGGAGGACGCGAGGAAGGGAACGGGTGTCTTCAGACGTCAAGAACGCTTGCCATGCTTCCTAACGCTTTGAGCAATGTTCCGCGAGGCCCTGGGGGGGCATCAATGCGTTTCCGGAAGAGAGGCGAGAGCGCCAACAGGGTTCGCACGGGAATATGGGAGGCCAGTGCGCTTGGAAACATCATCGACTCGGGAGCGTTCGGCCAGATTTCACGAAGACCCTTGCGCGCCTCGGGCGACAGGCTCAGAGTTTCACAGGCGTGCGCGTTGCCAAACAGCACCAAGAAACGAAGCAAGCTGACAAGCGTCCCGCCCCCTTCATTGGCAAACGCCTTCAGCACGAAACGACTCCCACCAGCTTCCAATGCCAACGCACCTTTCGCAATCGCATCGCCTTGACTGTTTTCCACATGGAACTCAATTTCGTCCACGTTCCAAGAGTCTGAGCCTTGTGAGCGCACAATGCGCGCCCGCTGCGTTGAATCCACACCTCCCAAATGGCTGACGTCAAAGCCTGCCTCTCGAAGGTCGTGCATCTCAAATTCACCGTGGGTGAAATAAAGGTAGTCGCAAAGCACGGCCGACACATCGCTCACACTTCTGAGCGACGTCACACCCACAAGGTGCGTGACGAACGGAGCACCCTGAGGAGAAGCCATGTTGGCTTCAACGGGAATTTTCTTGACGTAGGCGATGCGAACGTAAGCCTTGAACTCCCCGAAAAAGGGGAGCAAAACACGCAACCAAACACGCTGCTTTGGAAGAAAGGGCACGCGGTCGCTCGGAAGCTCAAGAGCGAAGCCGCCCACAGACACATCGCGTGCGCGCAGAAAAACGCGGCTTCCATACCAGAGGTCGTCTTCGCACACGCAGAGCGGGGAAAGGTGGGCATCCACTTCGAGCCGAAGTTCCGCGCGGCGTTGCGACAACCTCTCACGCACGGGAGTGGCCTCTGAAACCAAAGCGAAACCGATGCGCAACCAGCTCCCTTGCTCATCGTCAAGCCGTGAAGCGTTGGCCACTTTGCCACGAGAAGGAAATCGGGAATCACCCAAAACGCATTGAAGCGCAAAGACACGTCCTACGCGGAAAGACTCCAGAGTCCCTTCGCTGTAGGGCACCAGCGCACCCATGCCGAAAGCGCTGTAGTCAACCAATTTGGCATCAACCACAGCCCCCTCCACGCTCACCAGAAGGCGGAACTCTTCCTCGCGCGCAGGCACAAGGCGAACGTGTTCACGTTTATTGTTCATCATACTCAAGGTCCTCCCGGGGCACGTCCATTCAACGTAACATGGGAAGAGCCAGAACGCGTTATTCCCGACAGCGGTGAGAGCCAAGTTCCGGGTCCCACTCCGTGACGTTGGTCTCGTCCGCAAAAATGGCGACGCTTTCGGGTGACATGGAAAAGGGCTCAGTGCCGCCTGCTCCCACACGACCCAAAAACAAGGTGGTGCTTGAGCCAAACGCCCCGACAGTTCCAAACTCGTTCCCGTTATAAAGGTTCTTCCAGCGCGCGAAGGGTCGATTCGCATGGAGTGCCGAATCGACCACCAAACGCTCGACCCGCTTCCACTCCTTCGACGTGTTCGCCACCACCAATACCTCACGTCCACCTGAAATGCGTGAGAAGGCAAGGAGCCCCGGCTCACCATGTGCCGCACGGAAGTAGATTTCGCCCCGCCGGAGCGCAACGCAGGAGCCCCGGACAGCCACGGCCCGACGCACGGCCCTAAAAAGCTCATGGCGTGTGTTCAGAAAGGGGTCGTCTTGCACCGGCGGCTTTTCGCCACGCCAGCCAATGCCGGAAAGCACAGAAACAGAAGGCTCCAGGCTTCCCAGGCGCCAAGGCCCCGAAAGAAACATGTCTTGACGGTAGCGGCTGTGGTTCATGTGCGACGTGTCGCGACAGGTTCCTTCCAGAAGACCGCGCCGAACCTCCGCATCAGCGATTCGAGTGCTCGCCCAATGGCAGTCCCCATTGAACCCCTGTTCCACGCCATAATAAAGAACGGGCGTGCCCTTCGTGGCAAGGAGGTATTGCACGGCTCCAATGAGCTGCGACCTCCCTTCTCCATGAAGGGAGAAACGGGGCCAGTCGTGAATTTCGATAAGGTTCCAGAGCAAACGCGAGTCCGTGGCCTCCTTCACTTCACAATAGTCGGCGGCGCAGTATGAATTTTCGGTCTCACCCCCAGCCCAAAACCACGATTTCAACTGGAGCGGCGTCGCATTCCGACGCCACATTTCCACGGCCTGCCCTGAGTGGGCGAAATCGTAGGTGGCATTGAGCCCTGGCAAAGGAAACCGAGGGTGCGAAAGATAGGTGTTCTTCAAGCTTCGAAGGCGCGCCCGCAAGCCCTCCGGAGTGGGGCTCGAAGGGTCGGAAGGGTTCCAAGGATTCGCGCGCATCTTGCCCACTCGGAGTGCCTGTTCTCGAGTGCTGGCGGCGACCTCCCCCACCATCAGGAAGTTGTTTTTTCCTAAGCTGGCCGCGTAGGCGCGAAGGTCGGTGGAAAGTTTAGCGAGGAAGTCGGGAGTCACATGCTTGGCGGCATCGACACGGAACCCATCGATGTCGGCCGCGGCGATCCAATATTTGTGCAGTTCCGTGAAAATGTCTTGGAAGTCCCAGTTTTGAGTATCGAGATCCATCATGCTGCTCGAGAAATCGCCGTAAACGGCACCCTGGCTTGCGCCCGTGAAATCGCCCTCCTTATGCCCACACCGGTTGAAGAACTCCTGCCGTCGGAAGGCGGGAAAAAAGGCCTGAGAAAAAATGAGATGGCGTTGGCCCCGCACCTGGCCCATGCCCGCCCAGAGCTTCGCTTCGTGGTCGTTTACGCAGGTGTTGTAGGCCCAGTTCTGGAAGGGTGTCGACACGTCGTCGTACCGGGTGGCATCGGGGCCGCTGTCGTCGGTGGAACGGCACATGTGATTCACGACGATGTCGAGCACCACGCGCATGCCCCTGTTGTGGGCCTCCCTCGTGAGGCGCTGCAATGTGGCCAGGTCGCCGAACGTGGGATCGATGCGGGTGAAGTCGCTTGTGCAATACCCGTGATAAGAGCCGTTTCCTTTGAAGACGGGCGTGAGCCACAAAGAAGTGACGCCAAGAACCCGCAAGTAGTCGAGACGCTCGAAGATGCCCTGGAGGTCGCCACCGTGCTTGTAACCGGGCAAACCCGCCTGCGACCCCTGCTCGTTGTTTTTCTGAAAATCTTCGATGTCGAGCTCGTTGTTGCTCGCGTCGCCGTCGTTAAAACGATCGACCTGAATTTGGTAAACAACCTCGTCTCCCCAAAAAAACGGCGAACCATAGCGCTGCCCCCCGGCAAGCGCAAACTCACTTTGCGCGGCTGCGGTGCGGCTTTCAGCCCACGCTTTCACGGCCTCTATTCCACCCGGCCCATCGGCAGCAGGAATGGTTGGCGCCGCCTGCGCGCTTACGCTCGTGATAGGGGTGAATGCCATCGCAAAGAATGCAAGAATGCTGTGGCAGGCACTGCGAGCAAACGATCGGACCATGTGGCGTTTCCTTTGGCAGCTGTCCCGAGCAGCCTCAAAAAAGGGAGCCCTGGGGTGCGATGGAACGCTAGCGCGTCTCCCTAAGGCATGACAAGACAACAAGACCTGAAGGGGAGTGGCACGATGCTGAGTAGGGCAGTTGCTGCATTTTTCGCAGGTCTTGGCGCCGTCCTGGCCGCCATCTTCGAATGGTTCGCCCTCTTTTTCCGTTGGGTCCCCCAAAAAGACAAGCGGCTCTCGACAGCCGACGGAACACCGCTCCCCCTTCTTGCACAGGTGTGGGTGCCGACACCCCCCGAGGCATCATTCGCCTTCGTCGACCTCGACCAAGAGCTCCCAGTTCCCAGGCCTGGCCTTTTCCGATTCGAGGAACAAGAGAGCTCATGGGTGCGCGCGCTGGAAGCCCAAGGGCGGTCCTTTGCCGACCAAGGTTACGGCAAAGCCGTGTTCGTGCACGGCACGTTTGTGGGCCATGATCCTGCCAGTATGATGAGCGCCCTGCAGGCGATTGTTCCCACACTTTCTGTTTCGGTTGAACTCGCGCTGCGTGACTTGATGAAGCGCCAGTGCAACTCTCTGCTGCGCGACAACGGCAACTTTTTGCCCGACTACGCAAGGCTCTTTGGGGCCGCGACGGGCTGGGGAAGGTGCGTCGAAAACTTCGTGTGGTCTTCCGGCAACCACCACTCTGCGCGCCTTGTTGCGGCGCTCCACTTAGCTCCCGTGCTGGCTCGCCTCAACGAAACCCAAGGGGAGGCCCCCGGGATTCTGGTGGTGGGCCACTCCCACGCCGGACAGGTGTGCGCGCTTCTCACACGGCTTGTGAAGGAGGCACGCGGACGCCGTGAACCCTTGATTTTGGATGCCTTGAAAAACTCCCCCTTGGAAAGGCTCGTCGATGTCAATGCTCTGCGGGTTTTGGGAGGGCTGGGTGCACCGCGGCTTTGTTTCGTAACGTTAGGTAGCCCCCCTCGCTACCGATGGTTCCTGGGCCGGAACATGCGACTCCTTTCAGTTATCAATCACCGAGGCAAAGAACCCTTCGCGGGATCTCTGTCGGGATTTTTGCACACCCGTGACGGCGACTACATTCAACAATGGGGCATCGACGGATCCGACTTCATGGCCGTTCACGCCTGGGAAAGGCACCTGAACAAGACGCTCGACACCTCGCTTGGCACCGGCGTGGGAGCGGGCGCCTGGCTTGCAGCTTCCAGAGCCCACCGTCGCCTCCCTGAAACGGGCCACACCCTGCTTGTCGACTTTCACGATGCCTCCCGGAGGCTTCCCAATTGTGTCGCCACCGTTTTTGGACATGGCTCTTACACGCGGCTGGCGCACATGCTCCCCCTCATGGACCTCGTGCGACGGCATCTTTGAGGCTGGCACATTCCAAGCGCGAAAATCCTCAACACGAGCCTCGCCTCGTTACCCACCGTCCTTGAGGCCGTCGACAATGGAAACCCGGACTCCGCGCCAGGCGGCGATGAGAGACGAAAACACAGCGAGGGAAACAACCAACGCCCAAATGGCGATGGTGTGGGGCAACGAAAAGCCCACCCGGAAGGGCACCGGGTCCGAGAGGAATCCTGCTTTGTAAGTCATGCCAAAGGCGTTCACCAAAGGAACAACGAAGCTGCACGCAAGCGTTCCCACAAATGCGCCTGCAACCCCAAGGCAGGCGGCTTCCGCCGCGAAGAGGCCTAGAATTTGTGAAGGCAAATAGCCGAAGCTACGCAACGTCGAAGTTTCTTTCCTGCGCTCACGCACCGTTTTCGAAAAGGTCGAAAACACGGCGAGTGCCGCGACAACCAGGATGACGCCGATAACGAAATTCCGGAAGATCCCGAGGAACTCCATGGTGCGGACGTACAGGTCGCCAAAGGCGTGCTGGGGCCATGGCGTTGCCCTCACCTGGAATCCACGGGCCTCCATGGCTTCTGTCACCGCCTCCGCGGCCTCTGCCGCCGAAGACCCCAAACCCCCGAGGACTTTGGCGGTGACGTACGACGTTTTTTGAGTGTCGAGCAGCGCGCGCGCGGCCTTGAGGGGAAGAACGACTAGGCGATCGTCGAGCTCTGCGAATCCCGTGGCTACAATGCCCCGCACGGAAAAACTTTCGGCATTGGCTTGGCCCGCCTCGGTGGCCACAAGAAGCTGAAACGAGCCGGCTGGGCAGCGGAAGGCACGCATGGCCGGCTCGTAGCCCATCACACCATTCCTGCTTTCTGTGTGTTGGCCCTCCCAGGTGCAACCCACAAGTTCCGCAAGACCTTTGCCCAGAAGCAGCCCTGTGTCGTTGTCCGACTCGAACGGAGCCCCCGCAAGGGTGTTCCAGCGGAAGCGTTCTCCTCGCATGGCATCTCCGGAGGCAACATCGAACGCGAGGCCTGTGAATCCCAAGGAAACACCAGAGCCCTGCAGGGTGCCCGAGAAATTCAAAAAAGGAACAGACAAGGTGAAACGTGGCTTGAGTCTGAGAAAAACACTGTTCAAAGCGTTTTCCGCCTCGAAGGAAAGAGCACCGTCGTCTGCAGTTGCACGCCCTGGGCTGGTGACTGCCGAAGACTCAATGACGATGTCGCCCAGCATTTGTCTCGCCGAAAACGTGGCCACGTACATGCGTTCGACGTCCACCATATAACCTTCGAAAAGAAGGAGTGCCGTGGTGGCAGACGCCACGCTCAAGAGAGCCACCAGGCTCTTGCGCCAGTGCCGAACAAGCGAACCCCATGCGAATTTCAACCACATCGAGTTAGTTCCGTTCTTCGCCAAGAAGAGTGACCACAGGCAAACTCGCCGTGCGGAGCGCCGCCAAAAAAGCAGCCACACCCGCAACGAGAACCACGAGCGCACTCACCAAGAGGCTCGATGCGGCATTGGGCGTTAGCATAAACTGGACCGTGTCGGCGAACCCTGGCGGACGAAAACGGACGTTCGAGGCATTGAGTGCGCCGCTCACGGCAAAAGAAACACCGATACCAACCGAGGCGGCGGCCACCGACAGGAAAAAAACTTCACCCGCAAACCCCAAGGCGAGCCGCCCGGGAAGGTAACCAACGGCGCGCAGTGTGCCCATTTCCTGAAAGCGCTCTAGCGTGGTGAGAAGGACGCTGTTCACAACGGCAAGCGCAACGACCCCGGCAATGAGTAGAAAGAACGAGCCCGCCATCATAAAAAGAAAGTTCATGACACCCACGTAAAACGGACTCACCCGCTCATCTTGCCAGGGGATGACGTCGACCTCTAAGCCCTGGGCCGAAAGCACGTTTTCGAACTGGACGGCGAAGGAACGCGACAAGGAAGGATCGCGAAGGAAGATGGCAACCCAGCTCGCGCCGCGGGTGTCGAAAAGCCTCTCGGCGGCTGCCAGGGACATCCGCATGCGAGAATCTTCCAGAAGGGCCACTCCCGTGCTGTAGGTGTGAACCACCTGTGCATCGATGGCGGAAAAATTCCCCTCGAATCCTTGCGACAGAAGCTGCACTTCTCTTTCTGCCAACAGAACGCCAAGCCCCTTCGCCAAGCCCACTGGATTTTCCGATGCCGCTTGCCAAAGGGGCTCTCCGCTTTCCAGGTGCGTGTGCTCGGCGGCCCAGCGTTGAACATCTTCCCTGTCTTCAAACGTCCTTTGAAGCCCTGGGTCGAACCCAATGCCAACAAACGGAAACGTCTTTGTTCCGTTGCTCGCAAGGCCCTGCCCACGCAACACCGGCGCTGCGGCTTCCACGCCATGCTGCTCGCGCGCCGCAGCCAAAATGCGTTCCTTCTCTTCGTGCGTGAAGGAGAAGCGAAGCGGTCGTGCCAAGTGATTTTTATGTCCACCCCTTTTAAACACAGCCACTGTACCGGTATTGTTTAGATAGATGGATACCGCTTTAAGCGTATTTTCCCACCGAATGACATAACCGGCCAAGCCATTCAAGCCCGCAGTTCCCAAGGCGACCACGAAAAAAGTGGCCGCGTGCCTTGCTCGGTTTCGACTCAAGTTCCTGCCGAGGGTTCTGAGAAAAGAAATCATTGTTCAACCACACGGCCGTCTTGAATGCGGATGCGCCGTGAAACCCGCTCCATAAGTTTTTCATCGTGCGTTGAGAACAGAAAGGTGACACCGCGCTTCGCGTTCAGCTCGAGGCACACGTCAATAATCGTGTGTGCCGTGACAGAGTCGAGGTTGGCCGTCGGTTCGTCGGCAAGCACGAGCCTTGGCCTTCCAACGAGGGCCCTCGCAATGGCCACCCGTTGCCTCTGGCCCCCCGAAAGGGTGTCTGGACGCTTGCGCGCGTGTTCCCCAAGGCCCACGTCTTCGAGCGCCGCGGCAACGCGTTCCCGGCGTTCGTCCCTGGAAAGTTCTTTTCGCAAGAGCAAAGGCACTTCCACATTCTCGAAAGCGCTCAATACGGGAATAAGGTTGAAGGATTGAAACACATACCCGAGTTTTTGATTCCGCAGGCGCGCCAGCCCACGCTCGTTCAATGCCGAGACGTCTTCCCCTTCCAGCAGCACAGCCCCAGATGTCGGTGTGTCGACAAGGCCCACAATGTTGAGAAGGGTGCTTTTTCCGGAACCCGAGCTGCCCACCAGCGCCGTGAATTCGCCTCGGTGGATGTCGAACGACACGCCTCGAAGGGCGGGCACGAGCGTCTGGCCCAACCGATACTCTTTTCGAACAGTGCGGAGGCTCACGATGGCGGCGTTCTCTGTCCTGTTCATTTTGAATCGAGCCTCCTTGTTCTTCATGTTCGCGCCGCCGGAAGAACTGCGGCGCGCGAAGCGTCAAGAAGCCGTCAGTTGCGGTGTTACGATGAGCGTCTTCACATGAACATCGGCACCACTCGGAGGGAGTCTCGCATGCAGGAACTCGTGACTTCGGTTCTCGGCACCCAAATCGGACTTCTGTGCGTTTCCTGGGGCTGGGCCACCATGGTGCTCGGCATTCTCTCGGGTAGCGCCCTGGGAATGTTCGCGTTCGCAGGCCCCTTCCCGCCGCCCAAGGGCTGGGAAGACTACACATCCCTAACGCGCCGCATGGTGCGCTTGGCGCACATCGCTTTCGTCGCACTTCCCATCATCTGCATTCTGTACGGCAACCACATCGACGCGGCCGCTCTTTCGCAGGACATGAAAATTCTGGGCAGTCGCCTCATGATTTTCGGCATGATTGGCGTTCCTGTTCTTCTCATCCTCGCGGGAGCCTTCTGGCTTCCTTTCAAATACCTCGAAGTTCTGCCTGTTTCAGCGGTGCTCGTCGCCCTGTGCATTATGGCTTACGGTTACTCCGCGCACCTCTTCTGAAAGTCACCCCGCTATGGAAGGCCACACCCTATGACCGTCGACCTCCTTCACCCTCGAAAATCGGCCCGCGACACCCTGCGCAAAAGCCTTCCTTCAGCGCAATGGGAACAGAACTGGGCCTTCACTCAAGACATCGTCAAGTGGATAGACGCGCATCGGATCATGAGCCATCCACTTATTCAGCGCATGAACGAAGGTGACTTCGACCTCAAGGCGCTCAAGGTTTTTCACCTTGAATTCGGTTTTGCGTTCGCGCAAATTTTCACCGACGCCGTCTTGCGTGCCATGGGAACCTGCACACAGCTCGAGCGCCGCCTCGGGCCCTTAGGCAAAGTCGCTCCCCGTTTCCTTCTGCAGTTGAACATGCTCGACGAGCTGGGCTTCGACGGACACAAGACCTGCGAAGACGGCATATCGGGTCATCCTGTGGAGTCGCACTATGTGAAGTTTCACGACACTCTTGCGCAGCTGGGACTCACCCACGAAGACATGCTTTTCTACCGCCCCAGTCCTCTCGCGTTGGCTTGCCGACAGACCTTTGAGGCCACCTATGCCGACCACACAGCGCTCACCTGCGCTCTGGCCTGCTCAGAGTCGTGTTTCGATGTGTTCGCGGGCCCTTGGGCGAAGAATGTGGAAAAGAGGACGGAAGTGAAGGTGGAAGGGGGATACCACTCCATTCACGGCCTGACAGAAGAGGGCACTGGAATCGACGACGACCATTCGGAAGACATGTGGTACGTTTTCGCTCAGACGGTGACCCCCGAAAGGTACCGAGAAATGCGTCTTGCCGCTGAAATTCAGGTAGATACCTGGGCGGAATTCGCAGACTATCTTGAATCTTTTTAATTTTTCTATAATTAAATTCCACTCGGTTTTTTTCGGGGCACTCCGATACTCACCCCCGTAGAGGCGCTGTTCTCGGGCACCTCGACAACGACATCCCACGGCACTTGGGATGAGGGGTGACCAGACCTATGGCCAACGCGAAGTCTTTGCTCGAGCGCATTCTTTTGGAAGAACGTCTCGAAGACGCCCTGGCATTCGAACACGTTTTTGAACACGACTCTGATCACACCTCAGCAAGGACTTGGGGTGACCTTCGCGACGCGATGTGGCGCCACGCAGCGGCCTTCGACGCCCTGTTTCCGAAAGCTGCCCCCGTTGTGCTTGTCTGCAGCCACGGGCCCGAATTCGCTCCTCTCATGATCGCGGGCTTTCTTTCGGGCCGTCCCGTGGTTCCCACGGCAGTGTCTTCCGAGTTGTCTCCGCAAGAAAACGTAACACGCCTCCTGTCGGTTATAGTGGCCTCGAAAGCGGAAACAGTGGTGTGCTCCGGCCTTTGCCTCAACCTCGCCCCCATCCTGACCGGTGCACTTCAAAAAACTGGACTCTCTGACCGCATTGAAGTGCATGTTTTCCAGGAAATCGATGAGCATCTTCCAAAAGGCTCAGGACGCCCACGGCCGCTGCCTCACGACGTCAACGCTCCTGCCCTTGTTCAATTCAGCTTGGGGGGCACACATGCCTCCCAGAGGGCCGTGCTCACGCTCGAAGGCCTGCGCGCTCAAAGCGCCTTCATTGAAAAAAACTTCCAACATAACGCC
>JADCJN010000217.1 GCA_020247005.1 Silvanigrellales bacterium
CATGTCGTTCGTCCTCATGGAGCGCGGCGACGACTGGGGCAGCTCGAAGCGTTACGTAACCTTTAACTGAACGACAGCGGAGGGATGGCGAAAGTACAGACGCGAGGTTGCACTATCGTGAACGATGCCCAGAAGAAGGGATGAACGGGTAAGACCTTGCCACTGCCAGAAGGAGCTTCCGGTGTCTTTAATGCTTTCAGAGCGTTCGAAAACGCGGAATTGAGGTTCTTGGTCGACGTCCACTCTCCGTAAAAAGACTGAACGAATT
The DNA here is from genome assembly GCA_020247005.1 of Silvanigrellales bacterium. Lineage (GTDB taxonomy): Bacteria > Bdellovibrionota_B > Oligoflexia > Silvanigrellales > Silvanigrellaceae > JADCJN01. The sequence continues at coordinate 269 of JADCJN010000217.1, forward strand.
TATTTGCGACTGCATCGTCCAAATTCCACAAGGAACCCAGGACTGGTGCGCCGGTGCTAAGATGGACTTTCAGTGCAAGACTGGGCAAACTTCGCCTCGAGCTCGCACCAAAACAACTGCTCAAATTCACGAAACGGACGCTTTCTGCCCTTTCCAGAAACGCGAGGGCGGCTTCGTGAGAAATCAATTCGCCATTGAAATCAACAAGGCCAACTTTTGCGGCACCAGCAGAAGCTGTTTGTTCGTCATCGTCGTCATTCAATCCATGAGTCGCAAAATGTATGGCGGTTGCATTTTTCAATGCGATTTCAATTCTTGATTTGAGTTCTCCCTTTGAATTCTCAACCTGCAGGTTTTCAGACAGAAATTCTGATTCATAGAGCTCAAAAAAAGCATTTGAAAAATGCCCCTTGAGAAACGAATTCTCGTTTGTGACTTGCGGGAGCGCGGAAAATTTATTCTTGAACGTGCTTGAACCCAAGAATAAAAGGGAAGTTGGTGGACTCGAACTGGAATCCACTGGGCTGGAGTTCGACTTCAGGCCAGTGCTCCGTGCAATGGCGCGACTGGAATCATCTTGGGGGAGGAGGCGAAACACCAGGGAACTTCCTCCGTTCGAAATGCGTCGCCCTTTGTATTCCGTCATCAAATTGAATGGCACATTCAAGAGATTTTTGGGAGGTGAGATAAACACGACTTTTGGTGGCTCGATTCCCTCTTCAACTAATGTTTCTAGGCCACTGAGCAATCCTTCACCCAAAATCTGGCCAACTTTGTAGCCGCACGCAGCGTTGATCGCTTGGTTCGTGGTGCTGTCGATGATTTGAGTGAGCGAAGAAATATCCGCAGGGAGGTCTTCATAAATCATACATTTAGCTTTGATTTTACTCTCGTCTTTCATTGCCTCGATGAAAGACGAGATTTTGTATTCCGATACTTTCGTTTTTCCGTTGAATGAGCTCGTTACAAATATCCTATCTTTTGTGACGGCTTCCCTGAGCACAAGAAGAGCCTCTGATTTTTCCAGCTTCACTGTGGACGCGGTATACGCTCCCAAACTGGGGTGAAGCTTTGCGCAAGAGAGGTGGAGGCATCCAAAAACTGCTGCAAACAAAAGTCTCGAGGATATTCGACGCATTGTTGCTTGCATCTCATTCTGTTGGGGAGGTGAATTTTCCGCCATTGCAATCATGACGAGGTCTACCAGGAATCGTGTCACCATCGGGATTTTTCTGTCGACCCGCGCTCTTGCCTATGTATGATTTTGACGCGCTTCTAAGCGCAAAAAAAATCGCTTCAGCGGGCTTCCTTTGTCGGTTTCATTGTTTGGTTGTAAACCTTGTTCGCAAGGCAGTGGGTGCCGTCAAGGGGGGGGGGCGGTGGCGCGGTGTGGGCGTTTTGCCTTGCATTCGTTTTTGTCGGCGGGGTTTTTGACACGCTAGAAGGCGTTGATAACGTCCTGTTGGTCTTGGTCGTTGAGGCCCAAGAACGAACATAGGCAGGCCTTGCGGGAGTCCTGCGGCACACCCCATGCCTTCGGTCACACCCGGAATGAGGTTTCCTCCAATGTCCCGCCTTGAGCGAAGCATGGTTTTTCGGGCGGGGCACTGTCACCAAACATTCTCGGCGGAGCGGAGTCGGGAAAAAAAGCAGAAGCAATGGTTAATGCGAGAAAATCTGTGTCGAGGTGTTTAGTTGCGCCCCGGTGTTCCTTTGTCAAACAGCTCGCGAATGCCGCCTAGCGAACCCAGTCCCGCTGTCGCTTCGTAGGGAATGAACACCTTGTCGGTGGGCTTGGTGTTGAACTCTCCGAAGCGCTTCAGGTACTCCATGGCCACTAAATAATTGGCGGCGACCTCGGGGCTTCCGAAGGCCGATCTGACTACGGCAATGGCCTTCGCCTGCGCGTCAGCGACGGCTTCAATGCCTTGTGCTTGTCCTTCCGCGCGCGCAATGAGGGCCTCGCGGTCGCCGAGTGCCTGGTTGATTTTCTCTTGTTTTTCCCCCTCGGAACGCTCGATGCGGGCGCGTTTGTCGCCTTCCGCTTCCAAAACCCGGGACTGCTTCAGGCCTTCAGCCTCAAGCACATGGGCCCTACGTTCGCGTTCCGCTTGCATTTGTTTTTCCATGGCTTGCTGAACGTCGGCAGGAGGATTGATGTTCTTGAGTTCGACCCGGGTGACCTTAATGCCCCATTTGTCGGTGGCTTCGTCGAGTACGGTTTTTAAGCGAGTGTTGATGGCGTCGCGAGACGACAGCGTGGCATCGAGCTCCATTTCGCCTATCAGGTTGCGCAGGGTGGTTTGCGTGAGCTGCGAGACGGCGAGGGGAAGCGACTGAATTTCGTAGGCTGCTCGCTTCGGGTCGAGCAGTTGCATATAAATGATGGCGTCTACCGTAATTCCCACGTTGTCGTTCGTAATCACCCGCTGTTCCGCGATGTCGAGCACAACCTCCCGCATGTCGATACGATCGGTGAACATAACGATGCCATTGCGCACCCATTGAATGTGTCGGGGTTGGTCGAGAAAAGGAATGAGGATGTTGAGACCCGACTCGAACAGGCGATGGAATCGGCCAAGGCGTTCCACCACAACGGTTTCTTGTTGCCGAACAACATAGATGCCTTTCACCACCGTAAGAACGGCGACGGCAACAATAACAGCGAAAAGAATGGTAATGAATTCCATCTGAACTTTAGCCTCCTTGGGCGCGATGAACGACAACTCTATTGCCCAGCACGCGCGACACGCGCACCCGCTGGCCGGGATCGAGCGCCCTCACGGCCTCGAGTTCGGGAGAGTCGTCCCATAGGATTTCAAACTCGTCGGAGAAGATTTTGACCCGCCCAGGGCGTTCGGCCGACTCAGGGCGCTCCAGGAGGACGCCCGTTTGGCCCACAAGACCGAACGTCCCTTGTTCTGAAGACGACTGGGGGTGAGCGCTGTTCCACGCTCGGATGCCCACGAAGAGCGCGGCACTGACGGTGGCGAAGGTGAGCCCCTGCAAAAGAAGATTATCGGTAAACCAGGCCACGCCGCTGGTTGCGATGGCCGCAACTCCAAGCGGTGCCAAAACGAATCCTGGCGCCACCATTTCCAAGGCAATGAGAACGATGCCGACAATGAGGTAGAATTGGAAGATCTGCATGGGTCCTCCGGCGCACTCGCTTTGCATGCGAAACGCTTGCGCAAGACCTTACGTGAAACGAAAGGGGCGCGCCAATGTCGCCCATTGGTGCGCCGCCTCAGAAAAGAACCTTTAAGGAGGAGCGAGACTTCAACGAACCTCAATGTCTCGAATGACAACTTCAGAGCTTTCCCCTTCAGAGTCCGACACGAATCGCACGGTAACCGGGGTCTTGAGATTCCGGAATGAGCGGGATTCGGTGCCTGTGAGGCGGAATGAACGTGAGGCGAACCCTGTTCCGCTCGATACGACGACGCGGTCGTAACCTTGCTCCACATCGGTTTCCACCACAAACGAAACACGGCCGCCTTCGCGAGTTGAAAACTTTGCCAGAACTCGGTTTTCGTCGTTCGCAAAAGGTCCGAACGTGAGGTCGGGGTATTTGCCAGGCGCTGCTGTGGGCTGTGGCGAAGGAGCTACGGTCGGTGCAATGGTTGGCGATACCGTCGGTGCCGCTGTTGGGAGAGCCGTAGGCGCGACAGTGGGGAAGGTCGTGGGTGCGGCTGTGGGGAGAGCCGTGGGTGCAGTGGTCGGCGTCGGTTGAGGTTTGCCGATGAATTCACGCAATGGAGTGTCGGTGATGTGGGTGGCGTAGTTCCATGGGGCGAGTCCGCCATCGTGGATGCCCACAACGCGAAGCGTGGTGTCGTCGATGACAGTGGAGCCGCTGTTTCCTGGCTCAGTGTCGCACTGATGCGCGAATTGGTGAATACCCCAGTCCTGAGATTGGTCAGGGTTGCCCTTGTTTGGCTTCACGACGCACACCTTCGACCACTCCAGCGGACGCAGTTGAGGGTGGCCAAAGATAGTGATGGTCGCTTCCAAGGCAATGCGTGCCGACAAATCGACGTCAATGCTCACGTCAGGGGCTTTGTCGACCATGTAAATGGCGTAGTCGCGGTCGTCGTTGGTTTCGTAGGCCAAGATCTTTACGCAATTCGATGTGAGGAAGGCGGCTTTGTCTTTGCGAACGCCCCACTCCACTTTGGTGCCAGCGCAGCTCACGTTGTCTTTGCGGGTTGTTGGTGCTTCGAAGCAGTGCCCTGCCGAAAGAACCATTCCGTTGCCAATGTGGGTTGCTGTGCAGCCCATGCTCATGCGGCCGAAGGCGTTCACCAAAGGACGGTACTTGGCAGGCAGATTCTCACCGTCGTTCAGAACGGGGGTGAGGTCGTTCTCTCCAATGATTTTTTCAATGCGGTCGGGCTCGCCCACAGGCACGAGTGTCGTGATTTCACCGGCGGCAGTGTTGAGTTTCCTGACTTCCATTTTACGGGAGGCTTGCGGGCCCTCTACCGAACACGCAGCAAAGAACGTTGCTGCTGCGGTGCCGCTGAGTACGAGGGAGCCAATACGATTCGTGCGCATGGAGTTCCGCCCCTTCCACAGTCTCAAAGAAAATTTGAGAGTCTGCGTAAAATGGTTTGAACGATCTCTTCTGTTCGGACTTTTTTCAGGTGCATTGCACTTCTGTGTATAGCCCACGGAGTCGTGCTTTACAAGCCGGCTGGCCAGAATTGTTTTAAATGCTTAAGATGATTGATGACAGGCTTTTTTCTTGCTCTTTTACTATGGCTTCAGCTGACTTTGAAGCAAGGGAGAGGGCGCGTCCTGTTGCCCCTCACGAACGAGGATCAAACGCTCCGCGCAGGGCTTCTCCGACGAGGTTGAAGCAAACGACCGTGAGGAAAAGGAACAGACTCGGATACGCCGCCAACCACCAGGCGACCTGGTAGTTGCGGCGTGCCTGTTCCAAAAGCTCTCCCCAGCTCGGGGTCGGAGGTGGCACGCCAAAGCCAAGGAGGTCGAGCGCAGCAAGCGCGCTCACGCCCCCGACAATTGCGAACGGCGAAAACGTCACAAGAGGAATGAGGCTGTTGGGCAGAATATGTTTGAAAAGAACTCGCTTTGGGGTCGCACCCAAGGAACGTGCTGCTTCGCAGTACACAAGACCTCTGTTACGCAAAGCCTCCGCCCGCATAAATTGGCTGATGGAAACCCAACCGAAAATGGACGAAAGAACGATAAGAACGAACACGTTCGGTGAAAGCATCGTGATGAGCATAAGGAGGAGATAGAATTCGGGAATGCTCGAAAAAATTTCGACGACACGCTGACCCAGGAGGTCGACCTTGCCGCCAAAGGCCCCTTGGAGCATGCCAAGGAGAGTGCCCACCGAGTAGGTAACGAGCCAAACTGCAAGCGCGAAGAAAAACGAAATGCGGGTTCCGTAAAGGAGCCTTGCGAAAACGTCACGGCCTGCCGTGTCGGTGCCCATGAGGTGTTTGCCCTCGGGCTTTGAAAGATATTGGTCGAGGGCATCATCACTTTCAAAAGGGTCCCATTCGAGAAGCGGCCACAGTGCCCAGGCCAGCTCGTCGCGGATTTCTCGGTAGTCTACAACGCCAGCACCCTCTTTGCCCATGTCCTCCCAGTTGTAGTTGACATAGGCAGGAAACAAGATGCGGTCGCCCATTTTCGCCACAACGGGCCTTGAGTTCGTGATCCATTCTGCCAAAAGGCTTGCTCCAAAAAGAAGAGCCAAAGCCGCGAGCGATGCGACAGCACGTTTGTACGAGAGGAAGACGCGTAGACGTCGGCGTGTTTCGGGCGAGAGCACGTGGCGAGCCTCTCTTATGTTTTCGAGTAATTAATGCGCGGATCGACCATGACGTAGGCGACGTCGGAGAGAAGCTGGGCCACAAGGCCGAGCATCGCACCAATCACAACCTGTGCCATCAGAACGGGGTAGTCGCGCTGGAGTGTGGCGTCGTAAAAGAGCTTTCCGAATCCGTCGAGGTTAAAAATGGTTTCAATGAGCAAATTTGAAGTGAAAAACACAGCGATGAGGCCACCAATGCCCGTGGCCAGTGGCACAAGCGCATTGCGGAAGGCATGGCGCAAAATGGCCGCGCCCTGCGAAAGACCCTTGGCGCGTGCCGTCCGCACATAATCGCGCTTCACTTCCTCAATAATGGAGTTTTTCATCAGTATGGTCAGCGTTGCGAAGCTGTTGACCACGAAACAGGTGAGGGGAAGGACCATGTGCCACACTTGGTCTTTTATGCGAGCCCAGAGGGGGAGATTCTCGGAGTCGAGGCTGCGCACTCCGCCCAGGGGAAACCAGTCGAAATACTGGCCGCCTGCAAACACATGGATGAGCAGAATGCCGAGCATGTAGTAGGGCACGCTGTAAAGAAGAAACACGATGACGCTTGAGGCCGTGTCGAAGGCCGTTCCATCTTTCACTGCCTTGAGAATCCCGAGAGGAATGCAGACCATGTAGGTGATAAGAAACCCCGCCACCCCGAAACGCACCGAGACGGGGAACTTGCTTTTTATCACTTCCATAACGGGCTTGCCGAATGTGTGCGAGTATCCGAATTCGAAGGTCAGGGTGTTTTTGAGCCAAGTGAAGTAACGAACGTGGACGGGTTTATCGAATCCGTAGCGCTTGTTCAGCTCTTCAATGACTTCTTTTGTGACCGCCGCTTTCGCGCCGCTTCCCCCGCCCGCATCGCTATGAGCGCCTTCGCCTCCGTCCACGGAGCCGCCGCTCGAGTAGCGGATCTTCGAAATGTACGCCTCCACCGGCCCGCCAGGGGCAAGTTGGATGAAGGCGAAGTTGATGATCGTGATTCCCAGGAATGTGGGAATCATGAGAAGAAGTCGACGCAAGAGATAGATGCGGAAATCCATGTTACTTCAGCTTCCAGAACGTGGTGCCAATGGAGTAAGCAAAGGAGTCGCGCTCTTTCTTCACGGTGCTTTGGTGTGCGTACATGGAAAACCGCCCCTCATCGAGGAAGGTATAGGGTTGGTGTTCGTAGATGAGCCTCTGAAGTTTGCGCGCCAAAGCGATGCGGCCGGGGCGGTCCATCGTTTTGCGGTGTTCGTCAATGAGCCTGTCGACCTCC
>JADCJN010000218.1 GCA_020247005.1 Silvanigrellales bacterium
TCTTCGATTCTTCAGTTCTGATAATCATCCTTAGCCTCATTGACTTATTTTTGACGTGCTTGGTCGCCGCCACAAATACATCAATGGGGTCTTTTTCGTCTAGACGACTTCCTGAGTGCTTCACGCAACGGGTGCAACACAAACGTTGCTCTTTTTCCGGATCAGATCGATCGCTTGCGCGAAAATTACTGAAGGGTCATCGAGGATTCACTTTTAAAGGGGAAAAGGACAAAAAGTGAATACCAGGCCCCGCGGCGCAAAACGCCAGGGGCGACAGGGAGCAAAGGCACACACTACCTCACGCAGACAGCCCTACGGGTGCCGGTCTTAGCGTCGTAGTTCACGTAGTGGCCACCGTTCAAGTGCACGTGCCACGCGAAGGAGGTGCCGTTGGACACCGAGCTCGATGACCAAAAACTTCGGTCGACGCCGCCGAAAAATGTCGTGAGGACTGCGGTCTGGTTCAGGCCGCGCGAGCCCGCATTGGTAAGCTGCGTCAGCTCCTTTTGCGTCGGCAAACGCCAGTCGGTGTAAGTGGCGGGGCCAATAACGGGAATGGGGCTCGTGACTGCTGGGTTGCCGGCTTCGCCAAGGTTGTGGCAGTAGTCTATCGCGTTGGCCCAGTTATAGTCGGCCGCTGAAACCTCGGTGACCATAAGGCCCGAAATGAGTTCCTTAAACACGCAGTGCTTGTCGGCCGCGTTGCAGCCGTTGGCGGTGTTTGTGCTGTTTGCGCCACCGGGAAGAACGCCGGGAGTGAGGTCTTGCCAGTTGCCGTTGGGGTCATGCGCAAGGCTAGAATCCGCGCCCGTGTTGCCCGTGGCGGTGTCTCCTGTGGCGTAAATGCCACCGCAGGCAAAGTCGCTGCCCACGGTCACAGCGCTTCCCCCAATGAGCATGGTCCATGCAGGTATTTCTCCGGGAAGGCCTATGAAGTTGTTGTGCCAATCGTCGATGGTGTCGAAGAAATCGAGTCCAGCAACCCCGGGAGTCGTTGTGTTATCGAAGCCATTATTCGGCCCGGCGCCATTGAGGGTCTGCGTATTCGCACGGTTCCGGCAATGTGATTTGCCCTGGCTCGTTATGCCCGCAAAAGTGAGCACGGCGCCACCTGAATTGCGTTTCTTGCGGATGTCCCAGCCGTTGAAGTTTGTGGTGTCAGCAGCTTTCAGAGCCCCTGTGGCGGGGATTCGGCAATCCACATTGCCATCGGCCGTACAGTCTGCAACGGCGACGCCGGCGTACGAACCCGTGAGCCCAGTGCCTAACGTGCCGTAGGTGATGTTTAGTTTCACATCCGTTGCCGCAGGTAACACGACGTTACCTCCGACACCAAGAATATTCACACCGTTTGAGATGTTCCCCGCCACGAGGTCCACGTCGCCAGGCACCGTGAACTGACGGTAAAGCGAAGTGTTAAAAGTCTGTGCGGAGGTTCCCACCGTAATGCTTCCGGCATCAGAAATGGAACCGGTGTAACGCGTGCCTGCGGAGTCAAAAAATTCGTAGCTTCCCGCCGCTGTGGTTGCTGCAAGGCTTGTCAGATCCGTTGTCGCCGTGGCGCCCGTGAGTGGAAAGGAGCTGTTAGGGTAAACACCATTAACCCCCGCCACTGCTACGTTGCTCTTGAGCACGCTTGGTGTGAGCAAAGAAAGATTCACCGCTGGGAATCCTACCGTGGAAACGCAGCCCGTGGCTCCATCGAGGGCGCAGTCGGCAGGGCGCACAGGGGCGCTGCCCGCGACGCCGGCCACCGTCTGGCCGACGACCACTTTCGCAGCCAAGGCGCTGGTGCTCGCCGCTGCGAATGCGGAGGTCGCGACGCACGCGACTTCGCCATCGGAAGCACATTCCGCAGGCCCATTGGTGGTGAGCGTGCCCGTAACACCACCGATGACAACGCCCTGAATCACATTGCCAGGAGCTATCTTTGCTCGGTCAATGGCCGAAAAGGCGGAGAACTCGGCCGTAGTGAGGCACCCCTTTTCTTTGTCGGTGGTGCAGGCGTAAAGAGCCTTTCCCAACGCGAGCGAGACCAAAGTCCCCGTGCGTTTCTTGCCGTCCGGGCAGGTGTACTCTTTGCCGACGAGCACTTCCTTGGGATCAAGGCATGCGTTGCTGCCTTTTGCCGAAGGAGGGATTTGCGTCTCTGCAAGGAAGTCTGGATTCCTTTTCACAGAAATCTTATTCGACCCGCCACAGGCCGAAAAGCCAAGGGCCGGCAGGACGACGAGCACCACAAGAGGCGAAAGAACGCGCATCGCAGCCTACCAATACCAGAGGTCCGAAGGCAAGCAGAGTCAAAACCTTCATCTATGGATGCTTCGGCATGAATCGAGCCCCTGTTGAGCAGAAAATTGACCCAATGTAACTTTTTAGCGTATTTACCCCGGCTAAACACTTGATTTCACAACGAATAATCGACGACCAAAAACGCCTCTCCGGATCCCTCTTTGGCGGGGCTACATCACTCATGGCCCATTTTTCTCGGTCAGTGCCACAAAAAGACCTAGTTACCTTGTGCCCTATGCATGCGGACACAAACCGGAAGGCAAACCACCAGCTTTTTATCCACAGAAGCCCTAAGAGGACAGGGCCAATGTGGTGCTCTTTCGTTGCTTTCTGACAGCCGACCTCGTCCGCTTTGTTGATATTCAATTCCAAGCGATGATTGACAGTGTTCATTGAAGAGAGACTCAACGTTTGTCCGCGGGGTGCGACTTGCTTGAACCCATCGAATTTGGAGACGATGGCTTTAGGTTGGGTCATGGCCCTTAGAAAGGCGTTCAAGTGGGAATGAAAAAGAATGAATGAGAGCAAACCACCAAACTCGGACGCCGAAAAAAGGGCCGTGATTGAAACGTTCCTTGCGTTCCTGCGTTTGGGTTGCACTTCTTTTGGCGGACCCGTGGCACATTTGGGAGCGTTCCAGCGCGAGTTCGTGCTGCGCCGCCGTTGGCTCGACGAAGCCTCCTACGCCGACCTTGTTTCGTTGTGTCAGTTTTTGCCAGGCCCTGCCAGCAGCCAGGTGGGCATCGCTCTGGGGCTTGGCCGCGCAGGGCTTCCCGGTGCTCTTGCCGCCTTCCTGGGTTTCACGCTCCCTTCCGCTTGCCTCCTTTTCGCATTTGCGGCTTTTGCATCGCAAAATTCGTCCACATTGCTGAACCCCTGGATCCATGGGCTCAAGGTGGTCGCTGTCGCCCTTGTGGCCCACGCCCTCATCGGCATGAGGCGCACGCTCGTGCCCGACGCGCCACGGCTTGCCATCGCTCTTGTTGCCGCCCTCTTGAGCCTCTCACCCGTTCTGCTGAAGAACACGTTGGGGCCAGAGGTGTCTGCATGGCGCCTGACTCTTGCTGCCCCATTGGCGGTTGGGCTTTTCTCAGGACTTTTTTTTCTGCGAAAAGACCCCCGCGGAGCCGAAGAAACGGGAGTGACAACAAAGAAAACAGCGGAGCCTTCGCACTTGCGCAGAGGAAAAGCCTCACTCATCGCCTTCATTGCACTTCTTGTTTTCACGCCTTTGCTCGCCCGTGTTTTTCCAAGCGTTGAGACGTCGCTTGTGGCGGGATTCACTCAAGCCGGCTCGTTCGTCTTTGGAGGAGGGCACGTGGTGCTCCCCTTTCTTCACACCCTCGTCGTGTCTCCGGGTTGGGTCACGAACGACCACTTTTTGGCCGCATACGGCGCTGCGCAGGCCGTCCCGGGCCCCCTTTTTACAGTCGCAACGGCACTTGGTGCCTTTGCACACGGCACGGCATCGCCCCTCGTGGGCGCGACCTTGGCCACACTGGGCATCTTTCTCCCCGCCTTTCTTCTGGTATGCGGCGCGCTGCCCTTTTGGGAACACTTGCGCCGATCGTCCCACGCCCAAGGCATTCTGCAGGGCGTCAATGCTTCGGTCTTTGGTTTGCTTATAGCCACATTCTGCGCACCCATTTCGACGAGCGGCGTTCAGAGCATCACCGACGCCGTCCTCGCGACCCTTTGTTTCGTTGCACTTGTCTGGGGTAAAGTTCCGACTCTTGCCGTGGTTGCCGTCTCGTTTCTTATCGGGGGGCTTCTGTTCTAGGACGTCGGTAATTCAAAACCACGCCCGTGAGCGCACCCAATGCAAGACCCCAGAACGCGGAACCCACGCCCAAGAGTGTGAGTCCTGACCCCGTGACAAGAAATGTGACCAACGCCGCTTCCCGTTCACGCTCGGCAGACAATGCGACGTGGAGGCCGTTGCCAATGGTGTTGAGGAGCGCCAAGCCCGCCAGCGTGAAAACGAGTTCCTTGGGGAAAGCCGCAAAAAGCGCGCTGATGGTGGCACCAAAGAGACCAAGGAGGATGTAGAACAAACCGGCGGCACACGTTGCAATGTAACGCCGACGAGGATCTTCGTGAGCCTCAGACCCCATGCAAATGGCCGCGGTGATAGCGGCGAGATTCAAACCGAACGCTCCGAAAGGGGCCAGCAAGGCGTTGAATGCACCAGTCCAGCCCACAGCGGCAGAAACAGGCGGCGCGTATCCGTGCGCACGCATAACCGCCACGCCAGGCACGTTTTGAGAACCCATGGTGACCGCAAAGAGAGGAAGAGCAATGCCAAAGAAGGCCGAAATTGAAAAGTCCGGCGCAATGAAGACTGGTTTTGTCACAACGAAAGAAAACGCACTCAGAGCAGCGGTTTTTTCGAGTGGAGTTTGAAAAAAGACGACTGCGAGCCCTGCGGCGAATGCGGCTAGGACAGCGAAACGCGGCCGCACACGGCGAAAAAAAATGTATGCAGCGAACATGGATATAACGAGTACAAAGTGATCTTCGAGAGGAGCGAATGCCCCGAGTCCGAATCGGAGAAGGACGCCAGCAAGCATGGCAGACGCCAAAGAAAGAGGAAGATGATTTAAGACGCGTTCAAAGAGCCCCGTGAATCCGGCAAGTGCGATAAGGACACCACTGACAAGAAATGCGCCCGTGGCTTCCGCCAGCGTCGCACCAGAAGCGTTTGTGATGAGCATCGCGGCACCAGGCGTGCACCAGGCCGTTGCAATGGGCATGCGTTTCCAAAGCGAGAGCCCAATGGTCGTGATGCCCGAGCCTACGCAAACGGCCAGTAGCCATGACGCGGAAACGGCAGTATTTCCTCCCAGGGCTCGCGCAGCCTCGAACACAATGACACCCGTGCTCGTGAAACCCACGAGCACGGTGACAAAGCCGGCAACAAGGGCTGACAGCGAAACGTCTGCCCGAAGTTGGCTGCCCAAGCCCTGGAAGAAAAGGCGCATGAACGACTCCTATGCGAGGTGAGGCAAACTCGAATCGACTCGATTCAACGCTAAGCCAAGCACTTGGGTCCTTTGAAGTGGCCAGCAGTACAGAAGGGAAGGTGTCGCACCCTCCTCACGTTCCAACAAGACTGCGATTTTGTCCTCGAGAATGAAAGCCGCCGCCCCGTGAAGCCGACACCTCCTGCCACCCGTAAACAGTGTTTTCGATGCTTGAAAGCCGCCCGCGCGTGTCTTTGTCATGTTGGCCGCCCCTTTGCATGCTCCATTCCCTTCGTTTTTCTTATGCATGGGAAGGAAAGAAGGGACAGGACGGGCACAGGCACGGGGCGTGTGACGCATCTTTGCATGGAGGGGTCTCTCCTTTTTGTCGGTTTGTCGTTCGACCAAGTGCCCGGAGTGGCCTCTCTGCTGTCCAACCCAACATTGTTTCCTTGCGTGCTCGCACCAGGGCGAGGGGCACTTGATGTGGGAAAGGCCGAAGGGTTGGAGGCCTTTCGATTGCAAGCGGAAGGAAAAACCCCCGTCGTCTTCGTTCTTGATGGCTCGTGGACAGGCGCGGCAAAGATATTGGAGCACAGTCCCCTTTTGGCGGCCTTGCCGCGCGTTTCATTTACAACCGGGCGCACGTCACGCTACGGATTCAAACGCCAACCCCGCGCAGAGTGCCTCTCAACGCTCGAAGCCGTGCACGAGCTTGTCGACTTGCTTGAACGAGCGCGCCTGGCGGAGGTCACCCCACCAAATGGCCACCATGCCCTGCTCGCCGTTTTCGATGCACTTGTCTCCTTCCAGGGCGCTTTTTCGCCACAGACGGAATAAGAAGAGGCGACCTCGGTGACCTAGGCAGCGACTTGAACGCTTAACCAGCGTCGAAACCAGACTTCTACCGCATCGACTTCGAGAAAGAAGGGGGCCAATTCGTTCGCCGACGGAACCACGCCCTCTTTCGCAGTCAATTCGAGATTGCGACACAAACGAGTGAGCTCGTGAGCCCCGAACGTAGCACTCGACGACTTCAACGAGTGAGCATGAAACTCGACCTGCACAGCGAAGTGAGATGACACGGCAGCACGAATGGCTTTCGATTGCGAATCGAGTTGCGTGAGAAAAAGAGCCACAAGCTCGGCGACAAGAGACGCGTCGTGTTCGGTGAGTGCAAAAAGCTCCGCGAACAGGCTTTCATCGATAGTTCCCAAAGGGCGACCTCCAACGGCCCTGGTGAAAAGGCCCTACGGACTCGTTACAAAGTGAGTATCGGTCATCTAGGTCCTTTCTTGAGTGTTGAGAACGAGGAATCGCAAAAAGGGATCGGACAAAAAAAACACCCGGGGCCGTAAATGGCACCGGGCTCAGGAGGTGATGCGACGTTTCCGAACGCACCGTTGACAACGGAGAAGAGTGTACCGGAATCTGAAGGTGTCACAATGCGGAAAAGGAACCTCAGCGTCATGGGCTCAAAAACACTTCATATTGGTCAGCCAGACAAAGCCTCTCTCCACATCGCCCTCTCTTGACATTTTGCGAACCCGCGCACTATCGTCCCGCTAAGCACTTGAGCTCAGCCTCCAAGAGAGGTGGTTGAAAGCCGACTGGTGCCGTGGTTTCAGAATCCCGCCAGGGTCGGAAGGCAGCAACGGTGGAATCCACGGCAGGCAGGCGAATCTTTCAGCCACCCCTCATGGGGGTTTCTTTCGTTCATCGGGGAGGTGCCGCCGAATGCTGGAAGGCTACGATGATGCTTCAGGTTCCTCGACGTCCTACCAAGTCTTGGCCCGAAGAACGCGCCCACAGAGCTTTCAGGAACTCTTCGGCCAAGAAGCTGTCGCCACGTCGCTCTCGAGCATTCTCAAAAGCGGCCGCGTGCCCCACGCCTTTTTGTTCACGGGGACCCGCGGCACGGGAAAAACATCCTCTGCCCGCATCCTCGCGAAGTCGCTCTGCTGTGTGAACGGGCCGACACTCACACCATGTCAAATCTGTCACCATTGTGTGCAAATAACAGCGTGCGCCCATGAAGATGTCCTTGAAATCGATGGCGCTTCCAACACGGGCGTCGATAACGTCCGAGAATTGAGGGAGGCTGCGCGCTTTTTCCCCAACAGCGCACGCTTCAAGATTTTCATCATCGACGAAGTTCATATGCTGAGCACAGGCGCATTCAACGCGCTTCTCAAAACGCTGGAAGAACCGCCCCCTCAAGTTGTGTTCATTCTTGCGACAACGGAACTGCACAAGGTCCCCAACACTGTGCGGTCGCGCTGCATGATCTTTTCGTTCCGCAAAGTGCCTGCCGAAAAAGTGGCCATTTACATTCAAGGCGTGCTCGCTTCGGAGGGCATCACCTATGATGATGACGCTGTGGCACTCGTGGCGCGCGAAGCGAGAGGCAGTCTTCGCGACTCGCTCAGTTTGCTTGAGCAAGTCATCGCCTTTAGCGGGGGTCGACATCTGGACGCCGCCAGCGCGCGACAGGCTCTTTCGGTGCTTGGAGAAGACCTCGCCCAAAGCCTCTTTGCAGCACTTTGCGGGGCCCGCGCCGATGATGCCCTGGAAACTTTGAAAGAGGCCGATGACGCAAGCATCGATATTGCCACCCTCCTCGACACAACGGCCACCTTTGCGCGCAATGCTTTGGTATTGAAGCAGGTGAGAGATGCTGAAAAAGCCGCCCGCCTGACGCAGCTTCTTCCCTCGGAAATGACGGCACTTGCGGCCACCACGCAAAGCTTGAATCCCGTGGCGCTGGGTGAATTTTACCGACTTCTGTCAGAGGCGAGCCGGGATGCCGCTCGCTCCTCGAATCCGGTGTCGTGGGCAGAGGTCGCAGTGCTCGACTGTGTTTCTCGCGCCGACTGGCTTTCGGCAGGTGAGCTTCTCGCTCTGCTCTCGCAGTCCGAGGGCGGGGGGGCCACTCGAGGTTCGACACAGGAATCGGGAGGAACCGTGGCACCTCCCGCTCGAAACGTCGCCGTCTCGACACCCCTTCTGCAACGAGAGCCCTCAACAACAGACCCCAAAAAAGCAAGAGTGGAAGCGTCGGACGTCTCGAGCAAGGGACGCGTTGACTTCCCCGCAGTGGCTGCGCTGATTGCGCAAGTGGAAAAACTGAGCCCAGGGCTCGGCTCTAAGCTTCGCCATTCTGTGTTCGATGACTTCGGACCTCACCGCATTTCTTTTGCGGCCTCTCCGCAGAATGCGCTTTACACCGACTATAGCGAAACCGATGCACGTCACTTCGTGGGGGCGCTCCGGTCTCTTGGATATTCTTCAGCCGAGCTGTCGGGAATCCAGTTGCCCAAAGGGGTACAGTGGAAAGTGACATCCGCTGAGCCAGAAGCGGAGACGCGAGGAGGGGAGCCTCCCCGCTTGGAATCTGCGGTTCCGTCACGTCCGCGCATGGGGTTTCTGGAGCGCAAACCGTTGCCGGAAAAAAAAAATAACGTAACAGCCGGCGCACGCTCTGAGCTTCCGCCGGCCACGCCGAGTGCTGCGGAGCCAAAGAACGCGCCCCCCCCCGCGCCAGGGTTGAACCCTGCTCCGACGTCTCAACGGTCCGCTCCAAATCCTTGGCTCGCCCAAGGACAATCCTCTCTTGCCTCCCATGAGCGCCAGGAGCGCGACAGGGCTTTTGATGAAAAGAGCCGGCGCCTGTTGCTACGTCCCGAGCTTGCCGACCTGCGCCGGGCGGCTTCACAAGTCAGTGTGTTGCCGTTGAACATGTCGAGTGCAGGAAGCGACTGAGTGGAGGCGTCCTCTCTTTGTACCGGGCGCTTCTTTTATGCTTCAAAATCTCGACGGCGGTTCTTGCCTTGCCAAGAATCTTCTGATTACCTGTACGATGTCTTCAGTTTTTTCGTGACTTCCGGAGGTCGAGAATGGTTTTCCACGTGCGCGGAGGCGCCCGCTACGGATTCAGAATTGCGCGCGGGGAGGCCCTTCTTGCGCCCAAGGGGCGCAAGGAAGAAGTTGAAGAGGAGGAAGAAGAAGAGGACGATGACGACCTCGACGATGACGACGACCTCGACGATGATGACGACGACGAGGACTACGACGACGACGATTATGAAGACGACGACTTCGAAGAAGAGGAAGACGAAGACGTCGAGGAAGACGAAGCGGAAGTCGATGAGGTCGAAGAAGAGTCGGACGATGAAGAGTTCGACGACGATGAAGACTACGACGACGACGATGATGATGACGAAGACGATGAGGACGAAGAAGAAGAGGAAGACTGAGGCTTTCCTTCCGAAGGAAGGGTTTCTCGGAGCTCAGACTTTTCTTTCTCTTCTCGCCGAATGCTCACGGCAACCCTTCGCACGCGTCGCCTACTCACCTCGATGACTTCAAGAGTCATTCGGCCAATGGTCAGTTTGTCGCCAATTTTTGGAATCTGCCCGAAGTGGTGGAGGATGAGCCCACCTAGGGTGTCATAGTTTGCTCCCTGTTCTCTGGGTGCAAAGGTTTCGACGTCGAGGTCAAAATACTCACAGAAGTCATCGATGTGGATTTTGCATTCGACAAGGAATTGCCCTTCTACATGCCCCGGCCGAATGGCGTCTTCCTCATTGTCGAATTCATCACGCACTTCGCCAACGATTTCCTCAAGAATGTCTTCCATGGTCGCGATGCCGCTCACGCTCCCATATTCGTCGAGAACGATGGCAAGATGTTGACGTTGGCGGCGCATGTCTTGAAACAAGAGATCGACAGGCTTCGACTCCGGAACAAAAAAGGCTGGCTTGCGGCCTGGGCCAATCAGCTTGGCGAGAGGCTCCCGAAGGTCGGTGGGCGCGCGTACAATAGCCTCCATGATTTCTTTGACGTGAACAACGCCCGTAATGTGATCGAGCTCACCCTCGTAGACAGGTATTCGAGACAGACCCGAAACCCGACTCAGCTCCAAAGCATCGCGCAGCATTGCCTTTCCAGGAAGGGCCTTGATGTCTGTGCGGTGCACCATGATCTCGCGTACAACAGTTTCGCTCAGCTCGAATATACCGCTGAGCATTTCATGTTTCTCGTCCGCCAGAACACCTTCTTCTTCACCCACATTGATGAGGAATTCGAGCTCCTCTTCGGTGATCTGAGGGGCGGGAATTTTTTCCTTTCGTCCAAGCGAACTCGTAAGGAACTGCGAAATGGAAGAAAGCACGATGCTGAGGGGCGAGAGAATCCAGAAAAAAGGGCGAAAGAGGGCAAGCGCAGGAATGGCGAGGTCGAGAGCGTAAGCTTTTGCAAGAGATTTCGGAATAATTTCGCCGAAAATAACAATAACGACGGTCAGACCGAGCGTTGCGATTTCTGCCGAATGTTCGCCAAAACTGTCTTCTAACAGGTTGCTGGCGTAAACAGCCGCAAAGACGTTCACCAACGTGTTGCCAATGAGCAATGCTGTTAATACGCGGTAGGGTTTGTGCAACCAGAGATCGAGGATAACACCCCGTGCCCCCTGGCTTTCACGAAGGTGCTTTGTTTTCAACGCCGAGAGGCTTGTGAGCACCGTTTCTGTGGCGGAAAAGAAAGCGCTTAAAGCAAGGCAAACTGCGATAACAAGAAGGCTCAGCATGGCACTTCGTTCCTCATGACATCACAAAGGTAACGTAACGAGGTTGTCCCATGGCACGAACGACTTCTCTTGAAAGAGCTTTTTCGAGTGACGACATCACCCTCCACGACGCATCGGAAAGCTCGTGATCGAAGCCCTTGAGATGAACGAGGCCATGGAGGATCATTTTCTCGACTTCGCGCGAGGGTTCCAGCCGGTGAGCCCTCGCTTGCCGTTCACACACGGGCAGACACACGAGGAGGTCTCCCAGAGAATACAAGAGCCGACCGCGCTTCGTGGTGTCAGAAAAACCAGGCACAGCCGGAAAACTCAAGACGTCGGTGGGAGCGTCTTTCCCCCGGAAAGCGGCGTTTGTGTGTCGCATTTCCTCTGCGTCGCAAAATCTCACGTTCACGCTGCTCGGTGAGTCGCAGAGCAAATTGAGAGCGAAACCAACTCGAGCACGGAGTGCCACCTTGTCGAGAGTCACAAGGCAGCGGCCCTTTCCGTCTAGGCGCTCGAAATGGCGGCACGCAACGGAGAGATTCACGAGCAGGGGCAAGGTCACTTGACGTCACCAGCCAAAGCGTAGGAAGCGTTCGTCGCGTCGGCGGAGTAACACTTGAATCCGCCGTTCGTGAACGAAAGGCAGGCATCAGAGGCACCGTAGCCCGCAAAGAACTCGCCCACCACGGCGCCTGCCGCAGGAAGCTCAGCCAGTTTGCGGCCTTGGCGCGCGTCGACAAGGGACACCACGCCTTTTTTGCTCGCAACCAAAAGGAGTTCCTTTTTTCGAAGAAGCCAGACCGACGCCACAGGAGAATCAGCGCTGAGCGCGACCCTCCAGCGCAAAGCACCTGCGCGGCCTTCTAAAGACGACAGCGATCCGTCGGAGCCACCCAGGTAGATGTTCGAATCATCAAAACGAACCTGAGGAACCGAGCCAACGGGGTAGGTCCACTCGACGGTGCGGCCGTCCAGTGCCAGACGCGTTGTCGAGCCTTCGGCACTCGAGAAGACGACACTTCGACCGACAAGAGCGGGCGATGCGACCACGGCCTTGAAACGCTCATCGCCACGAGCAGGAATGAGGTAACGCCAAAGAACAGCCCCGTCGCGAGGGTTCAGTGCCATCACCTGACCGTCGTCGGTGCCCACAAGAATTTCTTTTGCGGTCGCGATCAATGGGGATGCGGAAAGTCGGAGTGACGACTCGGGAGCGAGGCGAGTGCCCCAAATCGTTCGACCGGTTTGGGAGTCGAGAGCCAGCAGATATTGGTTGGCCGTGAGCACAAACACCTGAGTGCCAAACACCACGGGAGAACCGACGTACTCGAAACTCGAGGAGGCCTGCCAGCGGTATCCCTGACGGGGCGTGTTGCGGTAGACAGCCAGGGCATCGGTTGGTTTTTCGGGGCCGTCGAGCGATGTGCGAGGGCGCATGCCGCGCATCATGGAACGCGAAGCGTGCCCCCAGAACCCGACGTTCTCGCCACCCAGCAAAGGGGTCGACCGAAGTGAGGAGGCACTGGTGCGCATGAAGAAGCCTTCGGTGGTTCCAAAAAACCAGGAGCCGTCGAAAAATAAGGGCTGGGTGCTCACCGACCCTGGCACTGGGAGTTCTTCCAAAAACTCACCCGAGGCCAAATTGAAGCACGCCAAGGTATTCGTGTGCACCGAAGGCCCGCAAACAGGCACCACCGAAAGGTTGAGCACATTTTCGAGGAGAGTCCCACGCAGTGGGATTTGCGACACCCCGTAGCGTCCAAGCACCGTGGTGGAAAAACTGCGGACATCGAGTGCCCCGCCAAACGGTGCCCACTGCCTCTGCGGACGTGTGGCTGCTTTTTGGAGTCCCGGGGCTGTGGTGAGGCGAGGAACGGTGTCGAAGACCTCCACAATGCGAGCACCGGCGCCCTGAGCATACGCGCCCGAAGGCAAGACTGTGGCGGCAACAACGAAAGGAAGTGCGAGAAAAAATGCGGACTGTCGGACGGGCATTAGAGTCCCCAAAAGCCAAGCCACAGCGAAGCCTCCGTAGAAACCGACTTGCCCGAAACGTCGTTGGAAACCGCGGGTGCCGCCGCGAGTTCACGCAGGGCTGTTCCAGCCTCTTCCTTCTTGCCCGAAAGATAGAGGACCTGTGCGCGCAAGAGCTTGGTTTCATCGAGCACGGGGTTGTCGGGCAGCTTGATGGCGAAATCGAGCTCGGCCAGGGCTTTGTCGAAGTTTCCACTGTCGGCATGAATGCCTGCCAGCGTGCGGCGCAGGCGCGCTTGCGCAACGTTGTTGCGTAGGGTTTTTCGAGAAACGAGTTCAAGGAGCTCTTGGGCATCCTTTGGTTTTTTTGCTTCGATAAAAAGTGAAGAGGCACGGAGTGCCGCCTGCCAGGCAAGAGGGTCGTCTGGATTCGCCCGAGCGAATTCAGCAAATTTCTGCGCGGAGCCCGAATGGTCGGGTTGTGTGGTGAAGTCGGCGCCGTCGCCAGCCGCTTTCAACGTTTCCTGGAATTTCGTTTGTTCGTCGTTGAACAGCGCGTCGATGGCCAAGTAGTTCACGGTGAGACTGCGTGCCGCCGCTTGTTGGGTGCGGTGATAAACGTAAAATCCAACTGCAACGCCCAGACACAGCCCAACGGCGGCAACGAGTGTCCACTTGCGCCGATGCGCCGTGCGGATCGCCCGGTCGGACGTTTCCTCGAAGAGTGGATTTCGGGTGCTCTTCGGAACAACGAATGTGGCCGAGGACTTGTCGCTCTCGAGCCCGCTGAGGAACGGGGAAGGCGAAGGCTTGTGGAACACGTGTGGATCCTGTCGAAGGAAGTTCTGAGGCGGCGCGAGGGGCAAAGCGTGGCTTCGCCAAGGAATTGGCGTTTCATTGGTACCACACTCCACACGAATTGTAATGCCTCCACACCTTGCGGAGCGCTTGGTGTAAATTCAGACGAGCGTCGAGGATTCGCCCACCAGGTCACCGACGCAGATTACACGGAATGACAAATGGAGTTGACAGTCGTCTTTGCCGTGATAATTCACAGCGAGTTGTTTTTGTGAAAGCAAAAATTTGCTCGTAGGACGCTGGCCAGGGAGGGTCTGCACGGTGCTCGTACTCACGCGCAAAGTCGGGGACGTCATCGCCATCGGCGACAATATCAAAATCGTCGTGATGGCCATCAAGGGGAAGCAGGTGAGGCTGGGTGTCCAGGCCGACCGCAACACCATTGTCCACCGGGAAGAAATCTATCAAAAAATCCAACAGGAGACACAGGCAGCACTCCAAAATGACATGACGACAGCGCGCGCCGCGGGCGAACTTTTGAGGGGCAGTGCAGACAGCCTCGACGCGCACGGTGGCCTCTCGCGTCCGAAAAAAACGTCGGCTGGATTCGTGGTGCGAAGAGCTGTCGCGGCTCCCACCGCCGAAGACGACGACGAGGCTTGAATCTGCGTTCCTCTTGGAGTGTCGCCTTCTTTTTATACATCTGATTTCCTGGTTTTTTTTCGGTTTTGATCAAAAAAATTCAATTTATCTCTCTGTCGCTCCGATTCCTCTTTTGAACGAACAGAGGGGTGTCGCATGACGTTTGGGCAGACAACAAGCAAGGAATTGAACAAGCTGCGGGCAACGCACCAGCGTTACTTGGAGACGTACAAGCGTCTCACAGGATCGCTTGTTGGGGCCACGACTTTCAGTGACTTCTACATCTACCGGACGTTCACCACGAAGTACTCGGATCCGAGGGCGTGCGCGCCGGTGGGATACCGTTGATTTTCTGGACTTTGATTCCGATCCCTGATTTCCATTCCCCCCGATCCCGCTCCTTCCCCCGACGCCGGGGGTGAGAGGAGGCAGGCGAGCCGGAAAAGCGCGACAGCGGTTTTCCGCGAGCCACCACGTGGTCTCCCGTCCCCAAAAAAATTTGAAGGGCGGGACGCTTTGGCGTCCCACCCTTGAAACTCTTTTCTGGTGACAGGAGGCGGACTTGAACCGCCGACCTGAGGATTATGAGACCTCCGCTCTAACCAGCTGAGCTACCCTGCCACTTGGCTCAGGGGAATAACCGTGCGGAGGAACGAAGTCAAGGCGCATCCGGAGAGCTTCCGAAAGGCAGCGAGGGACGGCGAGACGTTAGCCGGCAGAGACGTCAGCGGCAGCGCCTTTTTTAATCACCTTAGCCTTGGAGGTTGCCTTGCGGGCGGGCTTTTTGGGTTTTTCGACGGCACCCGCTTCACCTTCAAGAAGTTTTTTGCGGCTTTCAAACTTGAATTCAAAGTTCCCGTTGGATTTCAACAAGAGACTGGCCGCGAAGGGGCGGCCTTTCTTTGACTTGAAATCGGTAATGGGGCCCATGACACCAGTGAGAATGAATTGTTTGAATTCCTGAAGAGCGACGGGGTGTCCACACAGGACTTTGGGCATACGGGCCACCAGGCGCTTCACCTTGGCAGGTTTTTTGGGAGCCGCTTCCTTCCCCTTTTTAGGAGCTGCCTTCGTGGTTTTCGATTTGCCTTTTCCTTTTGCAGCTTCGGCTTCTACGGCAACGGGTTCCTTTGTTTCCTCGACAGCGGCGCCAACAGGCAACAGAACCTGAGGACCGAATTCACAAAGGTACGCAATATCGGTCTCAATGATTTTGCCAGGCAGGTTCAGTGTCGTGGTGGTGACAATTTCCTCGTGCAGAACCTGGGCATCGGAAAGTGACATTTGTTCAATGGGCTTTCCGTTTTCGTCAAGAAGGAAGAAGCCTTTGGGCGTGACGGTGACCATGGCTTCGTAGGCAGCTCCTGAGTTCGTTTGGAACTCAACGGGGCCAAAAGTGCCATGGGAGAGAACGTCTGCGACGAGGCTGCGATCGATGTAGCGCTGGTTCTTCTCTTTCCAGATGATGAACTCGCACGCGTCCACGGCAGGTTTGCCGCTCTTTGTGGCGCCATTTTCAATGCCATTGTCGCACTTGTAGGCCCAAAAGGTTTCGACGATGCGTCCTTTCCCACAGGACGGGCATTTTCCGAGCGGAGCTTCTTGGGCATAAATGGCATCGTATTCGAAGCTGCGAGCCTTCTCGACGATTTCGGTGGTGAAGGCGAACATGTTTTTCATGAACGCTTCGCGGCTCGTGCCGCCTTTTTCCATGAGTTTCAGCTGCGACTCAAGGTCTCCCGTGAGTTCTACACTTGCGAGTCCGGACACGGGAATGCGGGCAAGGACGTCAACGAGGCGGATACCTTTCGCTGTGGCCTTCAGGGCTTTCCCTGAGCGCTGCATGTATTCCTTGATAATCAGGTTTTCGATAATTTCCGCGCGTGTGGCAGGCGTGCCCAGACCCTTGTCTTTCAGGGCTTCCGCAAAAGTTTCGTCGTCCACCTGACGGCCGCAATTCTCCATGAGGCCAAGAAGCTTGGCTTCCGTGAGGCGGGGAGGTGGCTTCGTGGCGGCGGCTTGGTCTTCCAGGGCTTCTGTCTTCACGGGCACAGAGTGCGATCCGTCGGCCGCTGCGTTCGAAAGTTTGGGGAGCTTGCTCTCTTCTTCGGTGTCGAGACCGTAAACGCCTCGCCAGCCAGGCTCCTGCAAGTCTTGGACGCGCGTACGGAAATTTTGTTCGCCCACTTTGGTGATGCGTTCCACTTTCGCCCACACAGCGTGTGGCATGAAGGCCGCCAGGAAGCGGCGCAGAACGAGGTCGTAGACGCGACCATCGTCGCCTTCGAGCGCAGTGCTGGGCGCTTCGCCGGTGGGAATGATGGCGAAGTGGTCGGAAATGCCTTTGTTATTAAAAATGCGTTCCTTGTTCAGCATCCCTTTCGAGACGATGGCTTTTCCAGCGGACGCGATGGGTCCGCCCTGTATTTGAAGGCGGCCAATGATGTCTTTGCATTGGTCCACATAGTCTTCAGGCAGAAATTTGGAATCGGTACGTGGGTAGGTCAGAAGCTTGTAACGTTCGTAAAGGCGCTGAGCCGCTTGCAACGTGCGAGAGGCGGACATCCCGAACCGGCGGTTGGCTTCTCGCTGCAAGGTGGTGAGGTCGAACATTTGAGGCGCGATTTCGCGCGATTCCTTGCGTGTTTCACTTGCTGTTGCCGCGGCAGCGTGTCGCCTTGCATCGGCGAGAATGGCATCGAGCTTCTCTTTCGAGAAAATGCGGTCTTCCTTTTCGCGCACAGCGGAGTCTTCTTCGTCTTGCAGCGGTTTTTTGAATTTCGGATCGTACCACTGTCCGGAGTATTCGTGGGTGTCGGTGGAAAACCGACCTTCGATGGTCCAGTACGGGTCTGGCCTGTGGCGAAGGATCTCCGTTTCCCTCTTCACGACAAGCGCGAGGGTCGGAGTTTGCACCCGACCCACACTCCACGAAGCTCCCTTTTGCATTTTCGGACGCAAGCGGCGGGTGATGGCGCGGGTGCCATTCATGCCAATGAGCCAGTCGCTTTCTGCACGGCAGCGAGCCGCATTGCCCAGGGCGGCGAATTCTTCACCGGGCTTGAGTGATTTGAATTCCGTCAAGATGGCGTCACGGGTCATGCTCTGAAGCCACAAGCGCTTCATCGGCTTGCTCTCGGCGCAAAAGTCGTAGAGCTCACGGAATATGAGCTCGCCTTCGCGGCCCGCATCGCATGCGTTGATGAACCCGACGACATCTTTTTTCTTCGCAAGGCCGCGAATGGCGTCGAGACGTTCCTTCTGACCATCTTTGGGTTTGTAGGCGAAGCGCTCAGGAATAATGGGGAGGTCTTGAAGCAACCAACGCTTGTACTTCACGTCGATGTCTTCGGGTGACAGGAGTTCGAGGAGATGCCCCACTGCCCAAGTGACGTAGTAGTCGGGTGACTCGTAAAAGTCCGCCTTCTTCTCGAACCCGCCAAGGGCCTTGGCGATGTCGCCCGCCACACTGG
Source organism: Silvanigrellales bacterium (assembly GCA_020247005.1). Lineage (GTDB taxonomy): Bacteria > Bdellovibrionota_B > Oligoflexia > Silvanigrellales > Silvanigrellaceae > JADCJN01. The sequence continues at coordinate 17,715 of JADCJN010000218.1, forward strand.
GTTTCTCGGCGATCACGAGCCACTTACCTGAAGCCGCCATTCTCAGTTCCTTTACCGGGAGAGCCTACCGTCATTCGGAGGCTGGCTCGTCGTTGTAGCTTTCGGCGACCTTCTCCGCCAGAGCCCCGGCCCCGGGGACGCCCGAAGTCTTCAGAGCGTCGAGGACGATGCCGAGTGCATCGACGTACTGACGCTTCTTGAGCGCAAGCAGCACGTAGACGTCGTAGGCCTGGTGGGAGCCTTCGGCGGTATCTTTGCGCAAAAGCTCCCAATACACAAACTTAGGGGAAACGTCGGGGCACTGCCCTTGCGTTTCCATCTTCGCAAGAGCGCTGCCGACGGCGCCTCCGAGATCGGTGTTCGCGTCGCCAGCCGCAAGAGCGTGCGACTCGAGTTCTGCTCGCATGCGCTCTTGAACGAGCTTGCAGCTTCGATCGAGGCCCGCAGCCTGGGCTTGTTTGATGCCAAGTTCCAACCGGGTGATGTCGCCTTTGCGGGTGAGAAGGAACTTCTCACCTGTGCCTTCGCTGGAAAAATCACCCTCTGCCCACGCAGGTCTGAGTTCGGCGCTGCGTTCAATGACGTCACCAGAACTGTCGTTTGTCGAAACGCATCCAGCCGAAAAAGCCAAAACCCCGAGCGCAAAGGCAGGCAGGAACGACACGAGCGAAAAAAGGGTGCCTGCAAAAGGCCTCATACGATCCTCGCCAAAAGGGGGATGAGAAAAATGAGGGGCGTGGAGAATCTTCATGAGCGCATGGGAACCACGCTTCCTGCAAGTCAAGGTGTTGACGGCTCCGATGCCAGCACAGCAAGAACGTCATCCGCCACAAGAGGCTGACCTTCCGAGGAAAGCGCGTATGCCACGCTTGTTCCTCTCGCGGGGCCCACGACGCGCGCGTTCCAGTCGTGGATGGCGAACCCCGCTTCTGGAAGAATGACGTGAAAGGGAGCGACGTCCCAGACTTCCACTTTCGGGTCGACAAAGGCGCGCACGTGCCCCCCGAGAAGGAGCCAGTATCCAAGGGCATCGGGGTAGGTACGGGCCTTGAAACCTGGGCCGTAAAGAGCGGCGAGCGCCGCTTCTTTGCCTTCCATGCGAAAACGGTAGGGGTCTGCTGTGGCAACGATTTCCACCTGCGAAGCCCCAACAAAAGGCGAGCGCACATAAGGCTTTGAGCCCAAAAATGCCCCCTTCCCACGAAGAGCGCTCATTTTGATGCCCATGCCCGGCAGACACGCGATGCCGAGTACGGGAGTGTTGCCTTGATAGAGCGCGATGAGGGAAGAGTAAAAGGGAATGCCATGGACGAAACTGAAAGTGCCGTCGATGGGGTCGAGAACCCAGACAAGTTCTTTTTCGCCGCCCGTGCCGAGGGGGGCACCGCCTTCCTCTTCGCCCAGGACTCGCGTGCCTGGGGCTTCTTTTGCGATGCACGCGCGCAACTCTCGCTCAATGGCCAAGTCAGCTTCGGTCACCCAAGTCTTGTCGAGCTTCCGCTCTGCGGCAAAGCTCTGCCCCTGCTCCAACGCGGCGCTGCAACGGGCCATGGCGAGATCGGCAAGACGATGGGCAAGTTCAAAATACGATTCGGGAGTCATGACACCTCCATTACGCCAAAAGGATGTGACTCTTTCTTTCAAAACACAACGGTGCCCCAAATGCGCCCGACACTCGGGAATGTTGCGGCCCCCCTCGCTGTATGAGAGCCTCCGCACGCTTCACTCGCCTGCGCTTTTCGCAGGCAGAGCTGTTTTGCCCACTCACGAAAACGAACTGGGAGTCTCGATGCAGACCGAATTCCTTGAAGAGGGCTTGCGCTTCCTGCAGACCAACCGTGCGTTCATTGGCCGCGAGTTCCTCACCTGGCTTTGGTTCTTGAGCGAAACCCAAGGGCACCGCATCCGTTTGCCGGAACTTGGTGAATTCCGGTTTTTCGTTGACGACCGACTTGTGCTCACATCCCCGGGAGGAAGCGTTCACGAAAACGTCTTAAAGGGCGGCACTCCCGCTTATGCCACCGAAGCCAAGGTCTCCCTCCTTTCTGGTAAGCTCGTTCAAGAAGCGAAGTTTGTTTTGCAGGAGTCAGAACGACAGTGGAGTTGGACCATGCGCGCGGACGACCTCAGTCTTCGGGGAGTCAAGCTGCCGGCCGTCAGCGAACCGGATGCTGCGGCGCACATGGCCTCGCGCGTAAGAATGATGCAGACACTTGTGGATGTTGTGGATGGTCTCTTCCACCAATACATGACATTGCGCATCACTCCGGCATTTGAACAGGAACTCGATCGCGTTTCAGCATGGCTGGCCTCCAAAGAAGGGGCCTGAAAGCACCTCCCCCGCACCGCGAGTCAAGAGCCCGTCTGCGCTGCCAATTGTTCACCTTCGCCGCATCCCCTATGATCCTCGGAAAGTAACGTGACTTCCTAACGTAACTTCTTAGGGTAACTTTCAAGGCAACCGCAGTTGCCGCGTGAACAGGGGTGCAAAATGGCTCGGCTCAAAAGGTTTTTCGTCGTTACTTTGGGCTGCGCGGCTTGGGGAGCAACAGCGCTTGCATACCCCGTGCTCGTCGATGCGAAATCGGTTCCCAACCTCCTAGGAGCCGACAGAGCGCACCTCACTGCCATCGCACCGAAAAAGGAAGGCGGCTTTCAAAAACTTGCCGTGCAAGTCGACGAGGTGGAAGACGGCGCTGCCATCGTCTTCCGTAAACCATCAACACCCCTCGCGCTCCGGAAGGAACACGCCCACCCTTCCGACCGAGATCCCTTCGGGGGCAAACTCGACGAGGTGCACCGCGTGGTGCTCGACGACGAACTCTTCGGCACCTGCGATGCGGCCTGCTCGAACACTGCGAAGGCAGAAGCGCGCAAGGCGTGCGGCGTGAGCGAAACCGCCACCGTGGGCATCACGCGTCTCGACCTCGACTTCTTGAAGACGACGGCATTTCTGGTGGATTGCCGGAAGAAACAGAAAGCCGCAGAGAAAACCCCAATAAAAGTCGACATGAAGGAGCGCACCTTCACGACGAACACATACAGCTACACTTACAAGGACAAGAAAAACATCTTGTTCGAAAACATTTCCCTACTGCCAGAACGCAAGCGGCTTTTGACCGATGGCGAGCTGCTTGTGTACCTGAAGCCAAAATATGTATTCAACATGCAGTTTGCCGAAAAAGACCTCGTGTCTCGCATTACGAGCATCTCGCAAGGCCCCCTGTCCACGGGTGTGGAAGTCGCTTTTTCCCTCGACGTCCTTTCGTTCAAGGTTAATTCGCAGATTTGCTGCGACGTTTCCTTGTACAAGGACTCGCTCTACTTTCCGGTGATGCTCGATCTCCCTTTCGAAGGCTCGAGCTTCAAGAAAGGAAGCGGACTCTTTTACGGCCTCAATATTGAAGGCGACGTCAAAAAAGACGTTAAGTTCATGGCCGAAAAACTTTCTGACTACCAATTCGTGGAAGCAAAACCGCGTGCAGACGGCGGCTCAAGCGCCTTGCTCGTACAAAACGGCGACAAAATCGTCGCCGTCGGCTTTCGCAGCATGAAAGCGGCGACAAAAGACTCTAAAAACGCTCCCCTTGTGGCCTTCAAGGAAGACCTTAAGAAAATCGAATTTCCGGAGGTGCGCAGCAACTTCGGCTTGTTCTACGACGTGACCTCGCTTGCAAAGGGTTTTCACCACTTCAATGTTTGGTTCTATGTGGGAGGCAAGGAACAAGAAGCCATGCTCGGCGAATATGCCAAGAACGGCATCACATACAAATCGACACCCGTTCACTGATCTTGCGTCGCCCGCACGTTCAAAAAGGATGACTGTTTTATGAAACCATTGGCCAAGTTCCTGGTTCTTGCGCTCACGTTGTCGGGAGTCGCGTCTTCCGGCTGTCGGAAACGGACCTACAACGGTGCGCTTTCCGGAACCTCCGAAAAGAACCCGCGGTGCGAAATTCCTGTTGCTGTCAGCCCCGGTGTGTTCGATCAAAATGCCGAGCTTGGCGATTTTCCCGACAAAGAAAGCATTGTGAAGACGCCTGATCTTCCGCAGAGTTTTCGTGCGGAACTCATCAACCAATTCTTTTACGCACTCTATTGGTCCACCACTGTGCTTCACCAACAAGGCGGCTTTCAAAAAGACGCCGCAAGCCTGACCAATGATGCTGCTACAGGCACGTCCGGGACAGGAGACACGACGTCGCTCACGCTCACAAGCACCACAGAGCCCGCAAGAGCCCCTGTCATCCTGGAACGCATCATCGTCACCAAAGACGCCTCGACGGAAATCAACGGAGCCATCAAGCTCCAGATTTCTGGGGAAGGAAAGGTGAAGGATCGAGATGTGAAGGTCACCGCAGGAGACGCCCCCGAGAACGGGTTTTCGTTTAACTATGTGCGAGAGCCCTATTTCGTGTTTTATAAACTCGTCACGAATCCCAACGTGCCGTTTAGCTGCAATGGCAAAGAAACCCGCTTCCCCACGTCCAAGGTCTTCCCCGGCAACGTCAAAGCCAAAGTCGAAGTGAACCGTAACATTTCGCTGGCACTGAACGTCACTATTGGCGTTGACACTGCTCTTGAGATGACCGGTGTGCCAGGGCCCATTGCGGACATTATGGTGAAGTTTTTGAATGTGAAAGGCAGCGTCGACGGCAAGTTCGTTGTAAAAGATCCGATGGCACACGAAATGACCTACCGCGGTCGCACTTCAAACGGGCTCTCGAAGTTCGAACATGGCGTCGCGAAAAACGTGGTGCAGCCTCTGTGCGCCTTCGTGCTTGCAGAAATTGGCGAGAGCAGCTTCAAGAAGGAATGCGAAGCCTTTTTGCCTGGCATCCCCGACCCAGCCACCGACCTGCAGGACTTGGTGAACCCGAAGCGTAAAAATCTCGTTTATCCTGTTGCCAGCTGCTCGGTGGCGGGGCGTTCGGGCCTGTTCAATCTTTATGCCCTTTCCATTCGGGTGCCTGCCGACTACGAGCCCAATGCAGAACAGGTGGCCAAGAACCAGATCCGCTTCAATGTTTTTAAGCGCGAAGAAGCCAATGCAAACTCGAATCTTGCGGCTTGGACCAACCAAAACGCCTGGGTGACGCTCAAAACCATTGGCGGTGACACGTCGTGTTTGGTGGGCCTGAAAGAGGGCCAAACTGCGCAGAAATGTGCAGTGGTGGAACTCGGGCAGGACGTGTTTAGCGCGGCCCTTCATCCGAAATTCGAGTGCCTTTGTGCCCGAATTGGCGACGGCAGCCCTCGCAAGGTGAGTGGTCAGTGCCAAATGAAGGACCAAGACGTGAATTTGCGTCTGGCTGCCAACTACGCCGTTTCAGAGTCCAACGACCGCGTCGCGTACCCGCAACCTGAGCCCCAAACGAAAGAAGCGCCTGCCCCCGTCGCAGGAGGCCAGGCGCCAGAAATTTCCAAAGAGGACGCGAATAAGCTGCCTGAAACCCAACCGATTCCCTAAGCGAGGACTGAGCTCATTGAGATTTGCTGCCTCATGGCGATGCCTTGCGCCGCAATTTCTCGCTTGATGTCTTGGAGCGACTGCAAACCCAAGTGAACAATGCTCGCCGTGAGGGCCGCGTCAGCACCCGCGCGGAACGCATCGACCATGTGGCCCACGGTTCCGGCTCCTCCTGAAATAATGAGGGGCACGTTGGCAACTTTGCGCACCGCGGCCAACAACGGAAGATCGTAACCCGCCTTTTTTCCATCTTCATCGATGCTATTGATGCATATTTCACCCACGCCATAGGGCAGAGCACGGGTCACCCAGTCAATGGCGTCGAGCTCAGTGGCCGTGCGCCCACCGTGTGTGAAGAGACGCCAGCCGCTCGGCGCCGTGGCGTCGCGTGCAACATCGATAGAAAGAACCACGGCCTGCACTCCGAAGTGCGAAGCGATGGCGGTCAAGAGTTCAGGTTTGCGGGGCGCAATGCTGTTGAGCGACACTTTTTCGGCGCCACTGTGAATGCACCGCGAAGCATCTTCAAACGTCTGAATGCCGCCCCCAATGGTGATGGGAACAAAAACCCGCCGAGCGATGTCATTGATGGTGGCGAAGTCGGGTGGACGTTTTTCCACACTCGCCGTGATGTCATAAATAACGATTTCGTCGGCACCATCGTCGGCATAACCTTGAGCCAAAGGCACAGGGTCGCCAAGGTCGACATTATTTTGAAAGGCAATGCCTTTTGTCACTTTGCCGTCGCGGATGTCGAGGCACGGAATGATGCGGCGCTTGTGCATGTCAGGTGCCCCCCAACGACAGTGCAGATTCAGAATGCTTCAGGAAATTCGCAATGAGCGCAAGCCCCGCACGGCCGCTTTTCTCGACGTGGAACTGCATGCCCCAGAGCGCGCCTTGCGCCACGGCCGAAACGAACGTTTCACCGCCATAAGTGGTTGTGGCCAAGGCCACAGCTCGGGATGCATCGTCCAGAGGTGCGAAATAAGAGTGCACGAAGTAGGCATCGACGCCCGCAGGGAGCCCCGCAAAGGCCGCCTGCGAGGCTGGATTCGCGAGCACAGGGTTGAGGGAATTCCAGCCCATGTGCGGCACAGGCTCCGACGTGCGGAACTTTCGCAGGCAGAAAGGCAGAAGTCCCAGGCAGGGGGTGTCGTCTTCTTCACTGTGAAGCCCGAGCACCTGCATGCCGACACAAATGCCGAGCAGTGGCTTGCCAAGCCGCACGTGAACCCGCAGAGCGTCATCGAGGCCTTTTTCCCGCAGGGAACGCATAGCCTGTCCGGCATGACCCACTCCAGGGAATATGACCCGCTCACACGAGGCCACTTCAGCCGCCTCACGCACGACGCGCGGCGTGTGCCCAAGAGCCTCCACAGCCCTCACCACAGAACCCAGGTTGCCGGCCCCATAGTCAATGATCTGCACCCCCACAGCAGCACCCGCAGCAGCACCCGCCGCGGCACCTTCAGCGTTTCTTTTGGCACCACTCTGAACATTTCTTTCGGCGTTCACTTTGCGTCGATCCTCCCGAGGTAACAGGTGACTTCCTCCCTGTCGTGGAAGAGCTGGCGACACTTTAAAACGTAGTCGCGTCCCTTTTGGAGCCCCGACTCGGCCAGAAGGCTCTCCACTTGCCGGAGGCACTTGGACACCTCCGCAAAGCGCGCCTTCATGGGGAGCTTGAGATTAAAAATGGAGTGTGAGGCATGGCCTTCCAAGATCCATTCGGCGGCGAGCCTCGCAACTCGTGTCGGCTTTTCCACCATATCGCACACCATCCACGCCACAGGCTTCCGAGGCCGGAACCGAAACCCATCCTCTCGCAAGTGCTCGACGAGGCCGGTGGACAGCAAGGACTCCGCGATGCTCCCGTTATCAACCGCAGTGACGTGCATTTCCCGCCGCACGAACTGGTAGGTCCACCCTCCTGGACAAGCACCCAGATCGACCGCAGTCAGCCCCGCGCGCAGCCAGCGCGCCTGAAGGGAGTCGTCGAGAAAGGTCAGAAAAGCCTCTTCCAGCTTCAACGTTGAGCGGCTTGGGGCCGCGGAAGGGAACTTCAGACGAGGGATGCCGCAGGGCAGAGGCCAGGTGACACCTCGCAGGGAAAGAGCGACCACACACTCATTCCACCCGATGAAGAACACATGAAGAGCCACCGGTCGGGGCAGGGTGGGGTCGCGGCCCACCGAGGCCACCTTTCCAAACCCCGCAAAGTTTTTTTCAAGGGCCTTGCGCAGGTGAGGTCCGAAGGTTCGGCAAAA
>JADCJN010000219.1 GCA_020247005.1 Silvanigrellales bacterium
CCGGGGGCCGGAGGGCGGGGCACGCACAGTTGGCGCGAAGATAAGCCGTGTGCAAGTCTAGCTCGGTCAGGCTACACCATGAAGCGAGGCGTTCCCCGGTCGCCCCAGGGGTGCGAAGCACCCCTGGGTTTGAATGGAAGGACGGTCGATACGTCCGCCATTGGAGTGGAGCTTCTCGTAGAATCATTGAAACAGCTTTCCCACAAGGAGGTTCAGTTGCCCTCTATCGAGGGACCTCTGAAAAGTATTCCTCTGCGGACTCGCTGCTCGCGACTCCTGTAGGAAATTTTTCCGCATTTGGTTCTTTTGCGTCGGTATTTACCTCACCAGACCGCAGAGCGGCACTGAAATTCGCCAAATCGAGACTGGTGAAATTCCCGGTCGATAGAGACCAGCTCATTGCATTGGTTGAAGGAAATGCAGGGAATGGTGCGTCTCAGGGAGTTCTGAATTCACTGGGTTTCCAGACCAAAAAAAACCGGCTCGCTTACGCTGGCATCGAGGGGATGGTTGAGGGTGGCTTCCGACAAAGTTTCATGATGAGAGGGTATGTTGAAGTCGCTCTCTTTGTGACCCCCACAGGACCAAACGCAGATGTGCTCAAAGGGGTCGTGCAAGAATGCGATGTTCCCCAGGCCAATTGGAGCGATGATCCTTTCTCTGCCGAAGGAAAGGTGTGCAACCCCCTTTAACTCAGAAGGTTTAAGAGCTCCCGAGGGCCGCAGAAAACGTCGCGCCTTAGTGAGCGTCGCCCGAGTTCCCCTCGGCTCGTGACACCAAGAGTTTGTCAATGCGGTTGCCATCCATGTCGATGACTTCAAAACGCATGCCGTCCCATGTGTGAACATCGCCCGTGCGTGGAATGCGGCCAAGCGAAGACAGCAGAAAACCAGCGACAGTTTGAAAACCTCCTTTTTCTTCTCCAGGAAGCTCGTCGAGCACAAAATGACGCTTGAAGTCTTCGATGGGAATCATACCGTCCACAAGTGCACTGCCGTCTTCCCGCACCACAATGTCCAGGTCCTCGGGTTCGCCTGAAGGGAGGTCGCCCACCAACGCCTCGAGGAGGTCGGTGATGGTAACAAGGCCCTGCACACTGCCGTATTCGTCAATAATGAATGCGATGTGGACGCCTGTGCGTTTGAACATCTCAATGACGTGCAATGCGCCACTGCTCTCGGGAATGAAGAGCGGAGGGGTCAGAATGCGAGAGAACTCTTGGCTCGAGCTAATGTCGTGCGCGTAAATGTCTTTGATGTGGGCCGTTCCAATAACCGCATCGAGGCTGTCTCGCACCACTGGAAAGTGGGAGTGGGGCGCGGAGGTTATTTTGCCCCGGTTCTCGCTGAAAGGCGCAGAAACATCGATCCACACAACGTCGTGGCGGGGTGTCATCATGGAGTGAATGCTTTTGTCGCTGAACGTGAGCACCCTATCCATCATCTCTTTTTCTGCCGGCTCAAAGACACCAGCGTGCGTTCCCTGTTCAACGAGGTTCTTGATCTCTTGTTCCGTGACAGGCACTTCCTCCACGGGGCCATGGCGGCCCACGAGTCGCAGCAGGAAACGAGTCGAGAAGTCCAGGACCTGCACAAGCGGATAGGCAAACTTTGAAAGATAATCCATTGGAGTGGCAAGGAACGCCGCAATTTTTTCAGGGCTGTGAAGAGCGATGCGCTTGGGAACAAGCTCGCCTACGACAATGGAAAGGAACGTCACCATGCCCACCATGACGGTGACTCCAAGGCCCTCTGCGTAGCTGCCAAGCAGCGGAACGTTGGCCAAAATCCATGCTTCTATGGCCTCCGCGGCGCGCGCACCCGAGAACACACCGGAAAGAACAGCCACAAGCGTAATGCCAATTTGCACGGTTGACAGGAAATTCCCAGGGTCTCCGCCCAAACGCAGAGCATGGCGAGCTCCGGAATGCCCGGCGTCGGCCCATTGCGAAAGACGCGATTTTTTAGCGGAGACAATGGCCATTTCCGACATCGAAAAGAGGCCGTTTAAGAAGAGCAAAACGCCAATGACAATGAACTCAACCATGATTTCGTTCATGTTTCGTTGGCCTTTCGCGAAAGTTCGGGATGGAGTTTGGCCCTCAGGGCCTCTGCAAGAGGAGTGTTTGCAGGTGCAAATTCAAGCGAGTTCCATTCCGCAGGACTCACGTATCGGATTTCAGCATGTTCAAGTGCATGAGGCTCGGGCTGAACGGTGAAAGGGCTGTTTTCACCGGCAAGCTTCACTTCACAGAAGTAGGCATGGAGCCGAACCGTGGCGAAAGGGTAGACGTGTTCATTGCTGGCCAGGTGGGAGCCCACCTCAACGTCGACTCCAAGCTCTTCTTTTATTTCACGCGCCAAAGCCGTGGCGTGGGTCTCGCCGGCCTCCACTTTTCCACCCGGAAACTCCCAAAGCCCCGGGTTGCTTTTTCCTGCGGACCGCTTTGCCACAAGCACACGCCCGTTTCGCACGATGAGCGCAGCGACAACTTCGAGGAAGGGAGCCGGCCGGCGCGCGTCGCTCATGTCAAAACAGCCCACCCAAGCGCACGGAAAGCCCAAGGGTGAAAATGACAAGCACACACACAAACATGAGGCGCGTGAGCAACAGAGCGGGCTCACCCGTTTTGCGTTCTTGAAACAAGCGGATTTTGCCCAGAATCAGAAAGGCGACTGCGAGCCCGAGCTTTCCGTGAAAGGGGCCGGGGGGATAGCTCCTGATGTTGGGCATCCATTGGGCGAGCCCAATGCCGACCACGACTAAGAACGAAACCATTTCGATGAGTGCCACATACCGGCGCCAGCTGAGCATGGCCGCGCGGGGTTCGAACACTTGGCTTCCTTTAGAGCGGAGGAAGAAAACGTCTGCGAACACGGCGCCAAACAGGATAGCGCCAAAGAGGCCGTGAAAAAGAACAAGCGGCATGGAGCGACTCCGAAGGGTGAAGGAAGGCGTTCGGTCGAAATGGCAAAGGATGGGGTGGCCAAGGGGTGCCAATTGCCATCAGAACCCCATGGGTGTACCCGGTCGCACGCAGAATGTGCAAGCGAGGGGGACTTTTGGGCCTCTGTTCGGCCTAGAGAGGGAAACTTGACATGTCCCTCATTGTGACGTTCCTTAACGTTATGAAATGATGGGAATCAAGCAGACGTAAAGGACACTACTCGTTCGAGGACTCACACGCCATGACACTGACCAAGGATAGACTCGTCGAAGTCATTCGCCAGAAGACGCAGTTTTCCTCGCAGGAGGCGAAGAAACTCGTCGAGATCCTCCTCGAGACGATGAAGTCGAAGCTCGAGGAAGGCGATGAAGTGAAGATTTCCGGTTTCGGCAAGTGGACGGTGAAAGAGAAAGCGAGCCGGCCCGGGCGCAACCCCCACACGGGTGAGCGCATCGAGATCTCGGCCCGTCGGGTGGTGACCTTCCACCCGTCCGAAAAGCTTCGGGATGCCGTCAACGACGCCATTCTTGCGGACAATCTCGTGACCATCGTGGGGCATGGCATGCCAGAGGAAGACGACGCAGACGTGTGAATTCGGCTCAGCCAAGCACGTTTATTTTCGTGGCCGCGGCCTCTTGAAGCTCTTCCGCTTTTTTGATGTAGAGCGCTGTGGTCGTAATTTGTTTGTGGTTCAAGAGGTCTTGAATGTGCCCAATGGGCACCCCACCGTTGTGAAGAAGCGTTGCGAGCGTCGCGCGACAGCTGTGGGGGCTCACCCGTTTGGTGATGCCCGCCTCGCGTGCCACCTCGGTGACCATGTCGAACACAGCCGCCTGCGTCAGACGACTTTCTGTGCGAACGTTCTGTGCGCGCACGAAAACAAAAGCGTCCCTTGGCGCGTCTGTGCGAAACTCCTGCAGGTAGGTTGCGAGCAAGGCCGCGGTTTCAGCATGAATAATGGGAGCGTGCGACTCGCTGCCTTTGGCCGTCATGTGGAGCCGAGTGAATTCCGGTGTTGTCTCGATGTCCCCAATCCTGAGTTCGCAAAGCTCGTCGACCCGCATCCCCACTGAAAAAAGCGTGCCGAGCACGGCGTAGCGCAGTGCCCACGAGCGGTAAGGGCGTCCGCCTTCCGCGTGCAGGGCATCCCGTTTGTTGCGGCATAAAGACAGAACCAACCGCACTTCTTCGCGTGTGAAAGCGTTCGTGCGGCTTTCGCGTTTCACCTTGGGCCGGTTGAGGAGGTCGGCGACGTTGCGCTCGATGAGTTTTCTTTTCAGCGCGAAGTCGAGCAGGGAAGACACCGACGACAGCTTCCTGGCCACAGACGACTGCACAACCCGACGACGTGACCCCACGTAACGAGAGTGGACTGCGGAAAGGTGCTCTTGCCAAGCCATCAACATGCGTTCCGTAATTTCGCTCACGCGCGTCACATGGATGTTCTTGGAGTCGAGAAACTCCAGGAAGTCTTTTGTGTCACGAAGGTAGCAGCGCCTCGTGTTCGGACTCCGCAAGGACAAAAGAAAGTGTCCAAGAACGTCGGTGAGGGCGTCGGTGAGTTCGGCCTGCGCCCACGTCGCAAAATCAAAGGGCTCGCGTTGGCGTGCCAGGGTTTTGCTTCCCGTGTCGCCGGGGGCAAGGTCATGTGTTTGCGGAGCCGCCTTGTGGAAGCGCCCGGGGAGTCGGATACTCATGGAAACGTCCTTTTGGCTTGGCTCTGCAGACAGAACCGGAGGGAGTGTACCATGCCCGAGTCTCTCGTCGCTCTCTTCGCGTTGCTCGCGGTGCTTGCTGCTTTGGGGCCCGTGGTGGCTCTTGCTTGGTGGCGAGAACGCTCTCGCGTGGGAAACGACTCGGCGCAAGAAGACTTCCGCGAGGGAGTTTTGAAAGAACTCCGTGCCGAGTTGTTTCTTTCCCGTCAGGAACTCGCCGAAGGCGTCGCACGCGGGCAGAGCTCTGTTGCGGAGCGTTTCCAAGGCATTTTGCAAGACGTCCAGGTGAGTTTAGGCGAAACGGAGCGCCGGTGGAGCGAAGTTCAGCGCCTGGGAGATTCCGTCTCGCGCTTGAAAGACATCTTCGAGAAGCCCACGAGCCGTGGGCGCATTTTGGGAGAGGTGACTCTGGAGCGCCTGCTCGCCGACTGCTTGCCTCCTGGTTACTTCGCCTTCCAGCACTCCATTGGGGGGCTCCGGGTCGACGCGGTCGTGAAGTTTCCTCACGCGGGCATGATCATTCCCATCGACAGCAAGTTCCCAGAAACGGGCGATGCGTCGACACTCGTGCGTCTTGCGCGCGAAATTGCATCGAAATACGTTCGTCCTGAGCTTGGCACGACGCCATTTGCGTATTTATATCTTCCCAATGAGGCGCTTTGGCACGACGCGGTCAGCGCACCCCGAGTCTGGGACGAATGTGTCGCCTTACGTGTGTATCCTGTTTCACCACACACACTGGCCATTGCTCTGCATGGCGCCGCGCAAGGCGCCCGTTCGTTTGAGCGGGGACTCAGGGCCAAGGAGGCTTTAGGCTTGCTTGAGGCTCATTTGGGAACACTCGGCAGCGCGCGCGCGGCGCTGTCGGAAGGGGCCGCCGCGGTTCAAAAGGCCGCCTCTGCGCTCTTGCGCGCTGACGCGGAAATGGCAAAGCTCGAGACTCGCCTGAGGGCGGGCCTCGATGCGCGCGAGGCGACCATGCCCTATGAAGACACCAGCAGGCCCACCCCCATGGCTGCTTCATAGCGTTGATTCATTCAACGAAAAGGTATTTTTCTTCTCACTCTTTCGATTCTGAAAGCTGAAAGGTGTAAATAAGTGTGTCGAGCGCTTTTAAGAAGTTACCACAAACAGCGAAAATAAGACCTTTTACAGGCTCCGACTGCAGGGATGCCCGCTCCACCCAAAGACCATCGCCCGAGTCAAAGTTCGCAACAGTGCTTGGAACTTCAACAGACTCAGCCTGATTCCAAATCAACTTTACGTCGGGCGTTTGCGGGTCGAATCGATAAACTTTCGAAGCTCCGCCAACCCCTGTCTGGTTGATATGAAAGAACCCCAGGTCACTTTTTACGAGTCGAGCGCGGTAGGACTTAGGCAAAATTTCAAGTGCGTTCACGACGGCTGGCCAATTTTGCGACGCCGATTTTCGGAAGTAAGCGACTTTTCCCGTTACGGTTCGCGTCAGCGCATGCGAAGTCCCTGATTCTTTATCCACGACGAGATCCTGAGCACCAACTGCAACATCGCCCTCGGCCTTCAACTGCTGAAACGTCACGGTGCTGCCAAGCGTCACGTGCGCTGCCAGTGTGGGGTAATTCTGGGTTTTGTCTTTATCTCTCGTACTATAGTCGCCCAAGAAGGCTTGACCAAGAATCTCCATCGACACGGTCGTGTGCGAGTCCGCGAAGACATAGGAGAAATCGTTGAAGCCCGGCAGGATTGTTTCAACCGGGCCATTCCAACCACCACCAAAATCGTAAATATAGGTCCATTTGCCTGCCGCGCCCGAGGCGCCAACCTCTGTCCACCAAACGACTTTTGTTTGGCCCTTCAGCAACGCGGCGCCAACATAATTCGCCTGGGGGGCGAGCACCAATGGGGCACCGCTCACGGAGACCTCAGTGCAGCCTTTCGACTTGGGTGCTGAGGCATCAAACGTGCATTCTTGAAGTCGCCGACGATCCACGTTGACGCCATAGGATATCAATGCGGACTTCTTCATGAGAGTGGCAACATTCTGCTGAACCCGAGATAGTGCAACCTCGCGTCTGTACTTTCGCCATCTCTCCGCTGTCGTTCAGTTAAAGGTTACGTAACGCTTCGAGCTGCCCCAGTCGTCGCCGCGCTCCATGAGGACGAACGACATGAGGCGAAGCGCTGAAGCCGAGTTCGGGAACGATCCAATCACCTTGATGCGCCTTC
>JADCJN010000022.1 GCA_020247005.1 Silvanigrellales bacterium
GAACCATACGGCGAACGACCACGCGAGTAATATTCGTGCGACATCGCTCCAGCAGCCGCAAAATTGGGCACGGCAAGGGAGAGCACTCCGAGAAGACCCGCAAGTCCGCTCCGCGCAGACACCAAGAACCCGAAAAGAGGGGCCTGGAGAGTTGCTTGCGAGGGGTGTTTCGTTGACATGGGTTCTCACCTCCGTGAATCGACAGATGGCTCGTGTGACGTGGGGGGCCAGAAACCGGCCTCATGAGGAGTAGAGCCCCCTGAGCAACGGCTATGCCAACCTCCCCTGGCCCCGCCACAACCAACAGAACCCGTTGTCTTTCCTGAACTCAGTGAAACCCCTGCCACAGCACCTGCACCCAAAGGAGTCCCCCTCCCCGTGTCCATGCGTTCGACAGGTGTCGACAATGCCGAGCCTTGCGCCGAAAGGCCGAACTCCGAAGACCCCTTGCCTTCCGCGCGCACCGTCGTTTGCCTGGGGGCGAGTTTCGACCCGCCCCATTTTGGGCATGCCGCCATGGCGTGTTTGGCCGTCCGCGCGCTGAAAAACGAGGCCACACCTGCCCCTGAAGTCTGGCTGTTGCCCAGTCTTTCCCGATGGGACAAAGTTCCGACCGCCCCTTTTTCAGTGCGTTTCCAGTGGTGTGAAACCCTTGCGCAGGAACTTCGCAAAGACGGCGTGCAAGCCATCGCATCGAGCGCCGAACACGACTTTTCTTCTGTTTTCAGGGGAACGGTGACGTTTCTGAAAGCTCTTCGCGCTTCACATCCCACAGTGACGTTCGTGTTTCTTTGCGGAGAGGACGCTCTGCGCTCACTCGACTCGTGGCGAGATCCTCTTGAAAAAGGAACGAATGGGCTTTCCCTCTTCGAGGAATGCCGCGTCTTCGTTGTGCCGCGCGGAGGTGCACAAGGCCCGAGGCCGCCCTGGTTCACCCACCCACGCGTCACCCTGCTTCCCGACCTGGGCACTCTGGACGGCGAGTTCAAAACGAAACACGGCCTCGTGGGAAGCCTGACCTCGCTCGCAAGCACGAACATCCGAATGGCTTACGCCCGCCAGGAAACGCCTCGAGGTTTCCTTTATGCGGCTCTCGAAGAAGCCATTGCCCTGCACGCGAAGCAGGGATGGTCAGTGTGAAAGAAGGGCCTTGGCGCGGAGAGGAATGTCTTTGGAAAGACGCACGCCCATGTGGGTGATGGTGTCGGCGGCCAGAAGTGTTGCCAAACGGCCGCAGGTTTCCAGGGTGCAACCGTGAGTGAGACCATAAAGGAAGCCGCCCGCGAACATGTCGCCGGCCCCCGTCGTGTCGACAACGTTCACCTTGTTCGTTGGAATGTGGAGGATGTCTCCGCGGTGGGCCACCCAGGCACCCTTGGCGCCGTCTTTCACCACAACGATTTCGATTTTCCGTCCTAAAATGCGCGCGGCGTCTTCGCCTTGTACCCCCACGAGCATTTGAGCTTCGAGCGCGTTGGCAAAAACGACATGAGCCGACGTTTCTAAAACTTCGCGAAGCTGCGCTCCCCATCGCTGCACAACGAAGGGGTCGGCCACGTCGAAGGCCACTTTCACATTGTTGTTTTTGGCCACTTGCAGGGCTTGGCTCACGGCATCGATTTGAGAAGGGGTGTCCCACACGTATCCTGTGGTGAAGAAAACCTTGCTTTTTCGAATGTCTTCTTCAGGCACGTGGGCTTTGGCGTAATGAAGGCAAGCGCCCAAATGCGTGTTGAGTGTGCGCTCACCATCGGGCGTCACCACCACCAGGCACGTTCCCGTGGGCGCACTTTCGACCTGCGCGAGCATGTTTCGGATGCCAAGCTCTTCGAGCCGACTGGAAAACGATTTGCCGTATTCATCGTGGCCGACACAGCTGGAATAGCTCGTCCGCGCGCCCAGCACGGCAAGCCCACGAATGGCGTTCGCGGCCGAACCGCCCAGCTCCACTTCAGCAGTCAGCTTGCCCAGGTTTGCCAACACCCGGACCTGTTCCTCGGCCGAGACAAGCTGCATGGTGCCTTTGCTCATGCCAAGGCTGCGAAGGTCGGAGTCCTCCGCACGCACAAGAAGGTCAACGAGGGCGTTTTCGAGCCCTGTGACGTCGAGGGGGCGAGAGCGTTGTTCGGCGGTGAGAAAATCCACGGGCACCTCGATGGCTTACGTTTCAAAACAAAAGGGAAAAAGACAGATGCGAGGGAGAATGACAAAGGAAGGTCAAGATTTCCGCTCGCCTTCCGATACCACGAAAGCAGGGGAAGATACCCACGCCCCGACGTCTGGAGCAAGGGGAGGCATCGCTCATGAGCCCACAATCACGCCGCAAACGAGGAAATGACCTCCTCAAACCCACCCCCCGGGGCCCTGCCCAGTGGGGAGTGGTGGGTGTCTGCCTTGCCCTCATGGCCTCCCTCGCCACAAGCTGTGGTTCTCGCCGCGACGAAGACATCGATGCCGTGACCAAAGACACGGCGCGGGCCTCGGAGCCTTCCAAAATCGCCATGTCCCTTCCGGGTGCAAACAGCGACTCCGTGGGCAGCTCGGACCCTTGCTCACTTCTCTTGAAACAAACCCCGCGTTTCATTGTCGACAAAGTGAAAGGGGAGCGCGGCGAAGCCACTTTTTCCGGCGTCACCGACAAATCGTGCGAAGACGCTGATAAAAAACCCGTGCTGTATATTAAAGTGGGAAGCGCTCAGTTCACGCCGCCCGTGGAACTCGATTGTCAGCCGCGTGCGCGCGAAGGGTGGAACATGCGCTGCATCAACGCCGCGCCCGTGATAAACGCCAAAGGTGAAATTTCGGTGGTTATTACCGGTGACGTGAACTACCGCAGCTCTCAAACATCAATCATGCTCACCTACGAGGTGCCTTGAGGCGGGCGAAGCCGCGCGAAGTGTCACTCTTTCACGTCGACCGTCGTGAAGCCGTAGTCTTGTCCTCCTTGAAGGTCGCGCACAACGACGAACGCCCCGGCGGGCCCAGAGCCTTCCGCATCCCAGCTCGTTTTTCGCGCACGTTCGTTGCCCAATTTCCCGCGCGTGGTGAACCATTGCAGGCGGGTTTTGGCGTCGGCGTCGGGGTCTGAACCCACCAGCGTGGCTTCCAAGTCGAGCTTCTTTCCTGTGGCCGCACCCACTTTGGGGCTCACGCCCGTGAGGTCGGGGGGCGTGTTTCTTTTCGCTGCGGCTTTCAAGCGGGCCAGAGCGGCGTCGTCGGCAATACCCTGTTTGGCGGCGAGGTCGGTGAGGGTCTTCCATGCCGCCGTGTCGGCCGGGTCGGGGTACACAAAAAAGGTCAGAAAGCCTTCGTCGGTGCGGCCGCCTTTCGAGCTTGTGGCGGCGTAGTCGAGGGCAAGAACCGGAGACGGATTTTTGGTGTCCAAAAGCTCGCCGAGGCCAGGCACCCTGAAGTCGAAAACCGTCTCTTCCACGCGCAGGCCTTTCGTGCTGAGCACCCGCGAATTCGAGGCGTCTTTCGTGAACCCCCACGCCTTGCGCTCCGCGCCTTCAAGAACCGTAGAGACGTCGTTGACCTGGACGTTGGTGGAACCCAGCCGAACCTGGAATCGTTTTAAAGCGCCCATGGCAACCGTCGCGACCTCGCCTTCTGGCGAAATAGAAACGAAACGCAGCTTGAACTTTCGGGCATCGATGCCCGTATAAACAGGGTACTGCTGGCAATATATTTTTTTGTCGGCCCAAGTTTCGCACCCTGCTTTTTTTGTCGCCTTGGCCACATCGGCGGGTGTCCCTTCCAAAAAAAACTGCGCGACGGGAACCCGCACGCCTTCGAGCTCGTGCAGTTGCGAACCCTCTTCGCCACAGGTCGCAAGCAGGGAAGAAACGCCTAAGAAGGCACCCAAAAAGGCCAGGCGGCGAGGCAGGGGGGTGGTCACGTCAACACCTCTTTCAAACATGGAGTTCAAAACACTTCCCTTTCAGAACGAGGCAATAACCCCAAAGGTCGGAATGGTGGGTGCTCCCGTCACATCTTGTGTCTCGCTGAAGTCAGGAGAATTTCGACGACCCACAACGTTGGCGCGGTTGGTGACGTTCAACACCTCAAGGTACAAACGCAGCTTCCATGTGTCGTACAAAATGTCGTAGTCAGTGCGAGCGTCCCATTGGAAGTACGCCGGCAAGCGGTCGTCGTTGGCTTCGAGCGTGCCGTCTCCGGTGATGTTTGCCGGAACGTAGCGCCCGGTGGCCTGATTGAAACGTCCGCCACGAATGATGGTGGTGGGAGAACCGCTTTGGTATTGCCACTTCGAAGACACTTCCCACTGGCCCGTTATTTTGTAGGCGCTCACGACGTTGAGGGAATGGGGTTTGTCGAAGTCGAACGGGCGCCAGGTTCCGCTCTTTGGGTCGCGCCGCTCCGCCTTCGAATATCCGTAGCTCACCCAACCCGTCCAGCGCCCGGTGCGCTGTTTCTTTATCAGGGCCTCGAATCCCTTCGAACGTCCCTTGACGTTGTTCTCATATTTCTTTTCAGGCTCCTTCGTTGCATTTCCAACGAAGTTGAGCATGTTTTTGTAGTACACTTGAAAGTCGGTTTCCCACGAAGACCCTAGCTTCGATTCGATGCCACCCACATAGTGAATGGCTCTTTCCAATTTGAGGTCAGGATTCCCGTAGTCCTTGGAATCGTAGACCGCCTCGGGCCGTTGACTGTAATAGCCCCAACCGGCTTTGAGTGCGTGATTTTGGGAAAGGGCGTACCGCGCGGAAAAGCGCGGGTCGACTTCGAGCTGGTGCGCCCAGTTGCCGCGAAGGGCCGAGACGCCCGGATTCAACGTCAAAGGTTGCACCGGCCTATAGAGCACGTCGAAATACGCCGCACCCGACACCGTGTCGCGCACGCGACGTTCTTTGCTTCGAGGCGCCGTGTCGGGGTCCCAAAAGGGATTGGGACCTCCTGCAGGAAACTGAATCGCATCGACATCGGTGGTCACACGTTCGTACTCGGGTCGAACACCCACTGTGGCAGACACCTGTGACGAAAAGCGCTTGTCGAGAGCTGCTTCCAGGGCGAACTTGTTCGATCGGACATCCACCGTATTTCCGAAAAACTCCTGATCGATAATGAGGTAACGCTGTTGCGGTGCGAGTGTAAGACCCCAGCCATTGCCCAAGTTCGACTGCCAACGTGCGCCCGCAGTTTCGAAATAATTGAAGAGGCCGAACTTCGATTTGCCGTCTTCCGAGGAAGAAAGGCCCGTGGTGGCCGCAAGGCTCAGCCTATCGGCCGCACCCAAAAGATACGCCTGCCAGGTTCCGCTCGCATGGTTGCCATTGAGCACGAACTGGTAGTCGGTGGCCTGAGGGAACGTGGTAAAAGAGAGGCGTTCTTCGTCAACAAACTTTTTGATAATGGGCGTGTAAACTTCCAAGTATGTGCGGCGAAAGCCCGCACGGTAGCCGATGCGGTCATCGACGCGCGCAGTGCTTTTTTCGGCATCGCCTTGCGCCGGAGCACTTGCATTGCTCGACGCCACCGCTCCCCCGTCCGCAGACGGGGGTGTTCCAAACATATTTCCTTCCAGGTAAACAGAGGACTGCGCGAGTCCCAGTTCCACTTGCCCCGAGAAGCGCTCGGGAATGCGGTTTTCTGTCCGCAATTGAATGATTCCGCCTGTGGCGTCGTTGTAAAGCGACGACCACCCTCCCGGAAAGAGGTCGACGCCCTCGAGCATGCGCGTGGGCACAACCGTACCCAGTCCCCCCAGGTGAAAGACGAAGGGCACCTCGAGGCGATCGACAAAGAAACGGTTGTCACCAGGTGCACTGCCGCGCACAGTGATTTGGGCGGAACCCGGGTTCGTGGCAATAACGGAAGGCAATGTTTGAAGGCCGCGCACGGCGTCGCCTCCCGAGCCCGGAATGCGCTCGAGTTCGTCGCGCTGAAGACTTTGCTGCGAGACTTCCACTTTGCGGCGCGCACGAATGACTCCCAGCCGCAAGACTTCGGCGGCGGGCTCCAAAGCAACAGGCCCGCTTTCGGCCAGAACGCCGTCGCTCACCGACATTTCGAGTTCGTCGTAGCCTTCCGCACGAAAGAGGAGCTTGGTTGCCCCTTTTGGAAGGGTGATTTCAAAACGTCCTGCAGCATCGGTGGTCACGTTGTTGTCACGATTATCCGACTGAATCACCACGGCGTCTTTGAGTGGCGTGGTGCTTCCCTTGGCCTTGACCTCACCGCGCAAAACCACCGTTTCGTTCGCTGGGGCTGTGACCGCGGGTGCGGGGGCTGGTGCGGGGGCCGCGGTTGCGGGGGCTTCCGTTGGCGCGATGTCTTGCGCCAGCGCGCGGGCAGAGCCCAAACAGGCCACCGCCGCTGCGAGCAACGACGACACCTGCGCACGCGGCGTGGAGTTCACCTTCATGCGTTCGAATCCTTCCTTTTAGAAAACGATGGGAATTGTAATGAGCTTGCGCTTCGTGGCAACCGACTTGCCGCCCACCGAAGCGGGTGTGCACGAAAGCTTTTTGACTTCGCGCAAAGCCACCCCGTCGATGTCGAATCCGGTCCCTTTCTTTATTCGAGCTTCAATAATGTTCCCTTTCGAACCCACGATGACTTCAATGACGATTTCCCCACTGGTGACGCCCGCATTCGCGGCATCATCGGTTATGGGAATTTCAGGCAGAGAGGGGCATTTCGCTGGAACATCGGCTGCGGCCTCCGTGACGGGCACAGAGTCAGGGTCGGGCTCGGCGGCTGGCCCCGGTGCCGCAGGCGGTGGAGGTTTGCGAGCGTCTTCGGGGTTCACGCCAACCTCCGCGCTGTTTCCTTGAGCCACGGCAGGACCCGTTCCTTGGCCTGGTGCCAGAGAGTCTGAAAGTCCGGCGCGAATTTCAGGGGGCGGGGCAGGCGCGTCGGAAGGCGGAGGAGGCAAGCGCTCGTCGTTGCGCACCCGCGGCTTGCGTTCTTTCACCACCTTTTTGGGTTCCAACACAGGAGGCTTGGGAGGTTCAGGTTTCTTTTCTTCCACCACAGCGGGTGGCGGTGGCTTGGGAACTTCGGACACCCGCACAACCACCGGATCTTTTTTCGTCTCGGGGCGCGACGTGAGCGACGACACCGAGAAAAACACGCCACTGTGCAGCACCACGGAGGCAAAAAACACGAGAGGGAGCAAAAGACCATTGCCCAGCACGGCTTCGCCTGTGCCGCCCACAAGCACAAGCGGGCTTCTGAGGGGGTTCGCAGAACGTTTCGAGGCGCCTGACAACTGCTCAGGCGTCTCGTTTTTTGTCGGTTTCGCCATTCTACCCTCAGGAGGTCTCGAGACGCAGGCCTCGCCTTGCCCACAGGCGGCAAGGGGGCAATCGCACTCGATGTTACACGGCCCAGACCGCACGACAAAATGCACAGGTGACAGGGCAGCGGAGATTTGTTTCCTCCGTCAAATTCTTTTCGTCCTGCTGAAATCAAGAGCAGCATTGAGCCACACTGAGAGGAAACGGAGGCCACGCCATGACGCACTCGCTTCGCTTGATGTTTGTCGCAACTGCCATCGCCTTTTTGTCCTCAGCCCACAGAGCCTCCGCATTTGAAGGACTCACCATCACCGAACTGCCCGCTGGCGGCGACGTCACCGTGCCCGGCGATTATCCCATCCGTGTGCCAAGCCGAGCGGAAGTGCTTCTCACGGGGCTCTCGACGCCCCAGTCCTTGACGCTCACGAACCAGACGCGAGACATCACCACTGTTCACATTTACGCTACGCACGAGAAGAAGGTGCGCCGCATTCAACTTCAGCCTGGAACAAGCGCTGTTTATAGCCTGAAGCTCGAGCGCCCCGTGCGTGTGAAAGTGAACGGCGGAGACGTTCGTGTCAATAGCATTCTTCCTCTGAAAGTGCAGCGCTAAAGCCCTGACCTGACTTCCTTGGGAGAACACTCGCCACAGAGGCTGATTCGAGGCAGACTGCGCGGGTCAGCCGCCGGCCTTTGCGTCGTGCGTGCCGCACTTTGCACACTCCTCCAAAGGAACACGCGTGACAAAGCCCTTGTCCACGAAACGGTCTTTCGAAACGCCCGCTGTCCGCGGGGCGCGCGAAACCCTTCTTGTCGAGGCCGCTCACCTTGCAGGCATGACGGCCGCTCCCGTACGCATCGCGATTTTGGGCCTGTTGGCACAAGGTGAACGGAACGTGGAGGCCATTGCCGACGCGGTGGGCCAAAGCCTTGCAAACACCTCCCAGCACCTCCGGAAACTGGCCTCGGCAAGGCTTGTTGTGGTCCAAAAGAAGGGCGTCCACAGGGCCTATGCTCTGGCATCGCCAGAAGTGCATCTTTTCGTGGGCGCCTTGCAAGCTCTCACGGCAGCCCTCTCTCCTGTTGCGCGCACCGAAGAAGACGCACTGGTGCCTGAGGCCCTCCGTTCGCCCCTCACCCTCGCCGCGGTGCTCCCTGCGGTGCGCGCAGGCAAAGCCATTTTACTCGATGTCCGACAGCCCGAAGAGTCCGCCGCTGTTCCTTTGGCCGAAGCGATGCGCGTCCCCATTTCGGGGGAATCCGATCTCGCATCGGCACGTTCGGCCCTGGAAAACAAAGGAACGCAGTTGCCTGTGTATGTGTTTTGTCGGGGCCGCTATTGCGTCACGGCCTCCAAGACGGCCGCCTTCCTGAGAGGAGCTGGCCACGATGCATGGTGCCTACGGGAAACCGCTCTCGACGCCATGGCCGCACAGAAGAACACAAGCATATGATATTATTATAGTCTTGAAATTTTAGAAATTATTCAATTGAATACTTGATTTTAATCTGGGAACGCCGATACTTCCTTTGTGAAGAGGCGGTGGCGTGGCCACGCGTCTCAAGCGATTTTTCCGCTGCAATCGGAGTAGAGAAGAGCCATGAAATCCGAGGTCGCCATGACTCTCCCCCTCCACAGATCCGGACGGGCGCTGCTAACGCATCCGGCTCCTCCCTTGGGTTGTGACGCCCATTCGCTCAAGTGGGTAAGGATGATGGAGGGAGGGCTTGGGAAGGAACATGGCCCGGTACTGACTCATTCGAGCCCAGGTCAGCAGTCGTCGGTTTCCGCGACGCCGAAGCGCACGGTACCAGCGGCCTGTGACTTCGAAATGGAAAGCAAACAAACCCGGAAGATTCCCAGGAACACCGTAGTAACGGTCGTATCCCGAAAGCACCGAGCGCAAATACTTACCTTGTTTCGCAAGAGGCTGTTGAATCCGCAAAGCAAGTTCCGCCTGAACCTCCTTGAGTTTCGCACGCCGGCGCTTGCGCATAGTGCGACGGTGTATGGTGAACATTCCGTTGCTCCGCTTGCACGCACAGCAGTGCGTGAAACCGAGAAAATCGAAAGTCGACGCTTTTTCGCCGCGAACTGCTGCGACTTTCTGGGCGAAGGGGCCAAACTCGATGACACGCGTCTTTTCGGGGTGAAGAACGAGGCCGTACTCCTCGAACCGCTTCCGAAGAAGGGCATGGCAACGGATGGCGTCTTGCACGTACTGGAACCCGACGACGAGGTGAGTAGCCCAGGGGAATCTCACCCCCAGGCCCTCTCAGAACCGGACTTGAACCTCTCAGCTCATCCGGCTCCCATCATCCAGTCGATGGTAATATCTTCATCTGCCATTGGTAAAAGAGC
>JADCJN010000220.1 GCA_020247005.1 Silvanigrellales bacterium
CGAAACGAGTCCCGAGTTCATGCCATCTCGGTGCGGTAATCCGCGCTGAGATGGCATGAACTCGGGACTCGTGAGATGCGAGGAGAGTGAAGTGAAATCGCGAGGCCGGTAGCGTAGCTCGACTTGGCGAGTAGCCCTGCCTCGAAATCAGATGGTCCTGCGACTACGGCCGTTACTTCAGAGGGGCCTGGCTCCTGAGCTCTCGATGTGGGGGCTATGGATACGGCCAAGATAAATGATGCAGAGACGAGGAGTACCCGCCGGATCGGAAAAGACATGCCAATCCTTTCGACGCAAATGTTACTTAGACCTTCATGCAGGTCGGTTATCAGTCATGTCGTAAAACCTATCTGAAAAATTGCAGGAAACAAGCCAGCCGTTTGCGGCGCCTGAAACGAAGGCTCAGACAAAAGCGACCCCAAGTGCGAGTCGCTCTGATGCGAGGAGCGATTACCGAGGGAAGCGCCGTTCCCAGGAGATCCGAACGCCGTCCCGAGAGATTTGCAATCGCATGCGGCGTCCCAAGGTGAGCAGCAAGGCGAAGGCGCCAAAGCCGCAAAGAAGTGCGAGGTGAAGATCCGTACCCGTCATGAAGAGCCTCTCGAAAGGGAGTGCAATCGGAGGGTCGTTACCGAGACCCTCGCCGCAGGAGAGGACCGTGGGGGCCACCGGGAAGGGGCCCTTGGGAAGGGATCACAGGTTTGACCCCAAAGAGGCCCGTGAAGGCCTCGTTAGGTCCGAGAGAGGGAAAAGTAAGGACACTGCGATGTCTGCACTTCCAAGAGCCTCTTATCGGGCAAGGTCTTCGCCTCGAAAACAAACAGAATTGTGAGCCGCCGCCTGGTGCTCGCTCTATGCGGACTTCGATCGATTCGGAACCGAGAGTCCGAGCCTGTCCATTTTGGCGCGCAGCCCGGGCTGAGTGATCCGAAGGGTCCGTGCGGCCGCCGACATGCTCGGGTGAGTCGCCAGAGCGGCCTCGACCAACATGCGCTCGAACTCGTCGTTGAGAGTTTCGATCCCGCGCGAGAGGTCGATGTTCTCGAGCCCTCCTTTGTTACCTTGCTGCTGGAGCGAGCGGTGCAGACCGGATGGGCTCAAAAGGGGGAAATCGTGCGAAAGAATGAGAAGTCAACAAGGCCGGCATCTACACGAAACCCGGCGTGGTCGTCGAAAAGAAGGAGGACGGGTCGGTCGTCATCGACACCGACGCGGAGGTCGTGAACCGTTTCCACCGGCACTCCAATACCTCCGGATTGACCGTCGACGACAAGGACAAGTTCAACGCCATCATGGACAACATCATGGAAGGCGACAGCAACGCCGACCGCATAAACAACTTGCAGATGAAGCTCGACGAGCTCCGCATCGATCCCAAGGCGCAAAAGCTCGCGCAGGCGCTCCGCAACGAACAGGCTCAGCTCATCCGCCTTTCGCGCGAGCTTCCTCGGGTCTATCAGTACGATTCGAACAAGCTTTAAGGCCCACGCAAAAAATGCTAGTCCCGCTTCCTCGGGCACTTTTTTCTTGGGGCCATTTGCCCACTTCGGCTGTGGGTGCCCAGCAGGCAGAGGCGCCCAATCTTTATGCCTTGAGGAATCCTGGCAACCCGCCCGTGCAGTGCTTGGCTGCTCCGAAGGTTTTGACATCAGGAAATCCGGCAGCCTGCAGAAGAGAAACGAGGAGGTCGTTGTGGGGCTTTCCAGACGCCCCACCGTCCTTCGTGCCCACCTTCATGAGCCTGTTGCCGGGCACCCTTCCGCCCGCGTTGCCAGCGACGAGAAAGGAGTGACCGTTGGTATTGTGGTCGGTTGACATGTTCGCGCCGTAAACCGCAAGCGAGTTCTCGAGCAAGTTCGTTTCGCCCGAAGGGATGGCAGCCATCCCGAGCAGAAGTTTTGCGAAATAATCGGTGACCGCTTTCTCCGCTCGAATATGGGCGCCACCATCGTTGCGGCTCGAACCGTGCCAGAGCGCGAAGTGGTAGCTGCCAACATTGTCGAGCCCCTCTGGGGGTTGTTGCGCACGTTCGAACGACTTGTCCCAAAAAGGAGGGCGAAGGCCACAGTTATCGTCGTGGGTCGCCGTCATGAGCAGCACGCGCCGCATCCCGCAACGCATCGCCAGCAGCAGGAAATTGATCTGGAGATCCCAGCGCTCCCGAAGCCTGTCCTGTGGGATTTTTGTGTAGGCGTCATTGGCGTTGTCGGTGTTTATTTTAAAGGCCTCGCCCGAGGTCGGTATTGAACAAGTCTTTGGGTCGAATTGCATTCCCTGGTCCAAGCGGAGGATCTTCTTTTCGACGTCGCGAAACCCCTCAAGGTGCGCGTCGAGCTGGACCTTATGTGATCCGACGACTTCACCCCGCAGGGCGGTGATGTCATCTTTTATAGAATCCAGCAAACTTCTTTCGGAGGCATCAATGGCCTTCAATCTGTCGGCTGCAGCCTTGGGATCTCCACCCCCCGTTTCGGCCGATCCGAAGATCGATTTGAACTCCTGTTCCAGCGATTCAACAGCGAAAGACCGCTGGATAGATCCGGGCGCCTTTCGGAAGGAAGCCGTTTTGTCATTTTTATGGCCAGGCCATGATCCCACATCGAGATGCAACGACGGAACACCCCACCTTGCGGCGACGTATTGGTCGATGGATTCGCTGCTCGGGGAGATCTGTCCACCGTTGCCATTTGGGGGTGTGTCCGCTCCGGTGTAAATGACGTTGTGCGACCAGTGCGGATCGTTTCCATTGAAGCATGTGTAGTCCACACCCTGCACAATGGTCAGGTGCTTGCGAATAGGTTCGAGCGAAGCGAGGACCGGCGACATCTGCAACTCTCCCCCCGCCATTGTGGGAATCCAATTGGGAGCGTGGTTTTGCGGATACAGGCCCTGGCACTTTTGCATGACGACAAAACAGCCAGGAAGGGTCGGCCCTTCGGCGCGTGCGTTGATGAAGTCAGCGAAGGGCCGAAGCACCAGAGCCGCGAGCGGTGACATCACGATGGTCCGTCGAGAGATCCTCATTGCGCGTCACCCTTCTGTTTGGGCCAGCATCGCTGGCCGAGTTTTGCATGCGACGTTTCGTTCATTGAATGGGACGAGTCGTGAAGAGGGACGACACCACGAAGTCCAGCACGAGCCTTTTGCCGTCGAGATGTGTCGCAAACGAAGACGCAAGCGCATCGAGTTGCGCGGAGCTCTCTGGCGTCAACGGGGCACCGAGGGCAGAGTCGGCCCACTTTCGAACGAAGCAAGACCTCGACACCGGACTTGTCGCCATGATGGCTCCAAACTCCGCCGCACCGGCGAACTTTTGGTTCTTGCCTCCTGGGGCATCCCAAGCGATTGATCCTTCCGCGGTCAAAGGCAAACCCTCATCATTCTGGAAGACAGCGCGTCCGACGGCATCGAACTGCTCAAGAGCAAATCCGAGATTGTCGATTTTCTCGTGGCAGCTCGCGCAGGCCGGAGAAGCCCGCAGCAAGGCCAACTTCTCCCTCTCGCTGACCACTTTTGTCCCAACCGCTTCTGCTGCCAGCTTCTCGGCATTCGCAGGCGGCGAGCCCACGGGCTGGCACAGGACATCGGTGAGCAGAAAGACTCCCCGGCGGACGATGGAGCCCTTGTTTGCGACCGCATGCAGGGCGAGTGTCGAAGGCTGGGTGAGAATTCCTCCACTGTGGACCGGGTTGAGGGCACGCCATTCGAACTCGGGCTTCGACGATTCCAATCCGTACGACGGCGCGTTGAACCGGTTCACCCAAGAGGACTTGGAACCGTAGATGCCGTCAAAGGCGAGGCCATCGAAAAAGTAACGTTCGATGAATTTTTCCGTTTCTTCCGCGTAGGCGGAAACATGAGAGGGCGTGAACAGCTCCGCCACGGAAGGTCCCTTGGGGACCTGGGCCAATTTTCCGAGTCCGAGCCATTTTCTGGCGAAACGACGCGCCATGCGCCGTGCCTCGGGAGCCTCGAGCATCAGTCGGGCTTGATTCCGCAAGCCCTCCTGTGAATCGAGCGACCCGGACGAAGCGAGATTCAGCAGGGCCTCACTGGGCGTGCTGTCATTGATGAGGAGCGCGAGACGAGTGGCGAGGCCGGCTCCCGAGATCCTCGCGGAAGAGGAGCTCGGAGTCTCCACGACGTAAAGAAAACGAGGCGATGCCAGCAAGGATTGAAACGCGCGGGCTAAAGGAACACGCCCTCCCACCGCCAAAGAGCCTGAATAGACCTTCATCGCGCGGTCGAGTTCCGTGGCCGTCAAAGGATGACGGAACAGCAAGCGTCCCTTCGCCGCAAGAAAGGAACGCGCGCAGGACTCCGAGGCGACCGCGCATTCCGAGGCGAAGGCACCGCCGGGGGCAAACGCGTCGTCCGCGATTTTTCGAGATGCGTCGAACCAGGCTTGATTGTAAGCGCGAAGGTCCTCGCTTGGGTTCCAAGGCTTGTCGTTCGGCAGCGACGAGAGATCGACTCTGATCTTGAAGTGATCCGAAAGTGCGTTGGTAATCTGCGTCCGAGTGAGGCGCAGGAGTCCGAAGGTTGTGACGCCATCGTGCAGGAAGACGATGTCACGAGAAATCCGCCCCGAACCCATGGCGGCGTTCAAACGATCCGCCCTGTCCTTCGCGACGCTCTTGGCACCGAGGGCCTTGCTTGCACCAAGGTCATTGGCCTGGTCGGAGACCTGCCTGCGCACGACGTGCGCCTGTTTCTCACCCGAGACGATTCCGCATCCGGCCATCGACGCGCAGGTGAACAAAGCTACAACCCGGGTCGAGAAATTCATGGATTTTGCCTCCGGTCTCATTGTTTTTTGTCGGACGTGACGCGGCAAAGCTTGAGCGGCTGTGAAATTGCATCGACTATGTCCCGCCTTAGCCTTGCAGCGATTCTGTCTCCCTCGGGGAGCGGGTTTAGAATCG
>JADCJN010000221.1 GCA_020247005.1 Silvanigrellales bacterium
AGCAGCCAATCGGACACTGGTATATGCTCAGGTGTCGAACGATCAAACACTCATTGAAGCCGGAGTTCCCATGCGCTCTTCTTCGCAAGCCGCTTTCCCTTGCCTTTTCGCCTTTCTCACCGCGGGAGGTGCGCTTATGGCATCGTGCGCAAGCAATAAAGAATTGCCATCCGACCGCCCCTTTGATGCGTCGCAGTACAATGCGAACCCACAGTCGAATTCTCCGCAAAACGCGAGCTCAGAAGGTCTGGTGTCGACACCAGCACCTGCACCGAGCCCAACGAAAGCAGCGGACGGCAGCGTGCCCTTCAAATTTTCGGTCAACTGCGTCGACCCCACCACGAACCAGTCGTATGCGGCCACGGATGCCGGCTACGATGCCTGCGTTATGAGGAAACAGGAGTCACAGCAGGCACCGCGGCGTTGAGGCTGTTTTTCGCCAACACGTCGACCCGCGCCTTGAGCTCTTCGAGTTCCTTTTCGCCTTTTTCCGCTTTCTTTTTGAGCTCAGCGAGTTCTACCAGCTTTTCGGCGACATCGGCGTTCTGAGCTTTTTTCGAAAGCCCGAGGCGCGCCCTGCGCGCGCGCGGAATGAGCATGGAAAGTGGGCCGTAGTTCTTGCGGCCCAGAAACCGTTGAAACGCCTCATCGAGAGCGAGGTCGGCGGAAGCCGACAGAAGGCCTGGCAGGCGCCACAAGAGCCGCACCGGGTGCGTGGCATCGGCCAGCGCAAGAAGATGAGGTCGGGTTTCATGCCTCAAAGAAGGGTTGCGTGCCGACACGTTTGCCAGTGCCGTGGCCGCAGCAATGACTTCAGGCGCCGGGCGGGTGTCTTTTGCAAGAAGGGTGGCCGCAAATTCTTGCCAATGGGTGTCGCCCTCGAACTCTGCCACAAGAAGCGTGCCGCGGGCCGCGAGGTGTCCGCAAAAGGAAGGGGTAGACATCATACGGCGTCCAAGGGCCACAAGACTTTCTCGCGCACGTCCTAAACGAAGCGCAGGCGTCGACTTGGCAGCATGAAGGAGGCCATCGAGTGCGGCCATGCGCACGTGCGTATTCTCGGCGTCCGATGTCGCGAGTGACTCGAGCTTCTTGAGCTTTGCTCCTGCCTCAATGGCAGCAAACCCGAGCGCGCGCGCCCAGGCCTGGCGCGCAATGGGATGGGTTTCTTCAACCCGTTCCAGCAAAAAAGCGCCCGCAGCGGGCAAGGAGCTTTCTCCCAGCTTTTCGTATGCGGCCATGCGCGCGCGGAAGAGGGTTTCATTTGCAACCCAGCCGAAGCTGGCCTCGAGGTTTGCGGGAGTGGAATGCTTGCCAAGCACGTTTTCGAGCGCAACAAACCGAAACCACGCCGGCGCCTCCACCGAAGAAAGGATGCTTGAGCAGAAGGCTTCTGGAAGTGTGTGCTCCACGGTGCCCACAAGAGTGGAACGCGGGTCGAGAAGCGCGTAAGCGACCTCGACTCCCGACTTCAATGGCAGGCGCAGCCGCTCTTCCGCTTTGCCAATGCGGACGCGTGTTTCTTCCAGAGCCCCCGCAGGTTTGCCGTTTATCGAGTCTTTGTAGCGCACCTGCACGAAAGTCTCGAAGTCGAAGGCGGGCGTCTCTTTCGACACCTTCTGCTTTTGGGTGACGGCAATTTCGAGCACCTTCGCAAGCGGGTCGGATGCCGTTGCCGCGTCCACCACTTTGTATTCGACACCCAGTTCCACATGCCCGGCGCGAAAAACCCATGTGTCGAAAAAGGGACGAGGGTTCCAACCCGTCGCGTCTTCCACAGCACGCATGAGGTCGCGGGTCACGACAGGGCGAAAGGCATGTGTTTCAAGGTAACGCTTCACGGACGCGCGGAAGTCAACTTCCCCCAACACGTCGCGGAGGTGGTGGAGCACCATGGCGCCCTTCTGATAGAGGTGGGCGTCGAAGATCTCGGAAACGTACTCGTAATGGTTCGTGACCAGGGGACGAGTGTAGCTGGCAGCCTCGCCCAGATAGCCAGGGCGGATGTCAGCATGCATGTAGAAGGGGCCCGAGTCGACGCCATGCGCATGTTCATCCCAAAGCACCTCGGAGTGCGTGGCGAAGCCCTCGTTGAGCCAGCCCTCGCTCCACGTTTCACAAGTCAGCGTGTCGCCAAACCACTGATGAGCCATTTCGTGGAACACGAGAATGGGGCGCAGGTCGCTGCCCACAGCGTATTCTTTCGGCCCAAGGCATTCGTCGGTGTTTATGGTGCAGGTTGTGTTTTCCATCCCGCCAAAAACGAATTCTCCGACAAAGGCCTGCGCGTATTTCGCATAGGGGTACTCGAATCCCCAGTAGGAGGAATAGAATTCGAGCATGCGAACGAGTTCCTGCAAGCAAGCGTCTGATTGGAACGCAAACGGAACTGGAAGGTAACAGGCAACTTCTTTGCCCCGCCAGGTCGTGGCCACCTTGCGCAGTTCCCCCATGGCGAATGCGAGAAGGTAGGGAGCTTGAGGTTCCCGCAAATTCCAAGTCTGCTCGCGCACACCGCCTTTCACGGCGTCAGACTCCAGGGAGCCGTTTGAAACGCATTCCCAGTCGGCCGGAAACCGAAGGTTCAATTTCGCCGAAAGTTTGAGACGGGGGTCGTCTTGGCAGGGAAACCAGAACGGCGAGTCGACGTCTTGGCCTTGCGTCCACACGCATTCGTAACCATTACGGTCGTGAGATTTCTTCTTGACGAAATACACACCCGCATTAGGTTTGGTCACAGCATAACGCACCTTTACCAACACCTGCGTGCCGCGCTCGAAGGGCTCTGGGAAAGGAATTTCGAGGCGGTGTTCGGTATGAGTGAAAGCAACCGGCTGGGTGACGGGTGACGCCTGAGGAAGAAGGGCGACTTCCACGGCCTGAATGTCCAATTCCTTGGCATCGAGCACCACCGACGTCGTTTTTTGGGCGATGCCTTCAAGCAAAAGCAACGCTTCCCCAAAAAACGTGTCGGTCGTGGGGTCGATGGTCAACGAGAGCTCGATATGCCTTTGGACAGCCGACCGCGAGGGTTCATACTTGCGCGCGGTGTCGGCATGGGCCGGGAACCCATCGGTGCCCGGCAGGGGAGCCCGTTGGCCGTGAAGGCGGGTTTCAAGGTGGCTTCCAATGATCATGTGCACGCTCCCAAAGATTCGAAGGAAGCCTTTTGTACACCTCGCTGGGCTCGCCCTCAATGAGCCTTGAGTCGGTTGCCGTGGAAAGCCCACAATGCTAACGTGGGCTTGACAGAACAGAATTCCATTTTTTCAGGAGGTGGTCATGAAACCCGTATCTCAGGTGCTTCCCCGTGCGCTTGTTTCTTCTTTGGTCGGCCTGGGGCTGGTGTGCGGTGCATCGGTGGCGCTCGCAGACGCGTCCCTTGTTTCGGTCGTCGTGTGTCAGCCTTCCGGCTCGCCCTGCGATCGCGTCCTGGTCGACAAGGCTCAGGCGAACCTTTACAAAACGACCATCCAAGGCAGCATCGTCATCAATTCGTCGGAGGTCGACAGTGAAGACGAAGCAGCCGCCGCAATGAGAAATTGCAACCAGCTGAAGCGCCGCTACGAGGCGAACGCCCAGCCCGAGACGTCGTTTCAGTGCCGCCTCGAAGCAGCGGACGCCGTCGCCCGCTGACTTTTGAGCCACGCAAAGGCCTAGGGCAGAAGAAAGGCGAGGCCGCCCTCGAGCGTGTACCCGCCCATCTTGTAGCTCTTGCGCGGGTTGAAATCCATGAGGTAGGTGGTGCCGGCCATGAGTACGAAGTCTTCCACGCCATAGCCGTAGGCAACGGCGCCGCGTTCGGCAGGGTTGAGGGCGAGGAGCGATAGTTCGATGTGCGCGCGCACGCCGCCAATGGGCTTGTAGAACTGTTCCGTTTTCGACTCAAACGTATCGAGCAACGTGCGTTGGTTCTGCATGGCGACCCCGGCGAAGGCACCAATACGGGGTGCGACAACAGGGCGAGGGCTCACAGCAAGGCGGTAGTCCACGGCGGCCACCAAACCGAATGAGTAGAACGTGAGGTCTTTCGTTTCCTTTTCCGTCTTCCCTGCGACTGTGACGTCGCGTTCGGCGTTTCCGCCAGCCGAAGTGTAGGTGATTCCCGCACCGAAGTTGAGCTCACCGCCGGGCTCTGCCACAGAGAATGTTTGTTGCACCTGAAAGTGCATTGGCTGGCGTTTTTGCCACTTCTTGTCTTCGCTCGACGGAACGAACAGTGCGCCTCCGGAGAAGGAAAGGGCAGCGCCAGGGTGCCAAGACGGCTCCGGAGTCGTTTGCCCGGGCCCTGGCTCAGGGTTGAGTGAACTTTGTGCGAAAGCCTTGCTTGCGCCATCAAAAATTGCGCATGCGAGGAGCAAGGCACCTGCCACGAGAGAACGTTTCCGCGAGCCTTGCCCAAAGCCTGTCATGAAAAGTAACCTCCGCAAAAGTTTCCGATTGAGAAACAGGATAAAGGAACGGCTCGTGAAAAAGAAGGCTCCTTCGTTTTCTCTGACACGTCGATGGAACTTGAGCGAGCCTTGGGCACACGCCCTTGCCGGACTGGTCTTGCTGGCAAGCGCTTTCTTCGCGGGGCCGCAAGGGGCCGCCGCGAATCCCGTGGGTGACGTGGGCTCGAGCGTCGCGCTTGCGCTTGACGTGGGTGGTGCGGGCATTGCTCTTGGAAATGGGAAAGCCGTGTGGTGGGAAGCGTCTGCCACGGGCCTGCAGCAAAGCGTTGGCACCAAAAGGTTTTCATGGCGCGAAAAGACCTTCGACCCCCAAGTTTCGTTTGCCTCGCGTGGGGGTGCCCTGGGCTGCACCCCAGGCGGTGTGGTGCGCTTTCTTCCAAAGCCCGTGGGCGCGTTTGAACGGTCTTCAAGCCCTGAAGGCTGGGACTGGCAAAAGGCTTTCGCATGCTCGAGCGTTTCGGGAACCTCTGTTGCTTTGCTCGATGTCGCGCCCCTTACGAACACTCCCAGGCTTCGTATCGCGCGCTGGCCCGACGTTTCCGCCGGAGGCGGTGACGCCTTCCCATCGAGCACCCCTGAGGAGGTGGCCTCGTTTGATCTTCGCGCCTGGGGTTTCGAAAACGTTTCCCATGCACGGGGCGCGCGCCTTGTGGCGCGCACAGGCGAAGGAGGTTTTTGGCTTGTGGGTGCCAACGGGCGCGTGTTTGCCCTCAGCGCGGCCGCTGGCCTCGCTCAAACCGAACCTTGGGTGTTGAACGAAATTCCCGAGAGCGCAAACGCGCGGCCCCTTCCCTTGGAGTCCACCACATCGCTCGCGGCGCACGGGAATCTTCTCCTTCGTGCAGGTGACGAAGGCGTGTTCCTTTTCTCAGTAACCGGGGGAAGTGGGGGATCGCAACCCAAGGCGCTCGCGCGCACGAGGCTCCCCATCAACCCTTGCGCCGAAAATGAGCGTTGTGGAGTTTCGGTCGCCGCCGATGGCTCTTGGTTCGTGTGCGGCTCATGGGGGTGTTCCCTCGGCAAGGGCACCGTTGCGCGCCGCATTGCGCTGCCCGCGCTCGGAGAAGAAACAGGCACGTTGTCGTTGGCGCATAACGGAGAATCGGGACGATTCGCTTTTTTCGGCGTGCGGGATGCGGACGTTGGGCTCTTGCCCGGAGCGTTCACGTGGCATGGTAACGGAGAGAACGAAAACAGAGATGCAGAGAAAGCCCAGCTCACAAGGGAAGAACAGGGGGCGAGTCGCGGCAAAGTCGTTGGCTGGACAAAGCCCGCGTTCAAAACGCCTTCCGATGCCCTGCAAAACGCCGCGCGACACATGCCAAAAAAAAACATCTTGTTTCCCTACGCTTCCAATGGATTTTGGGGAGCCGTCGTTGTCGTCGGAACTTCGACACGAGAAATCGAGACGCCCCACGAAACACTGCTCCCCGTGCTTGCGGCTTGGGAACCTGCGCGTGCCTTCGCGCCGCCTCCCCTAGACACCAACGCTTGGCAACCGAGGGGGCGCAAGACGTTGGAAAACGCCACAACATGGTGGCGCGATGCTCTTCGACTCGATGAGGCCCTTGCGGCACTCACGCAGGAAGGGCGAGTTTTGAAGCGCGTGAAAGTCGGTGTTGTTGACAGCGGCATCGACGTCGAGCACCCCAGCTTCCAGGGCCTCCTGAGTGCAGATGGGTACGACTTCGTTGACGAAGACGACGTTCCTGAGGATGGCTTTGGGCACGGCACGCACGTGGCGTCGCTTGTGAGTTCCCGCGTCCCCGAGGGCGAGCCGCGCTCGGGCCTGCCGTTGGGTGTGGCGCCCAATGCGGAGCTCATCATCGCGCGCGCGCTCGACGACGCAGGACGCAGCGATAGCATTGGCCTGGCGCGCGCTCTTGCGCACGTCGTTCAAAAAGGGGCACGTGTTGTGAATTGCTCCTGGGGAGGTGGACCCGAAACACAACTTCTCCGCGACGCCTTCGCATTTCTAAAAGAGGAAGGCATTTTTGTCGCGAGTTCTGCTGGCAATGACGGCCTTGACACCGATACATTCCCTCAAGTTCCCAAGAAATTTCCGGGTGTCTTGAATACCGCGGCAAGCACGCCCGCGGGCCGTCGCGCGCGCTTTAGCAGCTACGGAAAAGAGTCTGTGTTTCTTTATGCCCCGGGAGAAGACATTCTCGGTGCGCTTCCTGGCGGGGAACTTGGCGGGAAGTCGGGCACGAGCATGGCGAGTCCCCTGACGGCCGGCACGGCCGCGCTCCTTTTGGGAGCCGGAGCGACTTTGGCGTCCACGCCTTCACTTCTGTGCGAAGGCGCGCGCCGAGAGGGCGAATTTGCCAACACGTCGCGCTGTGGACTTCTCGACACCTTTGGGGCAGCAAGCGCCTTTTTGCAGAACGTGGTCGAACCCGAACGCCGGTGATACACTCTTTCGTGGTTCGATGCGCACATTCCGGGGGAACCGTCACCGATGTCCAGCCTCACCCTTTCTTCTGTCTGCAAAACGTACGCGAACCGCGTCGAGGTTTTGCGAGACGTGAACCTCGATGTGCAGGACGGTGAATTCATTGTTCTCGTGGGGCCCTCGGGCTGCGGCAAAAGCACGCTTCTACGCATGATAGCTGGCCTGGAAGACATCACTTCAGGTGACATCAAAATTGGCGCCAAGCGGGTGAATGCTCTTCCTCCTGCGGAACGAGACATCAGCATGGTGTTTCAAGACTACGCTCTTTACCCCCATATGAGCGTGCGCGAAAACCTCTCTTTCGGACTGCGCATCCGCAAATCGCCCCTTCCCGAAATTCACGAGCGTGTTTCCTTTGCAGCCCGCATGCTGTCTATCGAACACCTTCTCGATCGTCTGCCGTCCCAGCTCTCGGGAGGGCAGCGACAACGCGTGGCCATAGGGCGCGCCATTGTGCGCAAGCCTTCTCTCTTTCTTTTCGACGAGCCGCTTTCAAACCTAGACGCCCAGCTCCGTTCACAAACGCGCATTGAACTCGCCTCGCTTCACCGCGAACTGGGCACCACGGTGGTCTACGTCACGCACGACCAAGTGGAAGCCATGACCCTTGCCACCCGCATCGTGGTGCTTGAAAAAGGCGTCATTCAGCAGGTGGGAACCCCACTCGAGCTCTACGATGCGCCTGCCAACCGCTTCGTTGCGAGTTTCATCGGAAATCCGAGCATGAATTTTTTCGAGGGCGACCTTGTGTTCGAAGGAGGTTCTCTTTTGTTCACCACCGAAGGGCATACGTTCAACTTCACTGGGGCGCCACGTTGCCCAGGCAAGTCTGGACGTTACGTTCTTGGACTGCGGCCCGAGGCAATTAAGGTCCTTACCAAGGAAGGCCGTGAAAGTGAGGGCCCCGTCGACGCCTCTCCCGTAGTGGTGCTTGTGGAACCCCACGGGCACGAGTCACATCTGGTTTCCAAAGTGGGAGCGCGCCAGGTTGTCATTCGCTCTTCGAATCCCAAACGGCTCGAGGTCATGGAGCGCGCGAAACCCGGGGACGCGTTGGCCTCCACCATCGACAGAAATGCTCTTCACTGGTTCGGGGCCAACTCTGCGGGCGCTCGCATCGTCTGAATGCATGCTGACACTGCCCGGCAAACCGTGCCTCACGACTGTGTGCCGGCCGACCGAACCCCTTCTAGGGGGACAGCATGGGCGCTGCGGGACAACTTTACGCCAAGTATTTAAGACGCGAGACGGAATTCACCGAGCTCGTGAAGGCGCTGCGTTCCTTTTACCATTCCCTGAACGCCGACGAGCGTGGGGAAGTGGTCGACATCCTCGGGAGCATTTCGGAACCCGATGCCACACGTGAGCTTTTGCAACTCTACGTGGAATGCCAATGGCGAACCACACGCTTTCAAATCATCCGTGCACTTTCGAAAAACCCGACGCCCCGAAGCCTCGAGTTTCTGATGTCCATTGCGAAAGACCCCACCGACGTTCCACTTTGTGAAGCGGCCCTGTGGGCACTTGGTCAGTCGCGCTCCCCTCAAGCGGGTCGATTCCTGGTGCACCTTTTTGCGGGGTGCCGGGAAAGCATACGACCTTACGTGGTGGGAGCTCTGGGGCGCATCCCCGACAACACCCTGCAAGCCGAACTGGTCGAGCTTTTGGCCAAGGCGATTGATTCCAATGAGACGCAACTCACGCGTCACCTCGTGTCGACCCTCTCGGAACTGCGATCGGCGGCTGCCCGCCCCCTCATTCTGTCGCTCCTCGCACGCCCCGGGAATCCGACGCTCGCTCGCACTGCCCTCTTGAGCCTCGGCAAGCTTTCCAGGGATGCTGGCGAGTTGAAGGCGTATGAAAAACATTTTCAAGGCGACGTGTTCACGTCCGACCTCTTCGCATCGGTGCAAACCCAAATCATGTTGCGGTCTCGTTTCAGCGTGGAAGAGTGCATTGAGAAAGCACTGACGTCGGACGATATGCTTCCTGTCTTCGCTCTCGAGCTCAATCTTTTTCCCGAACAAGAGGTTCTGGACGCGCTCACCGCCCGCGCTGCCAATGGCAACGTGAAGCGTCTGTGCCGAATTCTCGCCTCGCTGAATTTTGTGGATGTTCCCAACTGGTATTCCTCGCTTTTCCCGTTTCGCACCCTCACGCGCGAGCGCGTGTTCCACATTCTCGAAAGCATTCAGTCGCATGAAAGCGAAAGTTTTCTTCCACTGCTCGAAGCGTCACGCGCAAAGAGCCTGCGCGACATTCGCAGCCCGCTCTTTGAACGGTGGTTTCAAGCGGCGAGTCTTTCGCTCCCTCACGCTGAACGCGTCTTTACGCCCTACCTCGAGTCCGATGCCTGGACGGAGCTCCCGACGGACCAAAAAATCACAGTGATTAACCATTTTGTAAACTTCGCCCTGTGCGTGCAGTCGGACGAAATACACTTTGAGGCGGTCTGTGATGTTTTGAAAAAGACCCTTCTGAAAGAAGAACTTCCTCAGGTTCGCGCACGTTTGCTGAGGGCCTTCGGACAGCTCGAGCGCTTCGACGAAGACGTCTTCGCTTTCGTGCGAAATCGCATCCACGACATCCGACTCGCTTCCAGCGCGCTTTTTTATGTGGAAAAATCACAACCACCGGGCGGCCTTGATCTTTGCCTCGAGATCATTGCCGAGGGCAGCCACAAGAATCAACTTGCACAGGGCCTCTTGCGCGCCATGGCAGAGCAGAAAGGAAACATTGGCCAAAATACGGCACTCGATCAGTTCCTCAAGCGCTGCCTCACGCGGGAGTGTCCGCCCGAAACCCAACTCCTTGCACTGAATTTCCTGGTGCGTCACCCCCGCCGCGATCTTCTCACCGCCATTGTGAGCTTCCGGCGTGCCGAGGAACGGCTGCAGCTTGCCGCCATTGTCGCGCTCAGGAACTTCGCCGACGACATGGCTGTCGACGCTTTGCAGGAATGCCTCGGTTCTTCTTCGGAATCCGTTGTGGGCCGCGCGCTCGACTCCTTGACCTGCGCACCCGGTCCGCGGGCGAAAATGATCGTGCTCGAATTCCTCGAGCGGAATATTCACGACCTCGAAGTGTGCGACAAAGTGATTCGGTGCCTGGGTCCGTTGCATGGCCTCGGGGTGGGTCTCAATCTTTCAGGGCGCGTGGAAAGGCTCATTCACGCGAACCCTCACCACCCCATGATCGACGGTTTGTTTCTTTTGAAGGAACGCCTGAATCCACGCTCTGCGCTTTCGCTCGTTGCCGCGGGGCGTGGCGCCGAAATTGAGGAAGTCGACGCCAAACTCGAAGCAGCGCTGCCCTGCTACGCGGACTTCGACGAAGAACTCCGTTCTGTGCTTCGGGCTGCGGAGCTTCCCTTCACGCGCCCCGATCTCTTTGGAGGGGCCATCGACAAATCCGCTGTGGTCGTTCAGCTTTGCAAGGCCATTGACATGCGCATTGGAGCCACGTGGGGCAAAGACGCCCTGTTTCCTTCCCTTGAGCGTTCCTTGCACGTTTTTCAAAACATTGTGCACGGTGCGGGCCTTGCGGAAGAACCGCCGTCTCCTGAACGCACACTCCGCTTTTTTGAACTCGCGCCACGCTTCCAACCCACCGACCTCCCTCTGGCGAAAATGTCGGCACTCGCCCGCGGTATTCTTCAAGGACGGGTGATAGGCGACCACTGGCGGATTTTTGATGGCCTGCGTGCCTGGGCCGTGGCACTCATGCTCTTTGGCAGACCCTCCGAAGGCATGTTCGCCTCCTTGTCTCAAGAACAGCGTGCAGGTCTTCCGCTTGTCAAATCGTCTTCCGACGACGTGCTCGACCTCGTGTCCCGTCTCTTGCGTTTGCAAGAAACGCGGAGCCTCGCCGTGCACCGGCACACGTTTTCTTCGGTCAGCGACCTCGAGGGCATTCGGAGGGAAGCCTTTGACTTGCTTGCTCGACTCCAGGTGCTCGTGTAGTCGGTTGGCATGACAAAAGCCGCCGAAGCCGCACTTGAAGTTCTCTCAACCCTGCGTCTCGTGCCCGTGCCCGGGCGTCCCGACGTCGCGCTCGCGCTACACTCCTTCTCAGTCCCGGGGTTGCCTTACGAAAAGAAACGCGCACGGCCTGTGTTGCTTCTGCACGGGGCAGTAGAAAATGGCCGCATTTTCTACACGTCCTCGGGCAAAGGGCTTGCGCCGTTCCTCGCGCGGCAAGGTTACACGGTTTACGTTCTCGACTTTCGTGGACACGGGCGCAGCGAACCCCGCATTTCGCGCAAATTCGACTGTTCGCTTGGCGATGTGGTGCTGAGTGACATCCCGCTCGCCATTGAAACCATGCTGGAAGAAACCGGCCAAACACGCTTCCATGCCATGGCCCATTCGTTTGGAGGCACGGTCCTTCTTGCTGCGCTCGTGCGTCACCCTTCGCTCCTTGCCCGCTGCACGTCGGTAGTCACCTTTGCTTCACGAAGGCGACTGCGGGCGTTCAGTTGGAAAAAGGTCTACATGATAGACGTCATGTGGAACCGCGTCGCACCCTTTCTCACAAAAACCTATGGCTACCTCCCCGCGCACCGTTTCCGGTTCGGTGTCGAGTCGGAAGCGCGCACGTGGCACGCAGAATCGGTGCGCTGGATCCGCGAGGCCCGCTGGAAAGATGCCGGCGACGGCTTTGACTACGGTGGTGCGTGGCGTGTGCCCCGGCTGCGCAAACCTGCACTGCTTTTTCTGACGGGAGCTGCGGACCCCGTTTTGGGCCACCCCCGCGACGTGCGCGATCTTCGCGACGAGTGCCCAGCCCCACGCAGCGAGTTTCGCGTGGTGGGGAAAGCCATGGGGCACCTTCACGACTACGACCACATCTCCCTTCTCACCCACCGCGACGCGCCGGCCGACCACTTCCCGTGGATTGTGAACTGGCTCGCGGAAGCCGAGAGCCTCCCCTCAGCTCTCACAGGGTTTTGAGCGTGCCTTGTTGGCTTGCAGATTCAAACTCGAGCCGCACGCCATGAAAAACGCCATTGCGAGCCGAACGGGAGGGGGCCGAAGGCCCCAGCCACACCTCTTTGTTCTCGTTCTCACGCAACGAAAAGACACCAGGGGGCACAGTCTGACGCCCTGAAGCGCTCGGCTTCAGCTCATAGCGAACTTGCCAAAGGTCGCCTTCCCAGGGGCGTGCCACCAAGGTCAGACGCGCCAATCGCCCCTGCACCACCATGGGTTTGCCCGCAGTGAGCTCTTGAGCGGGCAACACGATGCGCTCGGCATCGGCATCGTCAGCAAGCCTTGTGACAAGCACGACGCGCACCAAAGGCCCTGGAAGAACCCCTTTTCCCAGAGGAGCCGCTGCAGAAAGGCCGGAAAGACAACATGCAACAAGAGACAGCCACTGTGGGACACCCATTTTGAGAAACCTCCGCTTCTTGGGGCGACGAGTTGAGATTGTGGCCGGGTTTGCCTACGATGCGCCGCTTCCCGGGCAAAAAGACAAGTCCCGATTTCCCCCTCCTCCCCCTCGGCCCCACCGGCCACACTGGAGACGAAAGCCCCCATGGCCAACTACATCTATAATATGGTGAACCTGCGCAAATCCATTAACGGCAAAGAAATCCTGAAAGGCATTTACCTTTCGTTCTTGCCCGGCGCGAAAATCGGCGTCATTGGAAACAACGGCGCAGGAAAATCGACTCTCCTGCGCATCATGGCGGGCGTCGACCAAAACTTCAATGGCGATGCTTTTCCTGCCAAGGGCATCAAGGTCGGGTTCCTTCCCCAGGAGCCCGAACTCGATGAAACCAAAACAGTACAAGAAAACGTGGAGGAGGCCTTCACCGAACCCAAGCGTCTGCTGGCGCGGTTCGAAGAGCTCAACATGAAAATGTGTGAGCCTCTCGGCGACGCCGAGATGCAAAAGGTGATTGATGAAAGCGCGCGCGTGCAAGACCAGCTCGACGCCAGCGGCGCCTGGGACCTCGACAGAACCATTGAAATTGCCATGGATGCGCTGCGCTGCCCGCCGGGCGACGCCTCGGTGAAAACCCTCTCGGGAGGTGAGCGCAGGCGTGTGGCCTTGTGCCGTCTTCTTCTGTCGAAGCCTGACCTCCTTCTTCTCGACGAGCCCACCAACCATTTGGACGCGGAAAGCGTGCAATGGCTGGAGCGCCACCTGCGCGAGTTCCCTGGCACTATGGTGTGCGTTACACACGATCGATACTTTCTCGACAATGTGACAGAATGGATTCTGGAACTCGACCGCGGCCAAGGCGTGCCTTGGCACACGAACTATTCGCGCTGGCTCGAAGGCAAAACCGACAAGATGTCGCAGGAAGAGAAACAAGAGAGCGTGCACCAGAAAACGCTCAAGCGTGAGCTGGAGTGGATCCGCGCTTCTCCGAAGGCGCGCCAGAGCAAAGCGAAGTGGCGCATCACTCAGTACCAAGATCTCGTGAATCAAAGTAACGAAAAAAGCGAGAGCCTAAAGGAAATCACGTTTCCGCCCTGCCCCAGGCTCGGAGACGTCGTGGTGGAAGCCTCGGGGCTCACCAAGAGCTTTGGCGACAGGCTGCTCTTCGAGAACCTCGAATTCCGTCTTCCACCGGGCGGCATTGTGGGCGTCATCGGCCCCAACGGCGCGGGCAAGTCGACCTTGTTCAAAATGATCGCTGGGCTCGAAACACCCGATTCTGGAACGCTCAAAATCGGCGACACGGTGAAGGCGAGCTACGTGGACCAAAACCGCGAAACGCTTGATGGCAGCAAGTCGGTTTTCGACGAACTCACCGGCGGGCGCGAATTGATACAGCTTGGCAACAAGGAAGTGAACGGACGCGCCTACATCTCGAGTTTCGGATTTTCAGGAGCGAGCCAACAAAAGCTTGTGGGAGCGTTGTCGGGCGGTGAGCGCAACCGGTTGAACCTCGCAAAGCTCGTCATGAACGGCGGCAACCTGCTGCTTCTCGACGAACCCACCAACGACCTCGACGTCGACACCCTCCGCGCCCTGGAAGACGGCCTGTTGTCGTTCCCCGGCTGCGCGGTCGTCATTTCCCACGATCGTTGGTTCCTCGACCGCATCGCCACCCACATTCTCGCCTTCGAGGGCGACTCTCGCGTGGTGTGGTTTGAAGGCAACTACCAAGACTACATGGAAGACAAACGCCGCCGCTTGGGCGACGACGCCGTGAACCCCAAACGCATCAAGTACAAACCCCTGCTGCGCGGTTGAAACGTCTTTCGTTCTTTGAATCGGCGGCCATGGATTCCAGCCGGTTCCCGTGTGAAACAGAATTGCGGTAAGGCTAAGGCCTGACATTCTCGATGCAATTTCACAGACCTTAAGTTCGCGAGCACGAAGTCGATACGAGCGCATAACAGAAGATTCTCGACGGCAGCCCAAAGCAGACCGTTGGAATCAACGTCGCGTTTGCTTCGACGTAAGCCATGTCGAAAAGGAATAAAGTTCCATGCGTGAGCCGAGGTTTGTCTCCAGGCGCGCCAGCGCTGCGAACCCCATGCTCTGTTGCCTGGGTTTGGCGTTTTTCTTTCTCCACGCCTGCAGCAACGAATACCTGTCGGGAGGAAATGTCGCTCAGGTCAGGATAGTGCAACCTCGCGTCTGTACTTTCGCCATCCCTCCGCTGTCGTTCAGTTAAAGGTTACGTAACGCTTCGAGCTGCCCCAGTCGTCGCCGCGC
>JADCJN010000222.1 GCA_020247005.1 Silvanigrellales bacterium
CCACTGGGCTCACGTCCGACTGTTCGACGGCCGTGTCCATTGCACCGGGCGCTCCCACGCAACTCGCGTTTCTTCAGAACCCGTC
The DNA here is from genome assembly GCA_020247005.1 of Silvanigrellales bacterium. Classification (GTDB taxonomy): domain Bacteria; phylum Bdellovibrionota_B; class Oligoflexia; order Silvanigrellales; family Silvanigrellaceae; genus JADCJN01. The sequence goes on from JADCJN010000222.1 coordinate 86, forward strand.
GTCCTCAGGAACATCGGGAGTTGCCTTGGGTGTCCAGCCCCAGGTTGTTGTGCGCGATGCCAATGGCAACGCCGTGGCGTCTGCCAGCGACAGCGTGAGTTTGGGTGCCTACACGGACGCGGCATGCACCGCGTCGGCCCCGGGCATTCTTGCCGCCGCGAGCAACCCCGTCACCGCCGTTTCCGGAGTGGCCGGATTTTCGGGCGTGAGTTATGCGGGCGCTCCCGCAACAGTTTACCTGTTGGCGTCGTCGCCTTCTCGAACCTCGGTGTGTTCTCCGGCCATCGCCATTTCCGCGGGCAGCGCCAGCAAATTGGCCTTTTTCGCACAACCTTCTTCCTCTGCCATTGCCGGTTCGGCCTTCGCAGTGCAGCCGAGAGTGGAAATTCTCGATGCCTCGAACACACGCGTCACCGCAGCTTCCAACACCATCGCACTGACAGCGTTCAGCGACCCCGGTTGTTCAGTGCCCTCTTCCGGAACATGGTTGGGAGGCGCTTCGAGTGTGAGCGCGAGTTCTGGATTGGCCACCTTTTCGGGTCTTGGGTTTTCGAAAGCAGGGGCGCTTTACCTGAAGGCCACAAGCGGCGCGTTTGCCTCCGTTTGCTCGGACGTCGTGACCGTGGACGCAGGCAGCGCTTCTAAGGTCACTTTTTCGAGCCAGCCAGGGTCGAACGCACAGGCCTCGGTGACTTTTGGCAGCCAGCCTGTGGTGGAAATCCAAGACGCTCAAGGAAACAAGGTTTCCACGGCCACAAACAGTGTGACGCTTGAAGCCTATTCGAATCCGACATGCACAACCACGTTTGCAGGCACCTTGACTCCGGCGTCCGCGCAAGCGGCGTCTGCAGGCCAGGTTGCCTACACGAACGTGAGTTTTTCGAAGAGCGGTTCCTTGTATCTGAAGGCCACAAGTGGAGCTCTGACGCCTGTCTGCTCGAATCTTGTGAACGTCGCTTCGGGCGCCGCCACGAAGCTCTCGTTCTCTCAGCAGCCTTCCAGCAGCGCGACGTCGGGCACTTCATTCTTGGCTCAACCCGTTGTGGTGGTTCAAGACAGCGCCAACAACACAGTGTCTTCGGCAGCGGAAAGCATTTCGCTCGAAATCCATTCCAACGCAGGATGCACGGCACCCGCTTCCGCGAGCACATTCACCGCGAATTCGAATCCCGTGGTGTCCACAGGAGGCGTCGCGGCCTTTGGTGGAGTGGGTTACGGAGCCGTAGGGACCTTCTACCTCAAGGCTTCGAGCGGTTCACTCACGAGTGACTGTTCCAATGCCATTGCCGTGGCCGCTGGCAGCGCCACGAAACTTGCCTTTACAACGCAGCCTTCCAACAGCGTCACCGCGGGCGTGAATTTTGCCACTTCACCTGTTGTTCAGACTCAAGACGCGTCGGGGGCCTTGGCCACGTCTTCAGCGTCCATTCAACTTTCGGCCTACTCCGATTCGGGCTGTTCGACTCCAGCCACAGGCAACCTGACCGCCACCACGAACCCCTTGGCAGCCACGTCGGGCATCGCAAGCTTTTCGGGCGTGAAATTCAACAAAGCCGGAAACATCTATTTGAAGGCAACCGCATCGGGCTACACCTCCATGTGCAGCAACGGAGTGACGGTGAATCCTGGCAGCGCCGACAAGGTCGCGTTTGCCACACAGCCTGCCAACATCGCCTCAGCGAGCGTCGCGTTCCCCACGCAACCCATTGTTGAAATCAGGGACGCGCAAGAGAACCTGCTTTCAAGCGCTTCTTCCAACGTCACCATCGCCGCATTCACGAATGCGACGTGCACCGTGGCCGCAACGGGAACTCTTTCGGGCACCCTCACCCGCGCCGCGTCTTCTGGCGTGGCGACGTTCACCGACCTCTCTTATGGAAAAACCGAGACCATTTACCTCAAGGCCACAGGTGCAGGCATTGCAAATCCGCAGTGCTCGAGTGCTGTGGTGGTGAGCGCCGGCGTGCCCACAAAACTCGCCTTCGGCAACGCGGGCTCCCTACCTTCGTCAGCGTTTGCGGGGACCCCGCCTTCCGTGCAGCCTCAAGTGGAAGTGCGCGACGCGGACGACAATCCCGTGGCGAGCGGTGCTGCGCGCGCCATCACGCTCGCGGCCTTTACGGATGCCGCGTGCACCACTGCGGTCGCAACTCCAGCCGACCTCGCAGTGGGCAGCAACCCGACAAACACTGTGGCGGGTGTGGCCAACTTCACAGGCGTTTCTTACTCCAAAATTGGCACAGTCTATTTGGGCGCCACGGCTTCTGGACTCACCAAGGCGTGCTTTGGCCCTCTTGCTGTGGGTGCGGGAGCAGGCACACGCCTTGCTTTTGCGCAGCAGCCTTCTTCAACAGCCACAGCCGCTTCCAACTTCACAACTCAACCCCAAGTCGAAGTGGTGGATGCCCAGGGCTGCTTCGCAGCCCTGGGGAATCCGAAATTGCTATTGGCTTAAGCGGGAAAATATCACGTCGTCCGGGCACAGGCACTCCAGGCGGTTAGCTTCGACGCAAGTTCCCATCCCGTGCACGGTTTGACAATGGAAGCTCTTCGGTTTTCGGCGCGTCTAAATCAACAGCCACGAGTCCAATACGGCCATCGAATCCGCACGCATCGCTTGTAAAAAATAACGCACGCCTCGCTTCAAACCGTCTGCCAGGAACGTCGTTAGGTCGTCGAACAAACCGCACACTCTCGACATCGGCGCATGCATAAGGGGCAGTGCATCCTCTCCCAGTTCGACATCTCGAACGCGATGAAGATGATTTTCGATGCCCCAGTGACCTCTGAGCGCTTCGGCGATCGCTTTGGGCGTCATGACGATATGCTCTTCCGAACCGATGAAGTAGTGCGTCGTCAGAGTCTCATCCATCGTGGAATCGATGCTGCGGTAACGAGTAATCTCGCCTACGTATGAAAGTCCGTGATACTTTTCCAGGTCGTCAATTCCACATCCTGAGACGCGAACGATCTTCACGCCGCGGCTTTCTGTTCTGCCATGGCCATAATTCACCTGCTGAAAGTCGAATGGAACTTCACGCCAAGGCAGCTGTTTTAGCAGATGATGTGCCTCTCCTGCGTTTCCTTTCAGCGTAAAAAGGTAGTCATGAAAGTTATCGATAATGACTTTGGTAATGTCCGGCGAGACGATTCCGGCGTCCCCCGTAATGACGCCTGTCGGAAGGTTGCTGGTGCATTCGCGAACGAGATCGCAAGAAATTGGTTGCTCTCCAGCCTTCGCACCTACGATTTTCTTGCCTAGGATTGAAACGGAGTCAACATCCAACAGCGTTACGTCAATTTCGGATTTTCCAGTCCCAGTAGCTGCCGATGTGCGAGATTTTCCGTCGATTGCATACCGAAAAAAGTCTGCATCGGGTGTCTGTTCGGAATGTCTGCTGACGATCAGCCTTGTCAGCAGCGACGAAGCCACCTCAAATTCGGTGCCGATGCAAACCCGGCGCAGCGTTGAGTCGGAGGGTGGCCTGTCGGCACACTCGACTCCAATCCCACGGCAAACGGCCGCGAATCGCTTCCAGATTGCCCGAACAAAAACCTCTTTGTTTCGTTGCGACCTGGCTCCGTTGATGTGTGCGAACGCGGCAATGAAGTACGTCGTTCTCAAAGGATGGATGACCAGCTCGATTGCGCGAAACTCGGGCAGATCTTTAAGGGCGTCAAAAAAAGACGCAGCTGATCGGACATGTTAGAAGGGATCATTCTGGTTGGCTCCTTGCTTTTTTACCCCGTCATATTCGTATGATGGGTTTTATGCAAGAGAGCCTTTTTTTGTTTCCTCAACGTTTCTTTGGTTATGCCAGGGATGCGAAGCAGCCCTGGGTGGATGCCGGTGGCAACCGCATTGGCTCGTCGGGCGCAGCCCTCACATTGACGGCGCACTCCGACGCAAACTGCACAGTTTCCTTCGCCGGAACTCTCACCGGAACCACAGCAACTTCGGCTTCAGGCTTGGCCACTTTTGCAGGAGTCTCGTTTGCGAAGTCGGGCACTCTTTACCTGCGCGCCTCCGCGCCCGGCCTCACGGCCACGTGCTCCGACCCCGTCACTGTTTCAGCTGGAGCCACAGCGGCTTTGGCTTTCTCCACACAGCCTTCGAGCAATGCGCAGTCGGGCACGGCTCTTGGACGCATGCCTTCCATTGAGCTTCGCGACGCCCAAGGAAACAAGGTTGCTTCGGCCACCGACAACGTCACCCTCTCTGCGCACCTCGACAATGCCTGCGCAGTGGCTGCAACCGGCACCTTCAACGTCACAACCAACCCTTTGCCTGCCGTTGCCGGTGTGGCGACCTTCTCCGGAGTCTCTTACACTGGGGTTGAAACGGTTTACTTGAAGGCCGCCGCGCTCGGGTTCTCTGCATGTTCCGAACCTGTTGTCGTGGTTGCGGGAGCCCCCTCGAAACTTCGCTTCGCATTGCAACCGTCTTCGAGCGCCACCACCGGCGCACCGTTCCCTACCCAACCCCAAGTGGAAGTGGTGGACGCCAACAACAACCGATCCACATCTGGTTCCTGGAATCTGTCGTTGGCTGCCTTCACAGACGCCTCTTGCACCACCGCTGTTGGCACTCCAAGCAATTTGAGTGTGAGTAACAATGGTGCTGCCGCAGCAGGTGGAGTCGTTTCGTTCAGCGGTGTGGGGTACTCCAGTGCTGCCACAATTTATTTGAAAGCCACAGAAGGCACCTCGACGCTCACGTCCATGTGCTCCAATGCCGTCACGGTAGCGGCCGGCAGTGCGTCGAAACTCGGCTTCTCGACTCAACCTTCCAACAGCGGCCAGGCGGGCCAGAATTTGGCCCAAAGCCCTGTTGTTCAGGTGCAAGACAACGCGGGCACTCCAGTGAGCCAGGCGGGAGTGAGCGTTCAGCTCACGGCGTATTCTGACTCCGGCTGTTCCACGCCTGTGACGGGCTCAGTGACTGTGGGAGGCAGCAATCCGCTCGCGTCCGACGCCGGAGGCCAAGCAGCCTTTGGCACCGTGGCGTACAATCGCGGCGAAACTATTTACTTCAAAGCCACGGCCAGCGGATTCCAGGCGGCATGCTCCAATGCCGTGAACGTGAGCGTCGGTGCTGCCGCAAAGCTCGCCTTCTCAACACAGCCTTCACCGGGCGCTACCGCCGGGACAGCCTTCACCGCGCAACCTACGGTGGACGTGCAAGATGCCTCGGGCAACCGCCTGACGTCTGCCACCGACTCTGTGACTCTCGCTGCTTTCACCGACGCAGCATGCACCACTCCCGCTGCCGGCGGGACTTTTTCAGGTGGCACCGCCACAGCCGCCGTAGCGGGTCGGGCCACGTTCACGGCAGCACAGGCCACGAAGTCGGGCACCCTTTATTTGAAGGCGACTTCAGGCTCTCTTGCTGACGTTTGCTCGAATGCTGTCACAGTGAATGCGGGCGCCGCCGCGAAAGTGGCGTACCTGCAAAACCCCAGCACCACGGGTTCTGCGGGCAGCAATTTGGGCACGCAGCCTCAAGTTCAATTGCTCGATACCAACGACAACTGGGTTGTGAACGCAGCTCCCACGAGCATCACACTCACGGCCTTCACGAACGCAGGCTGCACGACCGCGGCAGCAGGGTCTCTTTCTGCCACCGTGAATCCGGTGCTGACGTCCTCAGGCACCGCGAGCTTCTCGGGTGTGAATCATTCGCAGGCGGAAACCATTTACTTGAGAGCGGGAGCATCGGGCCTCACCCCTTCCTGTTTTGGCCCCATCGTGATTTCCTCTGGATCCGCTGCAAAAGTCTCATTCAATACCCAACCCTCGGCCACGGGCACATCTTCGGCAGCGCTTGCCCAACAACCTGTTGTCTGGGTGCTCGACGGCTCGAACAACCTTGTGAGCACCGCCAACAACTCCATCACACTTGCCGCCTATGCCGATGCAAGCTGCACTTCGCTTGCGGCAAGCGCCCTTTCCGCCACCACAAACCCTGTGGCTGCGGCAGCGGGGGTCTCGACATTTGCAGGAGTCACCTATGCCGGAACGGGCACCATTTACATCAGAGCCTCCTCGCCTGGCCTTGTTTCCGACTGTTCCTCCGGTGTCACGTTCGCAGCCGGTGCATTGGCCTCCGTGCGTTTCAGCACGCAACCTGCGGCCTCGGGCATTGCCGGCCAAAATTTGTCGGTGCAACCCGCCATCGAACTGCGCGATGCCTCCAACAACCGTCTGACGACGTCGGGAACGAACGTCACGCTCGAGGCCTTCACCGATGACACCTGCACCACGGCGGGCCAAGCGTTGGCGGGTGGCACCAGCGCCACGAGCACCAGCGGGCTGGCCACGTTCACGGGAGTGAGATACAACAAGGCAGAAAGCATTTATCTGAAGGCCACCGCAGGCGCCTTCTCCATGTGCTCGCAGGCCGTGGCCGTGAACCCCGCGGCCGCAGCCAACATCACTTACCAGCAACAGCCCAGCGGCACAGCCGTCACGGGCAGCCCCCTTGCCGTGCAGCCCCAGGTGATTTTCAAAGATCAATTTGGCAACTGGGTGCCATCGGCTTCCAACGCGGTCACACTGGAACTTTTCTCCAATGCTGCCTGCACCACGTCGGCGGCCGGTTTGTCGGCCGGCAGCAACCCGGTGAACGCTGTTTCAGGCATCGCATCGTTCACCGGCGTTAAGTTCGCAAATACGGGCACTGTTTATTTGAAGGCCTCAAGCGGTGCTTGGAGTGTTTGCTCCACTGCCGTCACCGTGAGCGCCCCCGTTGCCGCGAAGTTGCATTTCAATGTGCAGCCACCGGGAGCGGCCACGGTGTCACTCTCTTTCGTCACCCAACCTTGGGTGGAAATTCAGGACGCCGTGGGGACGCGCATCACCAACGCGTCGGACGCTGTGACATTGACAGCCTACACCACCAGCGACTGCTCAGGTGCCCCTGCAGGCACCAACATCACAGCCGCAACGAACCCCATTTCCGCTTCGGGCGGGCTTGCGTCCTTCACGGGCGTCACCTACGGAGCCGCAGGCACCATTTACCTGAAGGCGACCTCAGGCTCGCTCACCTCGACGTGTTCCCAAGGCATCACGGTGAGCGCAGCCACCGCCACCAAGGTGGCCTTCCTGCGCCAACCTTCGAGCACCGCCACTGTGGGAACGAACTTCAGCGTTCAACCCCAAGTGGAAGTCCGCGATGCGGCGGGCAACCGCGTGACCACGGCCTCCGACAGCATTTCTCTGGCCTCCTTCTCGGATGCCTCATGCACCACATCTTCGGCAGCCGCACTGAGCGCTGTGGCAACGAACGCCTCCTCAGGACTCGCTACGTTCACGGGCGTGCAATACTCAAAAGCGGAAAGCATTTATCTGAAAGCGACTTCGGGTGCGCTCACCTCCGACTGTTCCCTTGTTGTGCAAGTGAGCCCAGGTGCTCCCTCCCAGCTCGTGTTCTTTGTGCAGCCGTCGAACTCCGGGTATTCCAGCACACCCCTGCTCACATCACCCCAAGTGCAAGTCACCGACTCTGGCGGCAACTGGGTGCAGACGGCCTCCAACGTCGTCACTCTGGCGCCGTTTACCGACGCCGCGTGCACATCCGCCGCCGGTGGAACTCTCACGGCGGGCACCAACCCCGTGGGCTCCGCAGGAGGCATGGCGTCGTTTAGCAACGTGGCCTATTCCGCCACCGGCACCATTTACCTGAAAGCGTCGGCCGCTGGGCTGACTCCCGTGTGTTCCACAGGCATCTCTCTGACAGCCGCTCAGGCCACAGCCCTCACCTTTGCCGGGCAGGCTTCGAACTCTGCGGCTCTGGGGGTCGATTTTGCGACACAGCCCCGAGTCGACGTGCTCGACAACCTCGGCAATCGCATGACCGCCTCTACAGCTCCAATTACTCTGGCGGCCTTCACCGATTCCGGATGTTCAACGCCCGTGGGAACTCCTGCGGACCTGGTGATTTCAGGCGGCAACAACATCAACGCCATTTTTGGGCAGGTTTCTTTTTCGGGCGTGAGCTACTGGGGCTCTGGCACCATTTACCTCAAAGCGACCTCCAGCGGACTCACGGCCGCATGCTCCAACGCCATCGCGGTGAGTGCTCTCACTCCCACAAAGCTTGCGTTCATTACGCTGCCTTCCAACGCGGCGAGCGCTGGCCAGAATTTCGCACAGGCGCCCGCCGTGGAAGTGCAGTCGAGCGACAGCCGCCGCGTTGCCAACTCCACCGTGAGCATCACATTGGGCTCTTTCAGTGACAGTGGATGCACCACACCTGTGGGCTTGCTCACGGTGTCGCCGCAAGCCGCCATCACTGCGGTGCAAGGCCGCGTGACCTACACGACGATTCAATACTCCCAGTTTGGAAACATCTACGTGGGCGCCACGGCTTCGGGCCTCACTCCCGCGTGCGCTCCTGTGGCCGTGAACGCAGGCCCCGTGACCGCGACGCTCACCAACACACCAACTTCCACCAGCAACGCCACAAGCCTTTCTGTGACGGTGGGCGGCACGAACATCACGAAGTACAAGTACGAACTCATTGCCGCAAACGACACCTGTGCCAGCGTGAACTGGGGTGCGAAGTCCACCACGGTGATAGCCACCAACATCACCAACGTGCTGGGGGCCGATGGCGCCTACACTCTGTGCGTGCGAGGCCTCAACGCCAGCGACAACGAACAAACCACGGTGACGCGTGCGCAGTGGACAAAGAAAACCATCGCCCCCACCACAAACATCACAAACGCACCCGGCGACAACACCGGAACTTCGGCACTCGACGTCACAATTACGGGCACCTCCGACCTCTTCCAGTACGACTACGCGTTTCTCGATGGCTCGAGCTGCACGGGTGCCTCGTATTCCGCGCGCCGATTCCCTTCAGTGAAAATCACCGATGTGGTGGGCTATTCGGGCCAGAAGATCCTGTGTGTGCGTGGCGTCGACACTGCGGGCAATGTTCAAAGCCCACCCACGAGTTACTCTTGGAACCAAACAGGCACATTCCCGCCCGTGGGCACGGTGATTGTGGAAAGCGTGAGCGACACCCAGCTCACGGCCCGCTATGCGGTGGTGGCAGGTGCGACCTATAAAATACTGACCCAATCAGGACTCACCTACGGCGCCACGGGTTGCACCGGCGGCACGGCCGCAAGCACTTCAGGTGTGCAAACCATCACTTCGCTGACAGCCGCCACCGCCTACGCCGTGCGCGTGTGCGAAAGCACCGACGGAGGCACCACGTGGTCATCGGGTGCGGTGGGTTGGTCGTACACATGGCCCAGCGGACAGAGCACTGCTGCAAACTTCACGTGCGACTCAGGGTCGCTCGCCTCAGGTCAAACGTGCCTTGTGTCTTCGGGCCGCACCATTCCCAACGGCCTCACCATCTACACGCCTGGGAACATCAACATCAGTCAACAGATTTACGTCACGGCACCGGCCACCTTCACGGCAGGCTCCCTGAACCTCGCCGTTCAAGGCACACTCCGTTACCTTTCGGGCGGCCAAACGCGAGCGGCGTACTTGTCGATTCTTGCGGGCAACCTCACGGTTGATTCCGGCGGCTCGGTGAACGGAGCCGGATTCGGTTACTCTGGCACATTCGGGCCCTGTGCAGGCAAGCCCTCCACCGCGAGCATAGGTGGCGGCGGTGGAGCCACTGCCGGATTCATGGACGACACCACCACGAACTGCACCGTGTTGACAGCAGCAGGACCCCACCACTTTGGCAATTTTGCGAAGCCAACCCTCGCTGGTGCGAGCAGCGGCACGTCAACCAACGGCGGCGGCGCGGTTTACGCGGTGGTGACGGGCGCCACAACGTTGAATGGGTCGATCACGGTAAACGGCACAGCGTCTTCGGGCGGCACAAGCCAACGTCAAGGCGGCTCGGCCGCAGGCTCTGTTTTTATCGACACGGGCAGCTTCACCGGCTCTACCGGCAGCATTTTGGCCGTGGGCGGCGATGGAGGGTTGAGCACAACAGCGAACATCACAACCCTTTCTGGCCGTCCTGGCAGCGGCGGTCGGGTGGCCATTCATTACTCGAGCAACACCTACACAGGCACCATTTCCTCTCGAGGCGGCGTCACAACGGGCCGATACACCGGCCCCGCTGGCTCCACCTTCCTGCGGCAAAAAAATGGCCAATCGAGCCTCACCTTCGACAACGAAAGCTTGAACCAAGGCTCGGTGGTTGGATTCTCGGTGCTCGACCTGCAGAGCGTCATTTCCGATGTGGTTCCTTCCAATGTGGTGGACAACGTCACCATCACGGGCCGTGCCCGGGTTCGCATCTACCGGGCGGATGTGGGCGCGCAAACATTCCAAATTGGCAACATGACAGTGCACAACAACACCTTGCTTTCGGCCGATGGCGACGGTTTCGCGGGGGGAGCCACCGAGGGAGCGAACGGAGCAGGGCCTTCCCCAGGCTTGGGCACAACCACGGCTGTTTTGGGTGGCGGCGGAGGGAGCCATGGCGGAGAGGGGGCTGGACGGTGGATCCCCCCTGCCTCCGACGATACGTATGATCGCGGAAGCGGCAACCCCGCCCAAACCTTCGCCCTTTATGGCAACCCCTACCAGCCCGTAACGAAGGGATCGGGAGGGGGAGCAGGACTCACAAACAGCTCTACCATCAACTTCGGTGGCAACGGCGGCGGCGTCGTACGCCTCGCAGTGAACGGCACCTTGACGGTGAATGGCACCATTTCGGCAAATGGATTGCTCGGAAACTCATCGGGCTTTTGCGACTGCAGCGGCAGCGAGCCCCCCAGGGCCGGAGGCGGCGGGGCCGGAGGCTCCATTTGGTTGGAAGTCGGCACTTTGGCCGGAGACGCCACAGGCAAAATCACCGCCGATGGCGGCAGGCGTACCGACGGTTTGGCACAACAAGGCGGCGGAGGCGGCCGCGTGGCCCTGCACTACAACACCAGCACCTACTTGGGCATTGCGAGCGCCTATGGCGGTTCCTTCAACAATTCCGAAAGGTACCAAACCGGTGGCGGAGCCGGCACCGTGTTCACCAACGAGCGCAACGTGAAAAAGAAACTCGTCTTGGAAAACAATGCGCGCACCTTCGCGCGCGGAGGCTTCCCTTTGGGCGAAACAGCGGGCCTTGGAAACGACACTCTCGACGAACTTGTTTTCAGGGGCTCTGGTTCCACAGGCAACTCTCGCTTCACCCTCTACGGCACACAAAGCGCCCTCATCATCACGAATGCAACTATAGAATCGACGGCCGACATTGCTGAAGACAAGTTGGGTCATGCGGCGGGCCTCGACGATTCTTCGGGCTCAGGAACCGGGGGCGGGCTTGGATTCTCATCGAGCTACTCTGGGGCGTATTTTTCTCAAGGTGGCAGCCACGGCGGCCATGGCGGTGGCGCACCCACCTTCGTGAACATCACCACCTCTAAAGTTTACGGCAATCCTTTTGCACCCACCACCTGGGGCTCTGGCGGCGGCAGCAGCTCCACCGATTGGGATGGGCGATATGGCGGCAGAGGAGGAGGTGCCACAAAGCTTGTTGTCCAAAATCTGCTCATCATTGATGGTTCTATCAGCGCCAATGGAGAAGGGAAGTCCGCAAGAAAGGGCGGCGGCGGAGCCGGAGGTTCGGTTTGGCTGCAAACCAAAACCCTCGCGGGCGCGGGGTTCGTGCTTGCCCGGGGCGGCAGTGGCGACGAAGACGACGGTGGCGGCGGAGGAGGGCGCATTGCGGTCTACTACGAAACAAAAACGGGATGGACAGGAACCGTAAGCGCCGCGGGTGGAGAAGGCGAAGTGGGCAATTGGTATGCCGAAGAGTTCGGCGTCGCGAACTACAATTTTTCAGGCGGCCCTGGCACCGTATTCTGGTCACAAACAGGCGGAGCCAAAACTCTGGTATTCGACAACTCCTACGGCGGCGTCAGCATGCCGTGCACGCTCGAAAGCTGTGTGGGGGTTCTTGACCTCTCGTGGAGCCAAAGCGACGTGGACATTGAACTGGCCGGTGGCGCCATGGTGGTGACAAAAACGCCTCAATCCGGTTTGGGAATCCGTGATGTTTTGGTGAGAACGGGCACAGGCTTCGTGGCCGATCGTATGGGCCATAAGGGGTCGTCGAACAACGAAACAGCCGTGGGAGGCGCTGTGGGTGCTGCGGGCATCAACGGCAGCCTCAGTGGAATGGTGTCAAAGTCGGGCTCCGGGGGAGCGCATGCCGGAGCAGGCGGTGCGAGTCAAAATCAAGGAAACGCTCAGGCGGGTGGATCCACAACCTACGGCTCCATCGACAGCCCAGTGTCCTTTGGTTCGGGCGGTGGAGGAGCCGGAAGGCCCAGCCACTGGGGCGATCAAAACCCTTCGCCCACGTTCCCTTTGAATTCAGGTGGCGGAGCCGTGTACATGAACATTGGCGGAACCCTGACGTTGCAAAGCGGCTCGCTGATTCGGGCCAACGGCAGCGCGGCGTGGGACATGCCGTTCGACTGGTACGGGTGGTACGCGTCGGAACGCTTCGTGGCAGGCGGCGGCGCAGGTGGTTCCGTGTGGATCCAAACAAACACGCTCTCCTGCCCCGCCAGTGGCACCGCCACACTTTCTGCCAAGGGTGGCAAGGGAGGCAGCAAGTTCGTGGACATCTCGACCGACGACGGCACCGCAGGCGGTGGCGGCGGCGGAGGCGGCGGACGAGTGTCGGTCACTGCGTCTACGGTCAACAATGCCGGAGGTTGCACGGTGGACGTGTCCGGAGGCGCCGGCGGCACCGCCACCAACAGTTCTCCAGGAAGTGCAGGTTCTGCCGGCACAAAGAGACTCAATGGGGCGAACTGGTAACAATTATGAGCACCACAACAACTCTCAAAACGTTCGGTACTTTGGCCTTCAAGCGAGCGCTTCAGCTCGGCGCTCTTTCTTTCGTTGTGGCTTGCAGCCCGAAACGTGCCGCGGTTTCCGTCAACGACAACCTGAAAGAAACAACGACCGCAGAAAAGAAAGAAAAGTCAAAATCAACTACGGAAATTCCTATGCCCGGGAACAAAGAAACACGCACGGCAAGCACCCCCAGGAGCTCGGGAGGCACTGGCGGCAATGCGCAGATCAGCAAACAGATTCTTCCTTTGTCACCGACGGCACGAGGCAAGACGCGACGGCTCTGTAACGGCTCAAGGGGACTCGTATGAGACGAAGTTCAGTTCGCGCCACAACGCTCCTTGTCTTTGCGAGTTCAAGCGCGAGTCTGCTTTCGTCTGCATGCACGAAAACTCAAAAAATCTCTGTCAATTCTGATGTGAGAGCTCCCGAGGTGCGCACGACACCCAAACAATCTCCAACCACAAAGGCGCGGTCAGTTGCGCTCCTCGAGCAAATTCAGGAACGCTTGAGTGGCTTGTCGGAATCGGAGTCGAAGCAAGTTCAAACCCTCATGCGTGATCTTCAAGCCACCAAAAATGAAGACTTGCTTCAGAAAAACCTCTCCACACTCCTTACCGTGTTGAAAATCAGTGATGCCACAGTGCGTCTGCTGGAACTCCAATGGCTGGCAGAAATGTCGACAACGAAACCAGGCACTGCACTGGTTCGCATGCCTTCCCTGGAAAACGAACAGCCTAGTCCTCTGGCGAGCCCATCTCCAACGGCAACACCATTAGAAACGCCAACACCAGCTCCCAACCCAGACGCTCAAGTCACCACAGCGCCGTGCGGTTCAACGCCCCACGGGAGCCAGGAAACACGCACACGGTACCTTTCAGCTTCCGGTGCCACGTGCTCTTCAGAAGTTCAGACACGCACCTGCACCAATGGCGCGTGGGGCGGCTGGACTGGCAGCTTTGCTTTCGAGTCTTGCACGGCAACTCCGGTGCTTACACCCGTAACATTCCCAGGAACGTACCAAAACGATTCCATTGGGAGCCAGGCCCGCTTTGAGTGGTCGGTGCCCGGGTCGTGGACAACGGTTCGGCTCGCCTACGGGTCGAACCTCGCCGAAATTCAAGCTTGGGATGGCAGCGCAGGAGCCACTCTCGCCAGTGGCGGCGTTGTCACCACCCATGCGGACTGCACAGGCGACGAGTTGAGCGACATGGGCACTTCCACAGGTACGAAATTCAACCCCGGATCGTCGTCGAACCTGTTGGCCGCAGACAAATGCGGCATCAACCTTTCTGCAGTTCCCGCATGGTCGAAACGCTTTTTTCGGCTCTATGCGCAAAGCGGAACCGAGGAAACGTTCTCGCCGGTGCGAGGTTCAGGACATGCGCCGCCCGGAATGGTTCTCGTTGCAAGAGAAGACTGGCCTTCGGATGAGTTCAATGCCAACGACACGATTCCGAATTACTCGGGGTCTTTCGGCCGAGCTCCTGGGGTGATCACGGGCCCGTTCGACTTCGCAATTGACAAATACGAAATGAGTGGTTCTCTCACGCACTGCGATGCGGCAGGAGCCTTGTTTCCTTGTTCCTCGGCAACCAAAACAACCGAAGCCGGCGCAAGCGCAAAGGGGGCACTACCAAACTACGAGTCTTCCTGGAACACCTACAAGCAGGCGTGCTTGAACCGGAGTTTCGAGGCCGACTTCTCGCCTTTCGTGAGTGTGGGAGACCTCGCACAGGCAAACCGATACTCGCAGACAGTTCCCACCGCGCTGCGCAAAGTCCACATGATTTCGGATTTGGAATATTACGTCGCCTCCAAGGGAACCCCCGAGGAGGATTCCGCCGCATGCAACATTCAGGGAAACACACTTGAAAACACTGGACATCGCGCACAATGCGTATCGCGGTACGGAGCACGCGACCTCATTGGAAATCTCTGGGAGTGGACCGACTCCATTTTCTTCGACAGCAATGCGACGAAAACGGAATTCCTGGGAACCACTCAACAAGCCACGGCGGCACCCGTCACCCATGGCGTGAGTTTCAACGTGACAAACGACCTCACAAAGCTTTATTTTAACGTCTTCACGCCGCTTCTGCAGTTCGGGGCCTCCAACAGTTTTTCCCATTCTCTGCAAGTTGCGCCTGACACACCGAGCATGGGGGCTCTGTGGGCCTGGGACACGGACTGTGGAGAGTGTACGGGAGCGCGGGGCGGAGGAACATTCGGTCATAGCTGGGCAACGGTGTCGGAAGCCACGGGGCCGCTGGCAGCTTCTCGCACGTCGTACTTCATCGAAGGGGCAGCCCACCAGACTTTGAGCTCAAATGGAGGCAAATTCGGATCCCGATGCGCCGTTGTCGCGCCCTGAATCGCTCAGTCCCCTCTTTGCGACAGCGTTCCGACACCGTGGCGACCTCTGAGCAGGAGAGTGCGCTAGACTCCGGAGAAAGGCCCTCCTCACAAGGTCACACACACCGGAGCACTGAAGATGTCGAATTTTGCCAAAGGATTGTTGGGAGGAATCATTCTTGGAGCTGGACTTGGATACGTTGTCGCCAACACGTTGGTGAAGCTGCCAAAAGGTGTTTCAGGTGAGACGGCCGGAGTGGAAACGCGCAGTTTCGCCTGCCTCTTGGGAGGCTGTGGAGACGAACCGTTGGCTGTGGTCCAGGGCACACCCGTGCGCTGGCGCGACCTGCCGTCTGAGGTGCGCGCAGCCCTTCACGACCGGGCCATGGCCTCCTGGGTCGACTCTCGTGACACCCTCAACTCGTTTGCAGTGAGCGTCGCTCTGGCTAAGGAACGGAACGACTCGAGGCCACTCGACAAACTGCCGTCGCTCGAGAAATGGGTGGCGCAAGAACCCGTGAACGACTCTGCAATTTCCGACTATTTTCAGGCCAATCGCAAGTCTTTCGCGGCCGACGTGAAATTCGAAAACGTCAAGGAGCAGGTGCGTCAGGTTGTGCGCAACTCCCGCGTGGAAGAGATTAAAAGACAGAAATCCGCGGAGCTGGCTCAGGCGGGGCGTTTCGACGTCCTTGTGCCTCCGCCGAAACATGCGGCCGTCGCCCCTCCCCCTGCAGAGTTCGCGGCATTGCCTTCCCCACCTGGTGCCCCTCTCTTCTCCGCTGAAACAGCGGGTGCCGAACCCAACTGGCTTGTTGAATTCACACCTCATGCCTGTGACTCCTGTGGATACAGTAAACTTCAAATCGATGAGTTTCTGCGATCCTCCAAAGTGCCTGTGCGTTTGGTTCGACTGTCAACGGGAAGCGAAGATGTTTTGTCGGTGCAGTTCGCCAAAGCGACTTTTTGCGCGCAAAAGCTCGGCACGGAAACCGCCTCGGCTTTCGATGTTCGCGCATTCTCGGCCGCTCCCGCAGGCTACGACCCCTTTGTTCGGAACGAGGAATCAGAAAGAATCGCAAGCTCGCACATTTTGAAAATAGCGCGTGAAGCGGGGATCAAAGACGAAAAAGCATTCGGCGACTGCCTCGCGTCGGGAGAAGCCGGAGAGTACCACACGAAAGTGCTCCAATATGCGAAGGCAGCCGGAGCGGCTGACCTTGGGACAACCGTCATTCTCAACGGGCAGCGCATTCCAGGTGGGGCTTCTGGGCTGGTTCGCTACGCCGCCTGGATGATGGCCTCACCACCGAACGCGCAGGCGAAAAAATGAATCGCGTGGTGGGTCGACTTTCCCTCGCACACTTCCTAGCTGTGACGTCTTCTGTCGGCTGCACAGCACTTTTGGTCACACTTTTGGGGTGCACAAGCACGCTGGCTTTGAAGAGCACTCCTTCTGGAGCCGAAGTGCATGCACTGGGTGACAAAGGCCAGCGCACTCAACTCCTGGGCCAAACGCCCTTGGTCGTGCCGTTCGAGGGAGCAAGGGCTCTTGAAATCACGAAGAATGGATTCTTGAGCAATTGGTGTAACCCCGTTTCTGTAATTTGCTCCCAGAGCCCCCGAGCGGCTTGATTCGGAAAATGCGATTTTTTCGCATTTCGCCAAATCTGCGCCGAACGGTGAAAGATGGCTCAGG